>DASSBV010000061.1:0-18229 GCA_035698545.1 Gaiella sp. | reverse complement strand
GTCGAGGACAAGCGGTTCTACGAGCACAAGGGCGTCGACGTGCACGGGATCATGCGCGCGCTCTGGGAGGACATCCGCAGCAAGAGCGTCGTCGAGGGCGGCTCCACGATCACGCAGCAGTACGTGCAGAACGCCTACAGCCGGAACGAGGACACAATCGCGCGGAAGGTTCGCGAGGCGGCGCTCGCCTGGCAGCTCTCCCAGCGGTGGTCGAAGGACCGAATCCTCACCGCGTACCTCAACACGATCTACTTCGGAAACGGCGCCTACGGGATCCTCCAGGCGGCCCGGACGTATTTCGACAAGAGCGCAGACGAGCTCACGCTGCCCCAGGCTGCGCTGCTCGCCGGGTTGCCGCGGAGCCCCACGTTCTACGACCCGGCGCAGCATCCCGCCGCGGCTCGGGAACGACGCGCCTACGTGCTTCAGCTGCTCTTCGACCAGGGCCGGATCACGCGCGGTGAGCAGCGGAAGGCAAACGCCGCGCCGCTGCCGAAGCCCGCCGACGTCCACTTGCCGGGCACGCACGGGCCGGCAGCGTACTTCGTCAACTACGTGACCGATCAGCTCGTGAGCCACTACGGCTCGCCGGAGCGCGTCTTCGGCGGAGGGCTCGAGGTGAACACGACGATCGACCTCGACCTCCAGACGAAGGCGCGCGAGGCGATCGAGGAGGTGCTGAAGGACCCGAGCGGCCCCGCCGCGGCGCTCGTCGCGATCGACCCGCGCACCGGCGCGGTGAAGGCGATGTTCGGTGGGACGAACTACCGCCGGAGCCAGTTCAACCTCGCGACCCAGGCCGAACGTCAGCCGGGGTCGTCGTTCAAGCCGATCGTGCTCGCGAGCGCATTCCGTAGCGGGATCGCCCCGTCGACGGAGTTCGTCTCGAAGCCCGTGCAGATCGACGCCGGCGATCGGATCTGGCCGGTGTCGAACTACGAGGGCGCGTACCTCGGCCAGATCGACCTGTGGCAGGCGATGATCCACTCGGACAACTCCGTCTACGCCCAGCTGACGCAGGTCGTCGGACCGAAGAAGATCGTCGAGACCGCGCACGCGCTCGGGGTCCACTCGAAGCTTCCCGCGTACTTCGCGATCGGGCTCGGCTCCGTGGCGGTCAACCCGCTCGACATGACGCGTGCCTACGCGACGATCGCGAACGACGGCAAGCGGATCGACGGCTCGCTCACCGGCGATCTCCCCCGCGTCGTCGACTCGGTCGTGACCCGCCGAAACGGCAAGCTGCGCCGCAACGAGCCGGTTGCGCACGCCGTGCTGCCGCCCGCCGAGGCGGAGACGCTGACCTCGATCCTGGAAGATGTCGTCCAGCAGGGAACCGGCACGCGCGCACAGATCCCCGGCCGTGCTGTCGCGGGCAAGACGGGAACGACCGACGACTACGGGGACGCTTGGTTCGTCGGCTACACCCCAGAGCTGGCGGTCGCCGTGTGGGTTGGCTACCCGAACGCGCTGCGCCCGATGCAGACCGAGTTCCACGGCGAGCCGGTCTCGGGCGGCACTCTGCCCGCGGAGATCTGGAAGGCGTTCATGACCCGAGCGCTCGACGGCAAGGACGCCGAGAGCTTCTCGCCGGCGCCGTACCTACCCGCATACGACCTCCGTGTCGTCCACCGCGGCGGGCGCTGGCAGCTGGACAACGGCTACTGCCCCGGAACGCGCCTCACCTCCTACTTCGTCGGGCAGGCGCCGAAGTCGACCGCCAAGTGCTACGCCAACGAGGTCACCGTTCCCGTCGTCGTCGGGCGTTCAGCCGAGTCCGCGCAAGTCGCGCTCCAGTCGGTGCCGCTCACGCCCGACCTCGTCTACGTCCCTGCGAAGCCGCGCTCGCGCCCCGGCCAGGTCGTGAAGCAGGATCCGCGCGGCGGCTATCTCTCGGCGAACGGGCGTGTGCGCCTCTTCGTCTCGCTCGCGCAGAACGGTCTCGTCCCGAACCTCGTGGGCTCGAGCCTGCCGGACGCGCGGCAGCGCACGAAGAAGCTCCGTCTCGCCGTGCGCGTCCGCTACACGGCCGGGCGCCCCTCGGGCACCGTGCTGCGCCAGAGCCTCGAGCCCGGGATCGCGGTGCGACCGGGGCTGCCGATCACGCTGCTCGTCGGCGACGGCTCGACCAGCTAGACCGGGTGTCCGACTTCAGTCGGACACCTCATGCTGCACGTCGGAGCCGACTTGACCAGCGTGTTCCGACCTCGACGTAGCGCCAGGGCTGCTCGACCGCGCGGCTGATCCCGATCCGCACCGTTCGCTCGACGACGGCGGGCTCGGCAGGCGGGATCAGCTCGAACGGTGGGCGCGACAGATCGGCGCCGTCGTCGTCCCGCGTCAGGCCGAGAGCCTGCGTGAGGCGGCCGGGGCCAGAGCAGAGCAGACGGTCGTCGGCGACACCGCGCCGGAGGCGCATCCGCTCGAGCCCCTGCGTCGGCTCGAGCGCGCGCAGCAGCACACCGGCCCCGCGACCAGGCCGCTCGCAGACGACGTTCGCGCACCAGTGAATCCCGTACGAGCGATAGACGTAGAGGTGCCCGGGCGGCCCGAACATCGACGCGTTTCGCGCGGTGGGGCCTGCGAACGCATGGCTGGCCGGGTCGTCCTCTGCGTAGGCCTCGACCTCGACGATCCGACCGCCGACGCCGTCGACGAGGAGCGTCCAGCCGATGATCCGCGCAGCCACGTCGTGGACTCCACCCTCGAGTAGCTGCGCGAACGTCACTCGCCTTCGAAGAGCTGCGGGTGCCTCGTGAGCGAGCCACGTCCGCTCCTGGGGCGGCCGCTTGCCCGGACGGTGCTCGCCTCGATCTCCTCGAGGATCGTCTGCTGCGTCCTCGACGCCACGACGGGATCGGGGATTCCCTCCACCCAGACCAGGGTCCGTGAGCCGCTTCCCCGCTCGTTCCCGACGATCGGCTCGAGCGCGTAGATCCGATCCGCGCGAACGTACTTCCCGAACCCGAGGAACACCATCCCGTGCGCCATCCGCTGGAGTATCGCGCTCCACGCGACGCCGTGGGGTGCCTCCCTTTCAGACCTGTCTCTTCGGAACAATTGACAGGGGCCGTGGAGATTGCGAGCCTCCGCCCCTGCCCTCCCACCTTGCCGTCGGATCGAGACCGTGGCTGACATATTGATGACAACCTGATATGTTCTGACATATGCGCACGACGCTTCGGCTCGACGATGCGCTCCTCGCAGCGGTGAGGCGGCGAGCCGCGGAAACCGGGCGGACGATGACCGCGGTGATCGAGGACGCCCTCCGGCAGGCGCTCGCACGCCGCCCACCTGTTGAGTATGAGGTCGAGACCACGCTTCCCGTCGCCTCGGCCGGAGGCGCGCTCCAACCGGGCGTGGACCTCGACGACAGTGCCGCCCTGCTCGAGTCGATGGAGTCGGGCAACGCTCCTCGCTGACGTCAACGTCCTCGTCTACGCGTTCGTCCCCTCGGTTCCGGATCACGCGGCCTATCGCGACTGGCTCCAACGCGTTGTCCGCTCCGACGAGGCGTTTGGCGTCTCCGAGCTCGTCCTGAGCGGCTTTCTCCGCGTCGTGACGCACCCACGCGTCTTCTCACCGCCCGAACCCGTCGAGTCGGCGCTGGAGTTCGTGAACGTCCTCCGTCGACAACCGAACGCCGTCCCGATCGCGCCAGGCGGGCGCCACTGGACGATCTTCGAGCGCCTCTGTCGGGAGGCGGGCATCCGAGGAAATCTCGTTCCCGACGCGTACCTCGCCGCCCTCGCGATCGAGTCGGGCAGCGAGTGGATCACGACCGATCACGACTACAGCCGCTTCCCCGGACTCCGTTGGCGCCATCCACTCCGCCCGACCGCCTGACCGCCGGCGATCGTCGTCTAGGCTCGCCTGCGATGCCGCGGGTGTACCTCTCCCCACCCCACCTCTCGGGCCGCGAGGCCGAGCTCGTCGCAGACGCGATCGAGTCGAACTGGATCGCGCCGCTCGGCCCGCACGTCGACGCATTCGAGGCGGAGCTCGCCGCGGTTGCCGGTGTCGAGAATGCGGTCGCGCTCTCGAGCGGCACCGCTGCGCTCCACCTCGCACTCGTGGTGCTGGGAATCGGGGCGGGCGACGAGGTCGCGTGCTCGGGGTTCACGTTCGCGGCGAGCGCCAACGCGATCACGTACTCCGGCGCGACCCCGTTCTTCGTCGACGCGACGGCGGAGACCTGGACGATCGACCCCGATCTGCTCGACCGGGCGATCCTCGAGCGCCGCGAGTCCGGCGCCACGGTTCGCGCTGTCGTCGCCGTCGACCTCTACGGCCAATGCTGCGATTACGAAGCGCTCGACGAGGTCTGCGTGCGGCACGACATCGTGCTCGTGCAAGACGCGGCGGAGTCGCTCGGCGCGACGTACCGGGGCGTGCCGGCGGGCGGCCAGGGAGCGCTTGCCGCCTTCTCCTTCAACGGAAACAAGATCATCACGACGAGCGGCGGCGGGATGCTTGTCTCGAACCGGCGTGAGTGGGTCGAGCACGCACGCAAGCTCTCGACGCAGGCGCGGGAGCCGGTTGCGCACTACGAGCATCTCGAGGTCGGCTTCAACTACCGGATGAGCAACCTCCTCGCGGCTCTCGGCCGCGCGCAGCTCGAGTCTCTCCCCGAGCGGGTCGCGACGCGGCGACGGATTCGCGACCGCTACGTCGAGCTGCTGGGCGACGTCACCGGCCTCTCGTTCATGCCGGAGGCGCCGTACGGCACGACGAACGCCTGGCTCACGTGCGTCGTGATCGACCCGGACGTGTTCGGGGCCGGCCGCGAGGCCGTCCGACTGGCGCTCGAGGCCGAGGACATCGAGGCGCGGCCGCTGTGGAAGCCGATGCACCTCCAGCCGATCTTCGCCTCGCATGCCTCCTTCGGCGGGGACGTCTCGGCCCGCCTCTTCGAGCACGGGCTCTGCCTGCCCAGCGGGTCGTCACTGACGGAGGACGACCAGGACCGCGTCGTCGAAACCGTGCTGCGCGTCCGCGCAAGGCGCTGACAACGCTTGTGGTGAATCACCACAAGCGTTGTCAGGCTGCGCGCAGGTTGGGCAGCTGCGGCTCGGTCGGTCGGTCGCGGCCCTCAGGCGGTCGCGGCCCTCAGGCCGTCGCGCTCTCGCGCACCTCGACCACGTCGAGCCAGTGGCCCCACTGCTCGGCGCGGCCGTTGACCGCGTCGAGATAGGCCTTCTGGAGCTCGAGTGTGATCGGCCCCACGCCGAGCTCGACGTCGTCGATCGCACGCACCGGCGAGACCTCCGCCGCGGTGCCCGTCATGAACACCTCGTCCGCGAGGTAGAGGTCGGTGCGGATGATGTCGGTCTCGTCGATGACGTAGCCCAGCTCCTGCGCGATCTGGATGATCGAGTCGCGCGTGACGCCCGGAAGGATCGACGTCGAGAGGGGCGGCGTGGTGATCCGGCCGTTCTTCACGACGAAGATGTTCTCGCCCGGACCGTCCGCGACGAAGCCGCCGTCGGTGAGGAGAATTCCCTCGTCGTAGCCTGCCCGCTTGGCCTCGGTCGTCGCGAGCATGGAGTTGAGGTAGATCCCCGTCGCCTTCGCGACGTGCGGGATCACGTTCGGCCCGACCCGCTGCCAGCTCGAGACCTTCGCGGTGATGCCCTTCGTGAGCGAGTCCTCACCGAGGTACGCGCCCCAGGGCCAGCTCATGATCACCGTCTCGACCGGGTTTCCGCTCGTGTGGACGCCGAGCGAGCCGTAGCCGTAGAAGGCGATCGGGCGCAGGTAGCACGACGGGAGACCATTGGCCCGCACGAGATCGTGCGTCGCGGTGCGAAGCTCCTCGACCGTGTACGGAAGCTCCATGTACAGGAGCTTCGCGCTGTCGTGAAGGCGCTGCAGGTGGTCGGCGAGCCGGAAGACGGCGGGGCCGCGGGACGTCTCGTAGGCGCGGATCCCCTCGAACACGCCCGAGCCGTAGTGCAGGCCGTGGACGCCGACGTGGACGGTCGCGTCCGCCCAGTCGACGAGCTCGCCGTTCATCCAGATCTTCGCGGTCTCGTCCATCGATGCCTCCGTTCGCGGGCGTGGAGGGACCAATTATGGAGAATCGCGCACGACGTCCTCGACCCGACCCCGCGTCAGCCGCACCAGCTCGCGCGGAGCCAGGGCGACCATGTGGCGGTCGGAGCCCGCACCCGCCCAGACGACGGAGTGCCGAACGAGCGTCCGCTCGACGAGGACGACCGGCACGCGCTCGAGCGGAAACGGGGCGACGCCGCCCGGCTCGAACCCGGTCGCGTCGACCACGTCGGCAGGTTTCGCGATCGCCGCGCGGCGGGCGTCTGCCAGCCTGGCGATCTTCGCGCTGTCCGCGCGGCGGTCGCCCGGGACGAGCGCGACGACCGGCGAGCCGTCGCAGACGAACACGAGGGACTTCACGATCTGTCCCAGCGTGCAGCCGACCGCGTCCGCCGCCGCCTCGGCGGTCGGCGTCTCTGTCGCGAACTCCTCGATCCGCGCCTCGGCGCCGGTTGTTCGGAGGAACGAGGCGACGCGCTCCACCGGCTCTGGCCAGGTCGCCGTCACGGCGTCACCCGAGCTCGACGAACCGGACGTCGTCGAACCCCGTGTCGTGGAGAGCGTCGACGAGCTCGTCCTTGGCCGCCGAGTCGATGGAGAAGACCATCAGCGCCTCACCGCCCTCCTTCGTCCGGGAGACCGCCATGTTCGCGATGTTCACGCCCGCCTCCCCGAACATCGAGCCGACGCGACCGATCACGCCCGGCTGATCGGGATAGCGGATGAACACCATGTGCGGGCCGATCTCGAGATCTATCCCGAAGCCGAGCGCGCCGCCGAGGAAGAGGCGCGGCTCGGGGCCGATCGTCGTCCCCGACACCGTCGCCTCCTCCGCGTCGGAGACGATCGTGACCTCGACCGTGTTCGCGTAGTCGCGCGAGGCTCGGTTTCGCTCCTCGACGACCTCGATCCCCCGTTCGGCGGCGATCAGCGGGGCGTTGACGACGTTCACGACCTGGTCGACCCGGTCCTGGAAGGCGCCGTTCAGCGCGGCGGCCGTGAGGAGCCTGGTGTCGTACTCGGAGAGCGGCCCGTGCGCGGCGACGACGATCCGCTGCGGCGGGCCGGCAGCGAGGGCGACGGCGACCCGGCCGAGGAGGGCTGCAAGCGGGATGAAGGGGCCGAGCACCTCGAGATCACTCTGGTCGACGACTGGGATGTTGACCGCGGTGGAGACGATGCCGCCATCGAGCGCCGCGACCACCTGCTCCGCGACGATCAGCCCGGCGCGATCCTGCGCCTCGCCGGTCGACGCAGCGAGATGCGGGGTGACGACCACCTGGTCGAGCTCGAGCAGCGGCCCCTCGTAGGGCTCCGCCGAGAACACGTCGAGCGCCGCCCCGGCGAGCTTGCCGGAGCGGAGCGCCTCGACGAGCGCAGCCTCGTCGACGAGGGCGCCGCGGGCGGCGTTCACGAGCCGCGCGCCGTCCCGCATCCGCCCGATCGTCTCGCCGTCGATCAGGCAGCGCGTGTCGTCGGTCAGCGGGGAATGGAGAGTGACCACGTCCGAGGAGCCCAGGAGCTCGTCGAGCGTCTCCGACCGTTCGACTCCGAGGTCCCTGAAGCGGTCGCTTCCGACGAACGGGTCGTACGCCACGACCGTCATCCCCAACCCGACCGCCCGCCGCGCGACCTGCTGGCCGATGCGCCCGAAGCCGATCACGCCGAGCGTCTTTCCGGCGAGCTCGATGCCGCTCCAACGGGAGCGCTCCCAGCGACCGCCCTTGAGCGCCGCGTGCGCCTGCGGAATGTTGCGGGCGAGCGCGACGATCAGGCCGATCGTCTGCTCCGCAGCCGAGACGACCGTCGACTCGGGCGCGTTCGCGACGACGATGCCGCGGCGCGTGGCCGCGTCGACGTCGACGTTGTCGACCCCGACGCCCGCGCGACCGATCACCTTGAGGAGCGTTGCCCGGTCGATGAGCTCGCGCGTCAGCTTCGTCGCCGAGCGGATGACGATCCCGTCGTATCGGTCGATCACGTCCTCGAGCCGCGAGTCGGAATCGACGTCGACCTCGAATCGCTCGCGGAGCAGCGCGACTCCTGCCTCGGCGATGGGCTCCCGGACGAGGACGCGCATCTACGCCGTCGCGACGGTGCCGAACGCCTCGTACGCGGCAGGAGCGGCTTTGCCCGGCTCGACGTCCGCGCCGGCGGCCAGGAGCTCCTCCTCGATCGCCGCGAGCGCGCCTGCCAGCTCTTCGATCCCGACGTGGCCGATGTGCCCGATCCGGAACAGGCGCGGAACCAGGTCGCCGTGCCCACCGGCAATCGTGATCCCGTGCCGGTCGCGAAGCGCGAGCCGCAGCGCGACGGCGTCGATGCCCTCGGGGGTGAGAGCGCCCGTCAGCACGGCCGCGCTGTCGTCGTCCGGCGAGTAGAGCTCGAGGCCCATCTCCTTGATCCCCGCTCGGCACGCCCGCCCGAGGGCGCGATGACGCGCGAACGCGGTCTCGAGCCCACCGTCGAGCACGAGCCCGAGCGCCTCGACGAGTGCCACGACGAGCGACGTGGCCGGCGTCGACGGCGTCGACCCCTTTGCCTGCGCCTTGCGCTGCCGCTCCCAGTCCCAGTAGAAGCGCGGCAGCGCCGCTGTCGCGGCGCGCTCCCACGCTCGCTCGGAGACGGAGGCGAACGCGAGCCCCGGCGGCGTCATCAGCGCCTTCTGGGAGCCCGTGATCACGACGTCGGCGCCCCACACATCCGTCTCGAGCGGCACCGCTCCAAGGCTCGAGACCGCATCGACGACCGAGAGCGCTCCCGCCTCGCGACAGACGGCGAGCAGCGGCTCGAGGTCGCAGACGACGCCGGTGGAGGTCTCGGAATGGACGAGGAAGACGCTGCCCGCGCCGCTCTCCCCCAGCGCCGCTCGGACGTCGTCCGGGTTCGGCGCGGCACCCCAGGCGTACGTCAGCGGGACGACGTCGCAGCCGAATACCGTTGCGAGCTTCTGCCATCGCCCACCGAACTCCCCCTGCGAGACGGCGAGCACGCGGTCGCCGGGTGAGTGGAGGTTGACGACCGCCGACTCGAACGCGCCGGTGCCCGAGGCGGTGAAGACCAGAATCTCGTGCTCCGTGCGGAAGACGGCTTTGAGGCGCTCCTGTGCAATCGCGAAGATCTCCACGAAGTCGGGCGAGCGGTGATGGATGACCGGCCGCGCGAGCGCGTGCAGCACCTCGGGCGGCACAGCGGTCGGGCCAGGGGTCAGGAGCTGCTGAGGTCGTGACACCGGTCTGAGCGTACAGCGCGTCCTGAGACCGAGGCGCCGTAGATTTGCCGCGCATGGACGTCGTGCTCGCCTTCATCGCCGCGCTCGTCTCGCTTCGGCTGGCCGCCGACCTGATCCGGCGATGGCGCGACCGGCGAACGCCCGAGCTCCTTGCCTGGGGCGCCTCGCTCGCTGCTTTCGCGGCCGCCTCCGGCGCGCTCGCCTGGGCAGCCGCCGCAGGGTGGGACGACCGCGCGTTTCGGGCGTACTACCTGTTCGGTGGCTTGCTCACCGCGCCCCTCCTCGGGGCGGGCTCCCTCCTGCGAGCGCGCGTCTCGTTCGCCGCGCCCGTCGTGCTCGTCTATGCGGGCCTGGCAATCGGCGTGGCGATGGCGGTGCCGATCGATCCGGCTATCGCCGGGAGCGAGATCCCCGACGCCGCAGCGCATCTCGCGTTCTTCCCGGCACGGGTCCTGGCGCTCGTCGGGAACGTCACCGGGACGCTCGCCGCCGTCGTCGTCGCCTTGACGGGCATCCGCCGACGCCCGGTCGGGAACAGCCTGATCGTCGGCGGGGTCGTGGCGGCCGCGGTGGGGAGCGCCGTCGCGGGGCTGGGCGCCGGCGGCGGAGCCATCTTCACCATCGTCGCCTCGACGCTCCTCTACGGCGGCTTCGTCTCCCGGCGCTGACCAGCGTGCCGCCCAGCGCGACACGGCCCCACACGGCTTCATTCTGAAACGAGTTCTAAGGCTCAGTCGCGAAGCTCCGGGACGCGGCGCGAGCGGTCGACCCGTCGTCGCCGCTCCCGCAACCAGATCGCCCCGAACCCCAGGACCAGCACCGCGAGGACGACCCCCTCGACCACGAGCGTCACCGGGTCGAGGTGGTGGCCGACGAGGTGCGGTGCTGTCAGCCCCGGGAGAGCACCCATAGCCCGCCGACGGTGTAGAGGACCATCAACCCGAGCATCGCGTACTGCGAGCGCAGCGCGTCGCGCCTGTCCGGGAAGAGGGTCACCGCCCGATCGTGGGCGATCGCGAGCCCTGCGACGTGCCCCGTGACGAGGGCGACGACCTGGATGTACCAGGTGGTGTTGGGCGAGATCACCGTGAGGTCGGGGATGACGTGCGCGGTCCCGAAGAGGTTCCAGCCGCGACCCAACGGGTCCGACAAGAGAGGGACGGCGAACTGGCCCTGGATGAGGAAGAGCGTCGCGTAGTGCGCGACGACGTACACGAACGCAATGGGCACGAGGGAGAGCACGAAGTCCGGCACGAGCGACCGTGGCGAATTGACGGTCCAGCGCGCTACCGCGCACGCCGCCTCGTACGCGAGGGCGATCAGCACGACGCCCGTGAGCAGACCCCCGACGCTTGCGAGCGTCACGAGCAGCTCGGCGATCGTTGGGTGGTCGACGACGTAGGGTCCCTCGAGGCGCGCCATCAGGTCCTGCCACGTCGTCGTCCGTGAGTAGCCGTCGAAGAGGACCGTGCCGAGCATCACGCCCGCGAACGCGACCGCGCCGGGCGTCGTGTCCTTCCCGGCAAGGCCGGTCAGGGGCCAGCGCAGCCGGATCCGGCCGTCGCGTGCGTGGAGCGCCGCGATCTTCGCCAGGAGGCCGAAGTAGACGGCGAAGCCCTCCCCGTACCGCATCCACGTGTCGCGGCCGAAGGCCGCCATTCCGAACAGGGCGACGTAGGTGTAGACCGCGATCGCAAAGGCGAGCGCGCGGGGGCTGGACGGGTCAGAGTACGCGAGCTCCATCGCGGCGAACGCGAAGAGAGCCACCGCCCCCGGCCAGCGCCCCAGCCGTTCCGGGTAGTCGGCCAGCGGCCGCGCCTCTCCCCCACCGAGCTCGCGGAGCCAGACGAACAGGTCGGCGATCCCGCGCCAGGGTGAAAGCGCGCGCCAGACGTTTCCCAGGAGCACGGAGAGCGCCGGGACCCCGAGCCAGAAGATCACGTAGATCCACGTCGGGGCAAGGTTCTTGAACGGATCCGTATCGCCGAACAGCGCCGACGCCCACACGAGGACGAACAGCGCCACCGAGACCGCCTGCACGAGGATGCGGAGCGGGCCGAGGACGATCGCGGAGACGCGTTCGCCCAGCTCCCGCCCATCCTGGCGCTTGCCGAGGAGCGGTCTCCGCCAGAGCGCGCCGAGCAGGACGAACGAGACCAGGAGGACGATCGCCGCCCCCCAGTAGAAGAGCCACGTCGGGACCGGGAGATCCTGGATTCCCCCGATCCCGTGCGCGACGAAGAACGGGCGGCTCAGGGCTTCACCTCGATCACCGCGAGCAGCGTGTCGGTCGGGTGCAGCTCCACCTCGAACCGGCCGGCGATGTTTGCCGTGAACGGCAGGCGGACGGGCTTGCCCGGGACGACCTCCTTCTCGATGTTGTAGCCGTGGAGGTGCACCGCCTCCCCCGAGTCGGTGCGGACGACGAGCACGACCCTGTCGCCCTGGTCGACCGTCGGCCGCTGGATCCCGCCCTGCGGCCGGCCGCCGACGACGCGAACCGTGATCACCTTCGCCTGCGCGGCGGGTGTGGTCGTCGTCGCAGTGGTGTCCGTCGTGGTCGTCGTGTCGGTCGGCGCGGTGGCCACCGTCTCGGTGGTCGTCACCGCCTCCGTGCTGTCGTCCCCGCCGCACCCGGCGAGGGCGAAGGCGCTCGCCGCGATTGCGGCGAGCATCGCTATGAGCTTCATGGGTCTCCTCGGTCTCGGCCGCGCCGAGCGCGGCGTGGGCTCAGGACGCGAGGACGAGCGGCGGGCCGCGGCTGGTCGGCCGCGAGAGGAAGACAGGCCCGGCCACTCGCGGCGGCGAGGCGGTAACCGGGAGCCAGGCGATCGCGACCCGCGGCGGGCGCCGACGACGTGACGCCGGGAGCGCTCCCAGCACGCGCCGCACGAGCATGACGCAGACGAGGGCGACGGGAAGCTGGAGCGCGAGCCCGAGCAGGAAGGTGGACGAAGTGAGCAGGAACGGCAGCTGGCCGGTGTGCACGAGCCGCTCCACGTGCTCCTGAACCGTGAACCCGACCGGCGCGAGCGGTGCGACCCACCAGGCGGAGAACCGGCTGAGGCTCCGCTCCTGGAACGCGAGCCCCACGAGCGCGAGCGACGTGAGGACGAAGACGACCTGCGGCACGTGCGCGAGGTATTCGTGGACCGCTCCCGGGTGCGTCCCGGTGAGCCGATAGGCGAGCGCATGCGTGACGAGGACGCCGGCCGCAGCAACCGGCGTCACCAGGATCCAGGCCAGCAGGCGCCGACGCACGTCCCACTGATGATGCCAGCGCAGGCGGCGGGCGGCGCCGCACACGCGCGCCTTCAGATTTCTCGTGCCGAGTGTTACGTTCAGCCGATGCGCCGCTCGCGCATGCGGCTCGGCCTTGCGGCCGCCGGGATCGCCGTAGCTGCCGCATGCGCGACCGGCGCGGCAACCATGGCGGCGCCGGGATCCGAGCCGCGGGTCGCGGTCGTCCTCGACGCGGGCGGATGCCCCGATACGGACACTCTCGAGCTCTGTGAGGGGATACGGCGCGCGATGCGCCGCACGGGTGTCGAGGCTCGGATCGTGTCGCCGACCTTTCGCGACGACCTCGGCGACTTCCTCGCGCTGATCGCACGGCAGCACTACGACGCGGTGGTGCTCTTCGGCCTGTACTACGACCCGCGGGTCGCTGCGGTTGCGCGCCGGTATCCGAACGTCCCGTTCATCGTCATGGACGCACCGCGCGCCGACGTGCCGAACGCGCCTCCCAACCTCCAGGGCGAGGTGCTCCAGGCACGCGAAGCGGCGTTCCTGGCCGGCTGGCTGGCGGCGAAGCTCGAGCAGCGGCGGCCCGGGCCCGACGTGGTCGGTGCGGTCGGCGGGGTCAAGGTTCCCGGGGTCACGACCTTCATGGACGGCTTCGCGGCCGGAGCGAGACGGGCGGCGCCCGGTGTGAAACTCCTCGTCGACTACTCCGACGACTGGGTCGACCGGGGCAAGTGCGAGGCGCTCGCACGCCGACAGATCGCGCGGGGCGCCGGCGCGGTCTTCAACGTCGCCGGCGCCTGCGGGCTCGGAACCATGCGAGCCGCAGCCGACGCAGGCATCTGGGCGATCGGCGTCGACAGCGACCAGTCTTCCCTCGGCCCCCACGTCTTGACGAGCGTCCTCAAGAGCTTCGAGACCGGTTTCGTCGACGTGTTCAACCGGCTCAAGACCGGCACGCTCCGCACCGGCCGCGACACCGTGCTCACCATGCGCGACGGCGCCGCGGGGCTCGGGACGATCAGCCCCAGGATTCCCCGCGCGCTCGTCACGCAGCTCCACCGCCTCCAACGCCAGATCACCACCGGCGAGCTACGCGTCCCGCCGGCTCCGAGGTCGAGCAATGTCGGCTGACCGGCACTGCATTCCTCTGGGCCTTACCACCGCGGGAGTCGCGGTACTGATGCTGCTCGTCGCCGCGGGTCCAGCGAGCGGAACGCCGGCGCGTTCTGCGCCGGGCCCACGGGTGGCGGTCGTGCTGCAGGCGGACGGGTGCCCTCCCAAGCACACGGTGGAGGTGTGCGAAGGGATCAGGCAAGCCGTGCGCCGCACGCACGTACAGGCACGCGTCGTCGCGCCGACGCCCCAGGAGAACCTCCGAGACTTTCTCGCCTTGACCGCGCAGCAGGGGTACGACGCGGTGGTGCTTGCGGGGATCGGGTTCGAGCCCGCGGTCCTCGCCGTCGCGCGTCGCTATCCGGACGTCCCGTTCGTCATTCTCGAGGCCCCGCGGAGCGAGGCGAAGAACCCACCGCCGAACGTCCATGGCCTGATGCTGCAGCCCCGCGAGGCGGCGTTCCTCGCCGGCTGGCTGGCCGCGAGGCTCGAGCACCTGCGAGCCGGCCCTGACGTCGTCGGCGTCGTGGGGGGCTGGAAGGTACAGCCGGTGACCGATTTCGTGGACGGCTTCGCTGCCGGGGCAAAACGGGCCGCGCCGCGTGTAAAGGTGCTCGTCGACTACTCCGACGATTTCGTCGACACTGCGAAGTGCGCAGCGCTCGCGCGCCGTCAGATTGCCCGGGGAGCGGGCTCCGTCTTCAACGTGGCCGGCGGTTGTGGGCTCGGCACGATGAAGGCGGCTGCAGAAGCGGGGATCTGGGGAGTCGGCGTCGACTCCGACCAGTCGTTCCTCGGCCCACACGTCCTCACGAGCGTGCTCAAGAGGTACGACGCCGCCTTCGTCGACGTGTTCAACCGCGTCAAAGCCGGCAAGCTCGGCGCCGCCCGCGACATCGTCCTCACCATGCGCGACGGCGCCGCCGGGCTCGGGACCATCAGCCCGAAGGTCCCCCGCACCCTCGTGACCCAGCTCGACCGCCTCGAACGCAAGATCAAGAGCGGCAAGCTCCGCGTCCCGGCGCCGAGCGGCGACTGATTCGCGTGTTCTACTCCCTCGGCGGAACCACGACCCACACGAGGCCCTGAGTGACGACCAGGTCGTCTCCACGCCCTCCCATCGGGATCGTGGCCTCGACCGCTCCCGTGCCGGGGTCCAGCCGGACGATCTCGGCCGTGTCGCCGTTCGTAAGCCATATCGAGCCCTCGCCGTAGGCGATCCCGGTGACCAGCTTGACTTGCGCGGATGACGAGAGCGAGGCACCGGTGTCGGGATTGAGCTTCACGAGCCCCCTCAAGCCGCCGACCCATGCCGCGCCGCCGCCGAGGGTGACGGGGTAGACCCATCCGCCGGCGTAAAACTCGGCGGTCGGACGGCCCGAGCTCGCCTCGACGCGCTTCGCCCGGTTCGCGATCGTCGTCACCCAGACGGCGCCACCCCCGGCAGCAATCTGAAGCGCCTGGGTGCTGTCGAGCTCGACGGTGTCGATGACGACCCCCGAGCGCGGCTCGATCCGGGCAAGGCCCTCAGGCACGCCCGCCCAGACGCGTCCGTCACCGACGCCGACGGAGGGCACGCTCGGAACGACGGGATCTTCGGCGTCCCCGAGAGGGATGCGCTGGGCGACTGCGCCGACCTCGGGATCGATCCGCACGACCTCACCGAAGCCTCCCGTTGCCGCCCAGACTCCGCCGAGGCCTGTCGCGAGGTCGACGACCGGCGCGCCGATGCCGATCGTCTTGACGACCTTCTGTGTCTCGGGATCGACTCGGGTGATCGTCCCGTCTCGCGCATCTCCGACCCACACGCTCCCCTCCCCGGCCGCGATCGCGACCGGCTTGGAGCCCACGGGGATCGATGCGACCACGCGGTTGGTCGCCGGGTCGATCACGGCGAGGGTGGGCGGGATGGCCGCCACCGATGCAGACGGCTCGTCGGCGACGGCCAGGTAGCCGAGCGTCGCAGCGGCGGCGACGACGACCGTCAGGACTACGCCGGCGGCGACGCGGCGACGCCCTCTACGCACCCCGGGCGCGGGTGGCGTTACGGCTGGTTCGTGCGTCGGTCGCTGACGTCTCGCGGGCGCGTCTAGCGAGGGGTCCTGGGACAGCATCGCCTTCTCGAGCCGCTGCAGCTCTGCCCCCGGCTCGAGCCCGAGCTCGTCGGCCATGAGACGGCGGCCCTTGCGGTACAGCTCGAGCGCCTCGGCCTGACGGCCGCAGCGGTAGAGCGCGAGCATCAACTGGCCGCGCAGTCGCTCGCGCAACGGATGCTCGGCGACGCGGGTCTCGAGCTCGGCGACGATCGCGCCGTGGCGCCCAAGTCGGAGCATCGCCTCGAATCGACCTTCGACGGTCTCGAGGCGAAGCTCCTCGAGTCGTGCGATCTCGCGCTGGGCGAAGTCCGCAAAGGCGAACTCGGCGAGGGCCGGGCCACGCCAGAGCGCCAATGCTTGTTCGAACGTGACGAGCGCTGCCTCGGGCTCATCGTCGAGCGTGCGCCACGCCTCGGCGGCGAGCGTCTCGAAGCGGCGCGCATCGACCGCCTCCGGCGGAACATGGAGAACGTACCCCGGGGCTTGCGTGACGATCGAGCCGTCCGAGCCGAGCACGCGTCGAAGGTGGGACACATAGCCCTGAACGGCCTTCACGGCGGTGCTCGGGGCCGCTTCACCCCAGAGCGCATCGACGAGCGCGTCGACGGAGACCACCTCACCCCGCCTGAGCACGAGCGCCGCGAGTAATGCCCGTTCACGCCCCGTGGGGAGCCCGACCTCTCGGCCTGAGTCGTCGAAAGCCTGGAACGGGCCGAGGATCCTGAGCTCCACCTGTCCTCCCGCGGGAGCCGAGCGTACCACCGTCTCCTGGCCGCGCCCTACCCGTTCTTTACCGGTCTTGACGGCTTTCTGGATGCCGCCTCGCAGCCTGCGGAGCGACCGGTCGCCACGGGGCGAGCGGAGATCGAAGGAGGCAGAGATGAAGGCTCATCGGTTTGGCATCACCGTCGTCGCCGTCGCATCCGTCGCCGCCGCGATCGGGGCCGGCGTGGCCGCCACGGGCACCACCGCGCCCTGGCTCGACGCTCTCAACGCGCGGAGCGCGGCCCTCAACGAGCGGTACGGCCTGGGTGACCGCACGGCGCGCCGCACGCTCGAGTCCCCCGGCCCGGACTGGCTCCAGGCGCTCATGGCGAGAAGCGACGCGATGAACCGCGAGTACGGACTGGGGAAGTACGCCCGTCAGACCGCGCGAACGTCCGCGACGCCTGACTGGCTCGCGGCGCTGAACGCCCGCAGCGACGCGCTCAACGAGCGGTACGGGCTCGGTGACTACGCGCAGAAGCCCTGAGCGTCGGGCATCTCTGGGGAGGATCGGGCCGCCGGAGGGCGGCTCGATCGTTCCCGGACACGTTCAGTCGACGCGCACGCGGACGCGCTGCACGGCGTTGTTCTCGTAACCGCCGAGGTTCCACTCCGGCTCGAGCGGCTGCACGTCGCCGCTCTCGTCGGTCGCGCGGGAGCACAGCACGTGGTCGCCTGGCGTGGCGTCCCACGAGAACGACCAGCCGCACCAGGCGTAACGGTCGTCGAACTCGCGCAGCAGGGTCGCGTCGGACCACGTCGCGCCGTCGTCCACGCTCACCTCGACCCGCGCGACCGGGGCGCGTCCGGACCACGCACGGCCCTCGAGCAGATGGTGTCCGCGCTCCGCGATCCGGTCGCGCGTCTCGAACTGCGGAATCCCCGGCGGCGCCATCAGCGACCGGGGCCGCATCCGCGTGACCGGGCGTCCCTCCTCCTCTTCCGTCTGGCGGACCCGATACCCGTTCGCGACCTGATACCCGGCGAACGGCTCCTCGACGACGCGGATCTCGGCGAGCCACTTCACGTTCGTCATGCCGTACCAGCCGGGAACGACGAGCCGGAGCGGGAAGCCGTGCTGCGGGGGCAGCGCTCCCCGGTTCATCTCGTACGCGAGCACGCAGTCGGCACCCATCGCCTCCGGCAGCGGGAGGCTCCGCTCGTAGCGCTGCTCGAGCTCGCCCTCGACACCGCGGTCGAGCCCGCAGAGGACGACGTCGACCGCGCCGCTCGACGGGGCCGCCTGCTCGAGGAGCGCCGCGAGCGGAACACCACGCCAGCGTGCGGTACCCACGGCCTCGTTCAGCCACGGCTGGCTGACCGGCCGCGGCTCGAGCAGCGCGCGGCCGTTTCCGGCGCACTCGAACGTGGCGACGGTCTCGACGGCCGGACGCTCCCGCAGCTCGTCGAGCGTGAGCGCGAAAGGCGTCGCGACCGCGCCGGTCACCTCCAGCCGGAACGACGCCGGATCGACGAGCGGCACGTCGTAGTGGATCAGGAGGTAGTGCAGCCCGACCGGCGTGATCGGCCAGCGGAGCGCCTCGAGTGGCATCCCATGGTTGCGCGTCGCCAGGCGCAGCTCGTCCTGGCTGATCCCCGGATCGGTCGACAGTGCCATGCGCCCTCGAACGTAGCGCCGCGCCCGCGGCGTGTCCATCGGCTACGCGCGGTCGAGTCTTGCGCGCACGAGCTCGTTGACGACGCGCGCGTCCGCCGCGCCCTT
>DASSBV010000060.1:0-21021 GCA_035698545.1 Gaiella sp. | reverse complement strand
TCCGAGTAGGGCACCGGGCTCACGATCACGCGCACTTCCTTCTGCCGGTGCGGCAGCACGGTCGTCTTCCGCGAGCCGCCGTCGGGCTCGCCCCACACGACCCGCAGCTCCGTGCCGACCTCGATCGCCGGGTCGACGGTCGCGAGCGAGAGCGCGCGCTTCTCGTTCGCGCTGTAGCCCGTGAACAGCGAGAGGCCGACGACGTTGTCGCCGTCGTCGAGGACGGAGTCGAAGTTCGACGAGCCGTAGTTCGCGTTCGGGATGTCGAAGGGCATGTAGCCCTCGCCCTCCGGCGCGAAGACGGACGCAAAGATGTCGGTCACGTCCTCGTTGTTCCACGCGAGCGTGACCTTCTTGCGTTGCGTCTCGGGGTCGACCTGCTCGAGCGCCTCGCGCCCATGGAAGTCGTGGTCGAGCTTCACCATGTGCCCGTACCCGAGCTCGAACGGATTGAGATAGTAGTCCTCGATCTCGTCCGAGACGAAGCTCCCCGCGAGGGCGTTGACCGCCTCGTAGCTCGCCGGGGTGAGCCACTCACGGTACGTGCGGAGCTCTTCTCCCGAGTAGATCGCGGGCAGCGGTGACGGGATCCAGCCCGACTCGAGCGTGTTGGAGGAGTACGCGCGCGAGCCCACGGGCTCGAGGCCGAGGTCTCTGCCCGCCTCGAGGATCGCCTCGCGGGATTCGTCGTACGTCTCGTACGGGCCCCACAGCTCGAGGCCCGGGGCACCCGCCATGCCGTGGCGAAGCGTCCGCACCTGCCGTCCGGCGACGTTCATCGTGCTCATCCGGAAGAACTTGACCTCCTCGAGTGGGCCGCCGTTCACCTTCTCGAGCACCTCCCACGCCTTTGGGCCCTGGACCTGGAACCGCCAGAGTCTCCGCGTGACCTGCTTGCCCATCGGCCGCATCGGCGAGCGCTCGTCCTTGTCGATCTCGACGTCGTATCCGCCCGTTGTGCCCTGGAACTCGAGCCAGTTGGCGGCCGGCGAGCGACCGACGAACACGAGCTCGTTCTCCGCGAGATGGAACAGGATCCCGTCGCCGATGACGTGCCCCGCCGGCGTGGTCGGGACGTACTGCTTGGCCATGTCGACAGGGAACGTCTCGACGCTGTTGATCGCGGTGTCCCGGATCAGCTTCAGGGCGTCAGGCCCCTTGACGAACAGGTTGACCATGTGGTGCGACTGGTCGTAGAGGACCGCAGCGTCGCGCCAGGCCTGCTGCTCCCGGCGCCAGTTCGTGAACTCGGCCGCGACGACCGGGTACACGTACGCGCCGACCTGAGAGTTGCGGAGGAGCTCGACCGGGTCGGTCTGGTCGAGGATCTCCTGCAGGTTCTTCGGTGCCATCCCTTCCTCCTGGGCTCGTAGGGCTTCGTCTCAGTCCGGGCTCTCGACGGGCGGCGTCGCGTAGGCGAACCAGCTCTCGGGCATCAGCGTCCCCCACGCCTGGCCGCGCATCCGCTCCTCCATCGTCCACGTGACGGGCGGCCAGTCGGGCGCGAGCAGCAGCCGGCCGTCGGTGATGACCTCCACGCGATTCCCGCCCGGCTCGAACGCGTAAAGGAAGCACGTCTGCTGCACCGCATGCTTCGCGGGGCCGCACTCGATCCGGACGCCCGCGTCGAGGAACACGTCGGCGGCACGCATCACGTACTCGCGGGCGTCGACCGCGAACGCCACGTGGTGGAGCCGACCGCCGACACCGGCGGGATCGACGCGTCCGTAGGCGAGGTCGTACGACTTCGGCGTCACGTGCAGCCACGAGCCGACGAGGCGGCCGTCGTCGCCGACGACCCGCTCGCTGACGCGGAAGCCGAGCGTCTCGACCATGTAGGCGCTGTTCTCGTCGATGTCGCGGCACCAGACGTTGACGTGGTCGAGCCGGCGCACGCCGACTCCGCGGGTCGAGATCCGCTGTGGCTGGTTCTTCAGCGTCGGCGCCTGGTCGCCGGCCGGCTCGTGGTAACGGCTCTCGTAGTAGACCGTCATCGCGTGCCCGTCCGGGTCGCTGAACCGAAAGCTGCGGCCGTGCCCGGCGGCGCCGCCGGACCACCCCTCGCCCCTGCCGGACGCCTCGAGCGCGGCGGCGCGCCGCTCGAGCGCGGCGTCGCTGGACGTGCGCCAGGCGATCGTCCCGACCCCGGGACGGTCGGCGGCGGTCAGCTGGAGCGAGGCGCGCTCGTAGTCTCCCCATGCGCGGAGGAATACCGAGTCTCCGACCCGCTCGACCTCGTCCATCCCCAGCACGTCGACGAAGAACTCGAGGCTGGCGGGCAGGTCCGGCGTCAATAGCTCGACGCGCCCGAGGTGCGCGACGTCGTAGACCGGCTCGGTCATGACGCCCCGTCCGGCGCGACCGCCGTCGGCTGGACGGCATGCGGCTCGAGGCCCGCGAGCCGACGGGTGTTCACCACGGCCATCGTGCGGATCTCGTCCTCTGTGAAGCCCTCGGCGAGGAACGCATCGGCCATCAGCGCGAGCCCGTCCTCGACGGGTGGGTTGGCGAGTTGGCCGAGATCCGTCGCCCACACGGTCCGCTCCGGCCCGACGGCGCGCGTCGCCTCGAAGACGCGCTCCCACGAGACCTTCCCCGTGTGCGGCGTCGTGAAGGCCCGCTCCATGAGCGCCCCCATCGCCGCGAGCTCGACCTGGTCGTCTGGCGAGATCGACTGAGAGGGGAACTCCGGGTGCGTCACGACGACGTCCCGGATGCCGCGCTGCGCCGCTGCCGCGACGAGCCGGAAGACCTCGTCCCGGCCGAGGTGCCCGGTGCAGAGCACGAGCCCGTTGCGCGCGACGACGTCGAGCACCTCGAGCGCCTCGGGCAGCAGAGCGCCACCTCTCTCGTCGACGACGGGGACGGGCTCGCACGCGAGGCCGGTCTCGCGGAGCGACAGCTCGAACTGGACCCAGACCGGCACCTTCGCGTGCCGCCCGGGCCGAAGCACCTCGTCCTGCTCGTTCACCGAGGAGACCGTGGGGAACCAGACGATGCGGGCACCCTGGCGCGCCGCGACCTCGACGGCGAGCGGGTTGAGCCCGCCGACCGCGCGGTTGAGCGTGATCGTCCCGAGCACGACGACGCCGGGCACGGCGGCTGCCACGACCTGCGCCCGCTCGCTCGTCGGGGCGTAATGCGACTTGAGCCCGAAGCCCGCCTGCCCCGTCTCGAGGCAGCGGCGGGCGAGCTCGATGTCGGTGATGCGCCGGCCCACGAAGTCCGGCGCGACGTGAACGTGGTAGTCGACAGCGCCGCGGACGAGCGCGCGGGCCCGGTCGCTTGGCGCGGGATGATGGTCGTTGTGCGTGGTCACGATCTCAGTCGGCCTCCTCGACGGCGTGCTGACGCGCGGTGTGGTCTCGGCCGAGGAACGCGTTCGCCCAGGCGCTCGTGCCGGCGAGGGCATTGTCCTTCACGACGACGGGGCCGTCGAGCATCTCCTCTTCCTCACCGTACGCCTTCAGCCGCTCGTAGGCCTGCGACCAGATGCACTCGCTGTCGTACACCTCGCAGAGCCCGTCCCGCGTCCCGCCGCACGGGCCGTTTCGCTGGTTCTTCGCGCACATCGACTCGGGGCAGACGTACGCGATCTCGGGGAGGGAGCAGTCGCCGCAGTCCTTGCAGCGGAACATCGACACCTTCGCCGCCTGCTCGAGCGCGTGCGCCGCCTTTCCAATCGCCTTCGGCGCCCGCTCGATCCTGCGGTAGGCGGCCCGACCGGACGAGTGGAGCGGCGCGTCGTCGGCGAACGCGACCTGGTGCAGCTTGCGGCTGAAGCGGTACTTCACGGGCACCCGCAGGTCGGTCTTCCGGCGCCGCCTGGACTCGAGGTACGACGCGTTCACCGTGCCCGACGAGAGGCCCGTCTCCTCGTCGGCCTCGAAGAAGTAGAACTCCCGGGGCAGCGGGAACCGGATCTCGCGGGACAACGCGACCCAGTCCTCCGCCGCATATGCCTCTGCCGCCTGGAGGATCTCGTCGAAGGTCGCCGCGGGGACGTGACCCCCGAGGTAGACCCCCGCGAACCCGAGCCCGCGCGCGACGGCGACGTGCTTCGCGGCGAGGTCGGCGAAGAACGCCTTCCCTCCGTCGGGCGACCCCCCCTTGCGTTCGACAATCGCGAGCAAGTCATCGCTCACGACCACACCGGGGATCACGCCGCGATGGAACGCCCGTGCCGAGGCGCGGGAGAGCACGTACACGTTGGCGAGCGGCGCGACCGGCAGCCCATCGCGCCGGATCCAGCGGAGGAGCTCGTCGTCCTTCCTCGTGTCGTAGCCGATCTGGTTGATCACGAACCGTGCGCCCGCCGCGACCTTCTTTCTGAGCTTGAGGTACTGAGGGACGACTTCGCGCTCGTGCCGCTTGTGGTTGGTGACCACGCAGCCGAGGAAGAAGTCGGTGCGCCCGAGCTCGAGGTCCGGCCGTCGCCGGTCGTGCAGCCCGTCGTTCATCTGCGCGAACAGGCTGAGGAGACCGACCGAGTCGATGTCGAACACGGGCGCCGCGTGCCCGCCGTGTCCGGTCACCGGGTAGTCGCCCGACATGCAGAGGACGTTGTTGAACCCCTCCGAGCCGAGCTTCCAGCCGCGGCTCTCGAGCGCGTTCCGGTTCCAGTCCTTGCACGCGAGGTGGATGATGACCTCCTGCCCGAGGGCGAGGAGGTCGTTGCCGAGCGTGTCGGGCGCGAGCATCGCGTTCCCGCCCGGGTTGTCCGTGATCGAGAGGACGTCGATCCGCGGGCTCGCCGCGAGCTCGCGCGACCTTGCCTGGAGCGCGCGTCCGCTCTCGGCCGAGAGCAGGCCGCGGCTCGTGACGAGCTCCGCGACCGTCACAAAGGCCCCGGGTCGCGCGAGGTGCTCGCGGAGCGTCTCCATAAAGCCTCAGACTGCGTGCCGCACGAGCGGCGCTCCGGGGAGTCGCTCGAGCGCGTTTTCACTCCGGAGCACGAGCTCGAGGTTGAGCATCGCGAGCCGCGCATGCTCTCGCGCGATCTCCTCCGCGCGCGCTCCGTGCCCGGCGCGCACCGCCTCGAGCATGGCGCGGTGCTGGTGCTGCGCGACGACGAGGACCTCCTGCTCTCGCGCCAGCGCGGCCTGCGACGCGAGCAGCGCGCCCGGGGAGGCGAACGGCAGCGCGACGACGTTCGCGATCGCTCTCCCCACGGCGTCGCTCTTCGCGAGGCCGACGAGCGCGCGGTGGTACTCGTCGTTGAGCTCGACGAACCGCTCCAGGACGGGCGCCCGCTTCCCGACCACGGCGTCGAGCTGCTCGGTCACGGCGACGAGGTCGGCGAGCTCGGACTCGGACTCGACCCGCTCGGCCGCAAAGCGTGCTGCGGTGCCTTCGAGCACTCCCCGCAGCTCGATCGCGTCGGCGACGTCGTCGAGCGAGAACGAGCACACGACGAATCCTCCACCGGGAAGCGAGCGGAGCAGGCCTTCGTGCGCGAGCGTCGCGAGCGCGAGCCGGAGCGGCGTCCGTGACACACCAAGCCGCTCGGCGAGCCCGATCTCGGGAACGCGCTCGTCCGGTGCCAGCTCCCCCGCGAAGACGAGCTCGCGCAGCCCGAGCGTCGCCTTCGTCGTCTGCGAGCCGGCTGCGTCGCCGCGAGGCACGCAGCAACTCTATTGCATGCAGTTCGCCGCCGCTAGGAGCTTGGACCGCCTCTCAGAGCCCGTTTTGCATGCGACCCGCTGGGGAGAAGCTTGATCAGGCGTCACCCCAGGGGCGGATCCGCGGCGGCACCGGCTCGCCGTGCCCTTCCTGCCACGAGATCACCGGGTTCCGGAGCACCCCGATCCCCTCGATCTCCGCCTCGACCACGTCACCGGGCTTCAGGTACAGCCTCGCGCGCTCCTCGGGCGACTTGAACCCGGCGACGCCCGACACCGTCCCTGTCGAGAGCACGTCCCCGGCCGAGTACCCGAGCGCAGAGAAGTTCGAGAGGATCTGCGGGATCGTCACCGACATGCGGCTCGAATGGGACTCCTGCCGCGCCTCGCCGTTGACGCGCAGCTGCATCGCCAGGTCGTGCGGATCGGCGAGCTCGTCCGGCGTCACGATCCACGGGCCGAGCGGGCAGAAGGTGTCGATCGCCTTGCAGAAGCTGAAGACACCGGAGCGCATCTCACCGCGCTGGATGTCGCGCGCGGTGATGTCGTTGAAGATCACGTAGCCGCCGACGTAGTCCATCGCCTCCTCGGGCGAGAACCACTTGCCGGCCTTCTTCAGCACGACGGCGAGCTCGAGCTCGTAATCGAGCTCCTCGGTGAGGTGCTCGGGATAGATCACCGGCTCGTCCGGGCCGACGATCGCGTCGACGTTCTGGAAGAAGTTGATCCAGGGAGCGATCGCGTGCGACCAGTCGACGTTCTTCGACTCCTCCTCGTGCTCGCGGAAGTTCCCGGCGGTGTGGAAGAACTTCTTCGGGGCGATCGGCGCGCGCAGCCGCGTCTCGGCGAGCGGAACGCGCTCGCCGGTCTCGTCCGCGTCGCCGCGCTCGAACCACTCGCGCATCGTCGGGACGTCGAGGACGGCGACCTCCTCCCCGTCCAGCACGCCGACCCTGCCCTGCCCTTCCCCGAACGTCACCAGCTTCACCTGTCGTCACCCTCCGTCGATCCGAGCTTGTGTTGAATCACCACAAGCGTTGTCAGGCCACGCCGCAGACCCGCATCGCGACCGTGGCGTACACCTCCGCCGTCTTCACGAGTCCGTCGATCTCGAGGTTCTCGCCCAGCTCGACGTCCATCAGGCCCGTCGAGGTGCCGTAGTTGACGGTCGGAACGCCGTACCGGGTCAGTGCCGACGCGTCCGAGAACCAGCGCGTCACGTCCCGTCCCGGGGGAGCGCCGTAGACCTCTTCGTGCGCCTCGTCGATCGCCGCGACCAGGGGATGGCGCTCCTCGATCTCGGCACCGGGGGCCGTGACGTACACCTCGCCTTCGATTCCGTACTCCGGGAACCGCTCCGCCAACCCGCGCACCATGCCGAGCACCTCTCCCCGAGCGGCGGCCATGGCTTTCGTCGGCGGCACGCGCACGTCGAGAAACAGGTCGGTGTGGTGCGGCGTGCGCGAGACGCGCCAGCCGAACCCGCCCTCGATCGCGCCGACGTTGACGATCGCCTTCGCGCCGTGGTAGGCGTTCGCGGGGTCGTCCTCCCAGGATGGGATCCAGTCGAGGACCGCCTCGAGCACCTCGTGGGCGCGGACGATCGAGTTCTCATCCCGGCGGCCTTCGCTGAACGCGGTGTGGATGAAGTTTCCGTGGACGCGAACCCGGAGCCAGAGCGCGCCGAAATGGCCGAGCACGACCTTGCCCTCGGTCGGCTCGCCGAGGAGGCACATGTCGGCGACGCCGCCGTGCGAGACGAGATACCGCGTTCCGGCCGCATAGCCTCGGTACTGCGCCCCCTGCGCGTCGCCCTGCTGGGTTTTCTCGATCTCCCCGCAGACGGCTGCGACGAGGACGTCCCCCCGAAGGGAGACGCCCGCATCCTGCAAGGCCGAGACCGCCTCGACGTAACACGCGAGCGCACCCTTCATGTTCGAGATCCCGAGTCCGTAGAGCCTGCCGTCCTCGACGAAGGCGGAGGGCTGGAAGCCGCGGACGTTCCTGAGCCACGGCTCGCGTCCCGAGTACGACGTGTCCATGTGGCCGTTGAACATCAGGCTCGGCCCGCCCCCTGCGCCGGCCCACGTGCCGAGCGCGTTGGCGCGGCCGTCCTCGACCTGCTGCCACTGGACCTGCAGGCCGCGCGCCTCGAACAGCTCGACCATCAGGCGCGCCATCCCCTCCTCGTCCCCGGTGAACGAGTGGACCCCGATCATCCGGCTCGCCGTCTCGACGAGCCGGTCGCGGTCGACGGAGACGACGGTTGCCATCAGCCGCGCACGTGCGGGAGGACCTGCTCGCCGAACAGGCGGATCTGCTCGTGGCGGTCCTCGCCCCAGAGCTCGAGCATCACGTGCGTGCAGCCGGCGTCCTTGTACTCCTCGATCGCCGCGATGCAGTCCGCCGGTGTACCCGCGATCGGCTTGCACTTGTCGAGCAGTGCGTCCGACACCTGCGCCTTTGCGGCGAGGCGCCCACCCTGCTCCATCGCCTCGGCGACAGGACGGATCTCCTCCGGCTCGATCCCGGCGAGATCGAGCAGCGTGTCGGCGGCCCCGGCGATGTTCTGCACCTTGTTGGCGAGGTACATCCCCGCGATCTCTCGGGCGCCGTCGCGTCCCTTGTCTCGATCGGTCGGGTGGATCGAGGCGACGACCGTGCACCCGATGTCGATGTCCGCGGCCACGTTGTCGCACGTGTAGCGGACGAACGCCGGTGTCGTGATCGAGGGCGTCAGGCAGCCGTCCGCCATCTCGCCGGCGAGCGCCTGCATCTTCGGCGCCGTCGCGGCGACGTACACGGGCGGCACACCGCGCGGCGTGTGCGCCTCGGGCGAGAGCGCGGGCACGTCGGCGCTCCACGTATCGCCGTCGTAGGAGAACGCCTCCCCGCCGAGCACGCCCCGGACGATGGTCACCGCATCCCGCATCGGCCCGAGCGTCTTCTTCGTCTGGCCCTTGATGTTGTTGAGGAAGATCTTCGAGGTCCCGAAGCCGAGTAGGAACCGGTCGGGCCCGGCCGCCTCCTGGACGACGCGAGCGTCCATGGCGACCTGCACGGGGTGTCGCGTCCAGGGGGAGATGATCCCCCAGCCGATCGTCAGCTGCTTCGTCTCGCGCGCCATCAACGCGGAGACGACCGTCGATGAGCGCGCCTCCATCTGGTGCTTGCGCCACCACGGATACGCCTCGGCGAGCCAGATCGTGTCCAGGCCCGCCTCGTCCATCGCGCGCGCCGACGCGAGCATCTCGTCGAGCGGCTCCATCGTGAGCTGCATCACCCCGATGCGGAAGGACGTGTCTGACATGTCACGGGACCCTAACACCTTCCTCCGGCGCTGTCGCGCCGAGGCTCCGCGCGAGCCTCGGCGGGTCGTTCCCGCGTCGTCGGGCCTCCGGGGCGGGCGGCGGGTCCCGCTCGCGACTCTCGGCGGTCCGCCGCACCCTCGTCACGAGCCCGTTCCACACGAGCAGCGTCGTCGACCGTGCCCGCACGTCGCCCGTGTCAGACGGCGACTGCCGGCTCACAACGCGACCCGCTCGCGGACCGGCGCGGCCGCCACGCGGCTCCGGCCGGACGCCGGCTGCGCCGCTATGTGCCGTGCGACTCGCTCGCCGTCCCTCCCCGCCCCGTAGACGAGCATCGACGTGAACGAGTGCAGGAAGAGCAGTCCTACGAAGTAGAGGCCCGGGGACGAGTCGACGACGCCCCGGTACTGCACCGGGTAGCCATCGTCCTCCTTTTCGTACGCCACGTCGATCCACGAGTGATCGGGCCGGAAGCCGGTACACCAGATCACGTTCCGGACGTCGAGAATGCGGCCGTCGTCGAGCACCGGCCGGCCACCCTCCACGCCGACCGTGCGCGCCAGCGTCCGCTCGACGCCCGCGGCGAGCAGGTCCTTCCTCCGGTAGCGGAGGAGCGGAGCGCCGCCGTGCCGGATGTGCGGCCGCATCTTGCGACCCATCCGCGTGTCCATGGTGAAAACGTGCTTCCCGGCAAACGCCAGCACGCGGAACCCCATGCGCCCGCGCCGCGTGTCGACGCGTGCGGGAATCTGTCCGTTGTCGGTGCCCGACAGGATCGTTGGATGCCTCGAGACCGCCTCGTACGCGAGGTCAGCCCCCGAGTGGCTTGCGCCGACGACGAGCACCGGCCCGGGCTGGAGCTGCGCGAGGTTGCGGTAGTCGTCGGAGTGGAGCTGTCTGATCGTGGGGTCGAGCTCCGCAGCGAAACTGGGCACGTAGGGCTTCTGCATGACGCCTGTCGCGACGACGACGTTCTCCGATTCGAACGTCTGCTCGCCCGCGGTGACCACGTAGCGGCCGCCGTCCGTCGTCACGCGGTCGACGGCCGTCCCCGAGCGGACGGGCAGCTCGAACCGCGCCGCGTACGCCTCCAGGTAGTCCGCCATCTCGTGTGTGGTCGGGTAGTGCGTGCGCTTCGCAGGGAACCGCATCCCCGGAAGCCCGTCGTAGCCGGCGGGTGAGTACAGGCGGAGCGAGTCCCACCGCCTCCGCCACGGGTCACCGACGCGCTCGCTCGCGTCGAGGGTCACGAACGATCGCCCGTGCCGCTGCAGGTGGTGGCTCGTCGCGAGCCCCGCCTGGCCGCCGCCCACGATCACCGTCTCGAAGAACTCGGTCGCCATCTCGGCCTCCCTCGTCGTTTCGCTCGACGGTAGGAGGCCCCGGAGCCGGTGGCATCGCACGGATCCGCCAACGTCGCGAGCGCCCGGCGTGGTCAATTACGACCACGCCGGGCGCGTCAGACGAGGTCGTGCTCGAACGCGAACGCCGTTGCGCCGGCGCGGGACGACAGGCCGAGCTTCGCGAAGATGTTCTGGACGTGCCTCGCGACGGTGTGCTCGCTGATCACGAGCGAGGCCGCGATCTCCCGGTTCGTCCTGCCGGCGGCGACGAGCCGCAGGACCTCGAGCTCCCGCCGCGACAGCCCATGCGCCGGCGCGGGGCGCCCGAGGCGGGAGAGGTCGGGCTCCGCGCCGAGACGCTCGAAGATGTCCCGTGCGACGTCGTGCTCGAGCGCCGCGGAGTCGTCGTCTCCGAGCGATCGGCACGCGTCGCCCACGAGCACGCGCGTCCGCGCGCTCTCGTACGGAGCGTCGAGGGCCTGCCACGTCTCCGCCGCTCTCCGCAGCGCGACGAGCGCCTCCCGCGGCTCGCCGAGCGCGAGGTGGACCGCGCCCCGCGCATGCGCGGCCATCGCCTCGAGCATCGCGCTGTCGTATCCAGCGACGACCTCCGTGAGCTCGACAGAGGCACGGTGGGCCGGCTCGACCTCGCCCGCCGCGAGCATGATCTCGACGAACGCGGGGAGGATTCGCGCGCGCTCCACCGGCGAGCTCGCCTCGGCCTCCGCCCGCGTGATCGCCGAGACAGCCGCGTCGGTTCGCCCCTGCGCCAGCCGGAGCTGCGCGAGGCCGGGCTGCGGCTCCCAGCCGAACGCGCTCGCCTCGGTGTACGCGCGCTCCGCGCCGGCGAAGTCGCCCTGGAGGCGAAGGAGCTCGCCCTGGCGATAGCGGGCGATCCCGGCCGCCGGGTTGCCGGTCTCGACGAAGCGCTCACCCGCACGACGCGCCTCGGCCAGCGCGTCACGCCACTCGCCGTCGAGCTGCATGATCTCCGCCCGGTGCACGAGGCACCGCCCGGTGAACGCGACCATCTCCGGTTGGAGCGCCCACCAGTCCGCGAGCGCCCGGGTCCATTCGCGCGCCCGTTGCACCTCGTACACCTCCTGGCACGCCAGGATCACGCCGCAGTACACGATCCCGGTAACGAAGGGCAGGAGCTCCTCGGCGGTCACGGCGACCATCGCCTCGTCCAGGAGCGCGAGCCCCTCGCGCACGCGGCCGTCCCGGATGAGCATGTGACCCTGGGCGTGCACGCCGAGCGCGAACAGGTCGCGGTCGCCGAATCGCTCGGCGAGGCGAACCGCCTCCTCGGCCACCGCGGCGGCGGCCGCAAACTCCCCGGCCGCCTCGTGCTGGAAGATGGCAGGCACGAGCAGGTATCCCCGCTCGGCGCACTCGTCCTCGCCGGTGACCAGGCGCTGCGCCCGGCCGAGCCACCCGCTGGCGGGGCCGATCTCGCCTCGTGAAGCGAGGCTCATCACGATCCACGCCGCCGCACGGACCGCACGCAGCGTGGCGCCGTCCTCGAGGTACCGCAGATGGGCGCGCTCGAGCCACGCCACGCTGTCGTCGTCCCGGCCGAGCATCGCCGTGGCCATCGCCAGCAGCTCGAGATCCTGTGGATCGAGCGGCTGCTGCGCGTGAGCGTGCTCCAGGCACTCGCAGGCCTGGAGCCAGGCTCGCGTCGCGTAGGCCTCACGGCCCCGCTCGAGCTCGTCGAGGGTGCCCGGCAGGCGGCGCTCCACTGCGCGGCGAACGATAACGCCGAAATGCGAGGCTCGCCGAGCCGCGGAGTCGGCGTCAGCCTCCGGCCTTCGCCGCCTGCACCTCGTTGTCGAGCGCGGCGAGCACGTTGCCGACCTGCTGGTTGATGATCGGCTGAAGGACGCGCTGCCCCATCGAGCCGACGGGGCCGGCGATCTTGACGTCCGCCTCCCACGCCATCGAGGTCTGCTCCCCCTCGCCGGACAGCGAGAACGACGTCGTCATGTTCATCAGGGCGCCGACGCCCGTTCCCTTCGCGTTCAGCGAGGCGAACTCGAGCGGACGCTCCTCGAGCTTCGTGAAGGCGATCGACATCTTCAGCCCACCGAGGCCGAGCGGCACCTTGACCTTCGCGCTCCAGTGCGTGTCGTCGGCGATCTCGAAGCTCTCGACCCCCGGCATCGTCTTCGCCATCTTCGACGGGTCGTTGATCACGCTCCAGACGACCTCGCGCGGCGCGTCGAACTCCTTCGCTCCCTCCAGCTTCATTTCGACATCACCTCGACCTTCTCGCGTGACTGCTCGGGATCGCGGAGCATCTCCCAGACCCGGTGGTACGGGTTGTGGCTCGACGTCACGATCGCCCGCCCGGACGTCATGAGCGCATCCTGGAGCGCGGCGCTGACGCAGTGGATCCCTCCGCCGCCGCCCTCGCCCATCCCCTTCGTGCCGAGGGACGTGAACGGAGACGGCGTCTCGATCGCGCCTGTCTTGAGCGGCGGCATGTCGAGCGTGTGGGGGACGTGGTAGTCGTAGAAGTTCGGCGTCAGGAGGTTGCCCTCGTCGTCATAGGCGAACACCTCGAACATCGCCGCGCCGATCGCCTGGGCGGTCGCACCCATCACCTGACCTTCCACGATCTTCGGATTGACCCGCACGCCGCAATCGTCCACGGCCGCATAGTCGACGATGTCGTAGACGCCCGTCTCCGGGTCGACCTCGACGACGCAGGCATGGATCTGCATCGAGTACGTCAGCGTCAGGTTGCCGAACTTCTTCTCCTTGTCCGGCACCTGGAACTGCGGGCGGAACACGAACCGGGCGTTCATCGGCGGCGGGTCGATCGGGAAGCCGGCGTTGTTCATGTTGGGGATCGCGCCGAGCGCCATGAACGGCAACGCCGCCTCGTGGTTGTCCTTCATCCGGGCGAAGCCCTCCGCGAGCTCGATGTCGTCGACCGAGCACTGCAGGACCATCGACGTGAGCGTTCTCATCTGGTGGGCGAGGTCCTCGACCGCGCCCTTCACCGCACCGAGCCCGGTGACCGCGAACTGGCTCGCGTACGTCCCGGAGAAGCCGGCATGCGAGTTCCAGTAGTCGTCGTGGCCCGCCCGGACTTCGATGATTGCCACGTCGCAGCCGAGGATGTCCGCGGCGATCTGCGCCGCGGTCGTCTCGTGGCCCTGACCCTGGGGAACGGTGCCGAGCGTGATGACGATCTCGCCGAAGAAGTCGAGCTTCGCCGTCGCCACCTCGTTGTTCCCCGAGAACTGGAGGTCGGGGTTGAGAAGCTGGGACTGGCCGAAGTTGTTCGTCCCCGAGTCGAGCGTCGAGCCGATCCCGAAGCCGAGGAGCTTGCCGCGAGACGCGGCCTCCTCGCGGCGCTGCTCGATCGTGTCGTAGTCGATCAGGTCGAGCACGACGTCGAGCGCCTTCGGGTAGTCGCCGGAGTCGTACACGCAGCCGTTCGGCGTCTCGTACGGCATCTGCTCCGGCTGGACGTAGTTCTTCTTGCGCAGCTCGACGCGGTCGAAGCCGAGCTCGTGGGCGACGATGTCGACGATCCGCTCCGTGAACCAGAGCTGCTGCATCCGCGAATAGCCCCGATTCGGCGAGCAGGGCGCCTTGTTCGTCATCACCTGTGTGAAGTCGAGGCGAAGGTTGCGCCAGCCGTACATCCCGGGCGCGACCTGCGACCAGATGACGCCGCCGAGCGGCTCGTAGCGGAGGTATGCGCCGGCGTCGTCGAGCGCCTTCGTCCGGAACCCCGTCATCGTGCCGTCGGCCATCACCGCGACCTCGGTGTCGAGGAACCAGCGCTCGTTGCCGTGGGACATCGACTGGTGGAAGTCGGTGCGCCACTCCGTCCACTGCACCGCGCGACCGAGCTTGCGGGCCAGCAGGCAGAGCGCCACGAGCTGCGGGTGCGTCGTGATCTTGTTCCCGAAGGCTCCGCCGATGTCCTGGGTGATCATGCGCAGCTTGTTGGTCCCGACCCGCAACGCGGGCGCCATCATGATCGCGGCGAAGCCGGGGAACTGGTTGTTGCACGTGAGCGTCCACTGGCCGGTGCCGCGGTTGTACTCGACGAGCGCGCCGTTCGTCTCGAGCGGCGTCGAGTTGAAGCGGTCGAAGTGGAGCTCGGAGATCTTGACGATGTGATCCGCCTCCGCGAACGCCTTGTCGATGTCGCCCCACTCCCAGACGCCGGAGTAGGAGACGTTCCCACCACATTCCTCGTGGAGCACGGGAGCGTCCGCATCGAGGGCCTTGCGAGCGTCGACGACGACCTCGAGCGGCTCGTAATCCACCATCACGAGCTCCGACGCGTCGCGGGCAAGCTCGCGCGTCTCGGCGACGACGGCGACGACAGGCTCGCCGAGGTAGCGCACCTTGCCGACCGCGAGCGCGTAGTCCTTCACGTTCCCACCCGGCTCGGCGGCGATCTGGAAGAACGGGTCGGTGAGGATCGCGACCTCGTCGCCGGTCAATGTCCCGTAGACGCCAGGAAGCTCGAGTGCGGCGCTGACGTCGATCGAGACGATCCGCGCGTGCGCGTACGGCGAGCGGAGGAAATGGACGTAACCCATCCCGTGCCGCTTCACGTCGTCGAAGAAGGTGCCCTGGCCCTGCACGAGCCGGCGGTCTTCCTTGCGGGGGACGTTCTGCCCGACGTACCCCTTCTGGATGGTGGTCGTGCCGGTCTCGGTCTCGGTGGTCGTCATGCGGCCCCCTTCCCGGCCGCGACCACGGCCTCGACGATGTTCCAGTACCCGGTACAGCGGCAGATGTTCCCCTGAAGCGCGACCTTCACCTCGTCCTCGGTCGGGCTCGGGTTCTGCTCGAGGAGGGCGCTCGCGCTCATCAGCATCCCGGGCGTGCAGAAGCCGCACTGGAGCGCATGGTGGTCGGAGAACGACTGCTGGAGCGGAGTGAGCGCGTCGTCCTCGGAGATCCCCTCGATCGTGGTCACGGCAGCACCGTCGGCCTGCACGGCGAGCACCGCGCAACTCTTCACCGGCACTCCGTTCAGATGGACGGTGCACGCGCCGCAGCTACCCGTGTCGCAGCCGATGTGCGTGCCCGTCAGGGCGAGATCGTCGCGCAGGAAATGCACCAGGAGGCGCCGCGCGGGCACGTCCCGTTCGTACGTGGTGCCGTTCACGCTGACTCGCACGACCTGCTCGGAGACTGGCGTCGTGGACACTCAACCCCTCGCTTTCTCGGCGGCCTGGAGGACGGCGCGCACGGTCGACGTCTCAGCGAGGCTGCGCCGGTAGTCGGCCGACGCGTGCACGTCCGAGGGCGGATCGAGCGTCGCCCCGAGGCCCTCGACCGCGCCGCGCGCGGAGGCGTCGTCGACGTCGGTGCCGGACAGCTTCCCCTCGACCGCCTTCGCGCGGTGCGGCACCGCGCCGACGCAGCCGAGCGCGATCCGCCACGTCCCGTCGGCGACGGAGGCCGCCGCGTTCGCGATGTACGTGCCGTGCGTACCGAGCGTGACCCCGGACATTCCGTCCCCCGTCCCCTTGCCGGCGGCGGGCACCGTGATCTTCGTCAGGAGCTCGCCCTCCTTCACCGTCGTCTCGAAGACGCCGACGAAGAACTCCTCGGCCGGAACCGTGCGCTCGCCGTCGACGCTCGCGACGGTCATCGACGCATCGAGCGCGACGAGCAGCGGCGGAAAGTGGTTCGTCGGGTCGTTGACGCAGATGTTCCCACCGAGCGTCCCGCGGTTTTGCACCTGGACGTCCGCGACCGTAGCGGCCACCTCGGCGAGGATCGGCCGCGTGACCTCCACCTCGGAGGAGCGGATCAGCGAGGTGAGGGTCGTCATCGCGCCGATCTCGAGCGAGGTGCCCGAGACCGAGATCGTGCGGAGCTCGTCGAGCCGGCCGAGGTCGACGAGCACGTCGGGGGACGCCGCCCGTTGCTTCATCACGTTGAGGAGCGTCTGGCCCCCGGCGAGGGCGCGGGCCCCGTCGTTTCCGGCGAGCAGCTCGATCGCCTCGTCGACGGTACCCGGCCGCGCGTAGGAAACCTCTCGCAGCAGCATGACGGCGATTCTGTCACACGCGTGCCGGTGACATGTCAATGAACCGGACCGTGCTAGCCTCGCCCGCGTGACGACGTTCGACGCGGTGCTCGTCGGCTCGGGCATCAACACGTTGACGGCCGGAGCGCTGCTTGCACGCGACGGGTGGAGCGTCTGCGTGCTCGAGCAGGCAGACCGGCTCGGAGGCGCGATCCGCACCGAGCGGGACTACACGCTGCCGGGCTTCACGCACGAGGTGATGAGCTCGTGGCATCCCTTGTTCCAGGGCTCGGCCGCCTACGCCGAGCTTGCGGACGACCTGCACGGCCGCGGCCTCGAGTACGTCAACACCGAGCTGCCGACCGGAACCGCGTTCCCGGACGGCTCGGCGATGTTCCTCGGGACGTCGCTCGAGGCGAACGTCGCGGAGTTCGACCGCGTCGCCGAGGGCGACGGTGCCGCCTGGCAGCGCCAGTTCGAGGAGTTCATGGCCCAGGCCGACCTCAGCTTCGGGGTGCTCGGAACCGAGCTCTGGTCAGGCTCGGGGCTCGGTCTCGGGCAGCGGATGTTCCGCCGTCTCGGGCGGCGCGGGCTCCTCGAGTTCGCCGGTCACGCGCTCGGTACGTGCCGCGACTGGACACAGGCGACGTTCCGCTCGGAGCAGGCGCACGGGCTTCTCGCCCCGTGGGTGTTGCACACCGGCCTCGGGCCGGACAACGCGGTCTCGGGCTTCATGACCCAGGTGATCGCATGCGCCGTGCAGCTCGGCGGCATGCCGGTCCCCGCCGGCGGCGGCGTGAAGCTGGTCGAGGCGCTCTCCGGCATCGTCCGCGACGCGGGCGGGGAGCTCCGCACGAGCGCCCCGGTCCGGCGCATCACGGTCTCCTCCGGCCGCGCGACGGGAGTCGTGCTCGACGACGGCGACGTGATCTCGGCGAACCGCGCGGTGATTGCCGGCGTCACCCCGACCCAGCTGTACGGCGCCCTCCTGAAGCCGCACGACACGCCCGACGAGGTTCGTGATGCGGCCACGCGATACCGCTATGGACGCGCGGGGATGCAGATCCACATCGCCATGGACGAGCCGCCGCGCTGGAAGGGCGCGGACGCGGACCGCCTCGCGCGGACTGCGATCGTCCACGTGACGCCGGGGCTCGACGGCGTCTCGCGTGCCGTCAACGAGGCCGAGCGCGGGCTCCTCCCCGCCGAGGCGACGATCGTCGCCGGACAGCCCTGCGCCGTCGATCCCTCCAGGGCGCCGGCCGGCAAATGGATCGTCTGGATCCAGCTCCAGGAGCTGCCTGCGGGTCGGGTGAAGGGCGATGCGGCGGGCGAGCTCGACGTCGGCGACGGCACGTGGACCGAGCAGCTGCGCGAGGCGTACGCCGACCGCATCGTCGGACGGCTCGGTGAGTCGCTCGAGAACCTCTCGTCGGCAACCCTCCGCAGGATCACCCTCTCGCCGGCCGACCTCGAGGCGCTCAACCCGAACCTCGTCGCAGGCGACATCTACGCGGGAAGCTGCGCGCTCGACCAGAACCTCCTCTGGCGGCCGTTCGCCGCGGCGCCGGGGCACCGCACGAACGTCGAGAGCCTCTGGCACGTGGGCGCGAGCACGCACCCCGGCCCTGGGCTCGGCGCTGGCTCCGGGTACCTCGTGGCCAAGGAGCTGACGAAGCCGCCGGTCCACCGGCGGCTCGTTGCGAAGCTTCCCAAGGTGTCCGACTTCAAGTCGGACACCTCTCGCTGACGCGCACCGATGCAGCTGTCTCTCTCGACGATCTCGACGCTGAACGCCTCCTTCGCCGAGGACGTGGAGGCGTACGCGGCGGCGGGCTTCGACGCTATCGGGCTCTGGGAGATGAAGCTCCCGGAGGACGACAACGCCAACCTCGCGCTGATCCGTAGTCATGGGCTGGCGGTCTCCAACTGCGTCCCGGCCGTCCCGTCGTTCCTCCAGCTGGCGATCCCGGGGATGGAGGGGCCCGCCGACCCGATGGAGCGCGCCGACGCGATCTGCGCGTCGGTCCGCAGGCTCGCGCGTTACGAGCCAGAGTGCGTCCTCTGCCTGAGTGGACCACTCGGCGGGCTAACGGTGGTGGAAGGCCGCGCGATCGTCGTCGACGGCCTTCGCCGCGCTGCAGACGCGGCGCACGAGGCGGGTGTGCGCCTGGGCTTCGAGCCCATCCACCCGTCGCAGCACGACAGCGCGGGCTTCATCTGCTCGCTCGCGGACGCGGTCGATCTGCTCGACGAGGCGGGGCTCGCCGACGTCGGGATCCTGGCCGACACGTACAACCTCGCCGGCGAGGAGCCCACGGCGCTCGCGGACGTGATCGACCGCATCGCGGGTGTCCACGTCGCCGACGAGCTTCCCGAGCCCGTGCCGGGCGTCCGGACGCTGCCCGAGGCCGACGGACGCTCCGCGGCGCTCGTCGAGGCACTTCGCCGAGCGGGCTGGGACGGGCCGCTCGACGTCGAGATCTTCTCGACCCCCGACGGCTTCTGGGCTCTGCCGCCCGACGAGGCCGCCCGGCGGGCCTACGCCTCGCTCACGGCCCTCGCCTGACGGCGGCGATCTCGACCCGAACAGCGCGCCAGGCAGACAACGCTTGTGGTGATCCACCACAAATCCACGCAACGAGCTCAGCCTCCGGCTGACGGGCAGCAAGCTCGCGCCGACGGGCGGCGCGGCAGACCATGCTTGTGGTGATTCACCACAAGCTCCGATGCGCCGCGGACTCACCGTCGACGCGTGGCGGCAAGGCGCACGACCAGCTTCTCGTAGTCCGTACCCGTCGTCGACCACGCCTCGTCGATTGCAGCGACGATCGCGTCTCGACGCTCCACACGCCGACGCCGCTGTCAAGCACGATGTGCAGAACGAGTGGTATCCGGGTCGTTCGAGACCGGCCTCCACAGCCAGGCTGCCGGCCGCGCGCCAGACGTCTGCGATCGACATCCCCTCGACGTCCATTCGACGGACCGCCCTGACGACGACCGGGTCGAGACGAGGTGAGAAGCGCACCTCCGAAGCATCGCGCGGCCTCTGTCACGGCGTTCGGCCGGAAGCGTGCCGAGTTCGAATCGCTCGAGCGCCAGATCGCGCAGTTGGCAACGCTTGTGGTGAATCACCACAAGCTGATCATGGCCCCGCGCAAACAAGCCCATCGGACTCCGCTGTACCGAGGGAAGCGGAGATCAGACGGAGCCGTACAGCTTCTGGATGACGGTCACGTACTGCTTCGTGTCGTCGAAGAGCCCGCGCTCGCGCACTGCCCGGGCACCCTGGTAGTACCCCGCGAGCGCGAGCCGTACGTCTCCGCCGAACTGGTCGAGCTGCCAGCGGAGGTACCGCACGCCGGCGCGAACATTCCCCTCGTAGCTACGCGGCGTGCTCTCGCCGAGCAGGACGGTGTCGACCCACTGCCACGTCTCGGGCAGGAGCTGCATCACGCCGATCGCGCCGGCGCTCGAGACGACGTCCTCCTGGAAGCCCGACTCCATCCACGCAAGGGCCCGGGCGAGCCTCGGGTCGACGCCGTATGCGGCGCTCCACCGGTCGATCGCCACCCGGATCGTGTCGCGGTCGACCGACGGCCCGGTCGAGTCGAGATGCGCGCCCGGCGGCAGGGCGAGGCGCTGGCCCGGAACGATGGTCGACATCAACTGGAGGTGGCTCGCCTGCGCGAGCCGCCACGGGCTGACGTGGTAGCGCTGGGCGATCGAGAAGAAGCTCTCGCCCGCAGCAACCGTGTGGTAGGTCGTGGTGGGTGCGACCGTGCGCCGCGTCGGCTTCGACGCTTTCGCGGTCCGACCAGGCAGGCGGAGCTGCTGGCCCGGTGCGATGACGCTTCGGAGTGTGAGCCCGTTCGCGCGGGCGAGGCGGACGGGACTGATTCCGTAGCGGTTTGCGATCGTGATGAACCCCTCGCCCGCTTGCACGGTGTGGAGGACGAGCGGCGCTGCAGGCTTCCGCGAGACGGAAGGCGCGCTGCGACCGGGAATCCGGAGGCGCTGGCCGGGGACGATCACGCTCGCGAGCGTGAGGCCGTTCACCCGCGCGAGCTTCACGGCGCTCACGCCGTAGTGCCGTGCGATCTGGGTGAACCCCTCGCCGGCGCGCACCGCGTGGATGCGGGTCGAGCGCCGTGGGTTCGTCGTCTTGGGATGCGCACGCTTCTGGTGCACACGCTTCGGGTGCGCGAGCGCGCGAAACGTGCGAGCCCCCGCGATGCCGTCCGGCCGAAGTCCCTGCGACCGCTGGAAGCGCCGCAGGGCGGCCAGGGTCGCCGCGTCGAAGCGACCGTCGACCCGCTTCGAAGCGAGGCCATACCGGCGTAGACGAAACTCGAGCGACGTCACATCCCAACCGACGCGCCCGCGGGAGAGCACCCGCTGCCCGAGCAGCGGCGTCCCGAGCTTCCCCAGCTTGCAGCGCGTGGTCATCCCGGCCTTGCCGGTCGCCCGGATCCGGTGGTTCCGCTGGAACGCCAGCAGCGCCTTCCGCGTCATCGGGCCCTGAATGCCGTCGACGGCGCCGTGATACAGCCCGTGCGAGCGCAGAGCGACCTGGAGCGCCGCGATCCTGGCGCTCGGTGCGGCGGCGGCGGGCCCGGCCAGCGCCAGGGCGACGGCCGCCGCGACGACGATCACGACGGTACGGCGCACGGAACTTCTGTACTTCTCCCTGAGCGTCTCCGCTCCTCCCCAGCCCGAGACGCCGT
>DASSBV010000059.1:0-7434 GCA_035698545.1 Gaiella sp. | reverse complement strand
ACCAGCTGAGCTAACCGCCCGGGCGGCCACGGATGGTAGCTCCGGGCACAGCTATCCTCGCCCCGCCGCCCCCATCGACTAGCGGCCCAGGTCGCCACCCTTTCAAGGTGGTAGCGCGGGTTCGAATCCCGCTGGGGGCATCGACGCCTCGTCACGCGTGGGTGTGCAGGTTGAGGGCTGGCTGGTCCGGGGATAACTCGAAGGTGATCGGCGGAGCGCGACATGCACGCTTCCTCGTCGCGGGATGCGCGGTGATCTCCGGGTTGGTCGCGATGGTCGCGTGGGCCTCGGCCCAGAGGACTGCGTCGCTACCGCTGACTCTCGTCTCGAATGTTCCATTGCCGGGCCCGACCAACCGCTTTGACTATGCGAGCCTCGATCCATCGACGAACCGTCTGTACCTCGCGCACATGGACGCCGGCGAACTACTGGCGTTCGACGTGCGCCGTCGCAGGGTCGTCAAGAGAACCTCTGTCCCTGGCGTCCACGGGGTGATCTCCGTTCCGGCGATCCACAGGGTCTACGTGACCGCTACCGACGACCACGCCCTGCTCACTCTCGACAGCCGGTCGGGCCGCGTGCTGAGAACGGCACCAGCAGGCGAATACCCGGACGGCCTTGCGTACGACCCAACGAACCGCAAGGTCTTCGTCTCCGACGAGAGCGGCGGAGTCGACTCGGTGTTCAGCGCGGCTGGTCGGCGGATCGGAACGGTCCCACTGGGAGGTGAGGCCGGGAACACGAAGTACGACGACGTGTCCGGCCGGATCATCGTTGCGGTGCAGACGCGCAACCAGCTTGCCGTCGTCAACCCCCATTCGAACAAGATCGTCCAGCGAGTCAACCTACGTGGGTGCGACCACCCACACGGCCTACAGGTCGACTCTCGCCATCGACTCCTCTTCGTCGCATGCGACGGCAACGCTCGCCTGCTGACACTCGACCTGAAACACGGGATGCAGCGGATCGGAATCGCGACAGTCGGCGAAAGCCCCGACGTCCTCGCCTTCGATCCCACCCGGCGACTGCTGTACGTCGCGGCCGAGAGCGGCGACGTCGCGATGTTCGCCGAGCACGGACGCCGCCTCGTCAAGCTCGGGCAAGCCAAGCTGGCGGACAACGCGCACACCGTCGCCGTCGACCCTCGCACGCACCTCGTCTACTTCCCACTCGAACAGGGCTCCGGCGAGCGACCAGAGCTACGGATCATGGCCCCCTAGCCGCCCGGCTGAGGCGCCGGCTGGTCGCTGACGGGCGTGATCTCGCAGGTCGTCACGCCTGCTCCCGGGCGGAGGAACCGCTGGAGGTGCGCGATGTCGTCCGTCTCGACGACCAGGTACGTCGTGTGCTGCGGGAACGCAAGCCAGTACCCGTGGATCTTGACGTCGGTCGACTCGGGGTCGAAGAGCGACCTCGAACCTCCCTTCCCGTACGGGCAGTCGTGCGGCGCGTGCGTCTGCTTGATGTGAAAGAGCATCGTGAGTGGCCTCCCGTGTCGTGGCGCCGCTGCCGCCCGTTGCAGGTCGCGGACAGCGTACTGCTCCGCTGCAACGTGTACGAATGGCCCTATGACTGCCGTGCTCGTGACCGGCATGTCCGGGACAGGCAAGTCGTCGGTCCTGGCCGAGCTCGGGCGCCGGGGCCACCGAGCTGTGGACACCGACTACGGTGACTGGATAGAGGAGGTCTCCGAAAGCGGAGGCACTGAACGGCTGTGGCGCGAGCAGGCGATCGAGGCGCTGCTCGACGATCACGCCGAAGGCACCCTGTTCGTCTCCGGCTGCGTCGCGAACCAGGGCCAGTTCTACCCCCGCTTTGACGCAGTCGTGCTCCTCAGTGCGCCCGCAGACGTGATCCTCGAGCGCGTCGCGACGCGCAAGACAAACCGCTTCGGACAGGCCCAGCAGGAGCGCGAGGCGATTCTCTGCGACCTCGCGGAGGTCGAGCCGCTCCTCCGCGCAGGTGCAACGGCCGAGCTGGACACCCGTGCGTCCCTCGCCGAGGTCGCAGACGCGCTCGAGCGGATCGCTGCGATCACGAAGCGCCGGTAGCCGCTACGACGCGCTGCCGACCGGATCCTGGACGATGCCGAGCCGCTCGACGAGGGTGAAAAACGCCGCGCCGAACGGCGTCCGGTCGACCTGGCTCCTCACCACCTCCCAGTCGATCTGCTCGCGGAGCGACCGCGCGATCTCGAGCACCTGGCCGTAGTCCGGCTCCTGCTCGGTGAGGGCGAGCAGCTTGGCGGCGAGGACGTCCTCGATCGACGCGACCGGAAGCGACTGCGCGGCCACCTCCAGGACGGTCGCGCGCTCGAAGTGCTCGTCACCGACTGCGCCACCGGTCGGGCGGAAGATGAGGTCGACCAGGACGTCGCCGTCCCAGGCCTTCACCAGCCAGCCTTCGGGCGGGTGCTCGATCCGGAAGCCGGCGGCCGCGAGCGCCTGCTGGGCGCGTTCGACGTCACGCTCCCGGACGAGGAGATCGACGTCATGGTCGGTGGGCGGCCCGCCGCGGGCCCAGGCCGCCAGCCCGCCGCCGAGCAGGAACGGCACCTTCGCGTCGCGTAGCGTGGCGGCGCTTCGCTTCAAGGTCTCCACGAGCTCGAGAAACGTGTCGTTCGGCTGTGTGCCCATGCGGGCAGATGTACCCCTCTGCGGGTGGGCTGAATCGGCAGTGGGTACGCACGAGCCATGGCCGGCCTCACCGTTGCGGCAGTCGGCGACGTTCACGCGTCCGAGGAGCGACGCGAGCACCTCGTGCGCGCCTTCGGCGCGCTCGGCGACGACGCGGATCTCGTGCTCCTGGCGGGTGACCTCACGACGCACGGACTTGCCGAGGAGGCGGCTGCACTCGCGGACGCGTGCCGACTCGTTCGTCAGCCGGTGCTCGCGGTGCTTGGCAACCACGACCACCACAGCTCGCAGGCGGCCGAGGTCGCTGCGGCGCTCGAGGACGCGGGCGTGAGGGTGCTCGAGGGTGGGCACGTCGTGCTCGAGACGGCCGAACTGCAGGTGGGCGTGGTCGGGACGAAGGGCTTCGTGGGCGGGTTTCCGGGCGCGGAGATCGCGGACTTCGGAGAGCGCCTGCTTCGCGAGGTCTACGCGGAGACGACGCGGCAGGTCGAGGCCCTCGAGTCCGGGCTCGAAGCGATCGCGGGGTGCGAGCGCCGTCTCGTGCTCCTTCACTACGCGCCGGTCTCGGACACGCTGGTGGGCGAGCCCGAGGGCATCTGGGCGTTCCTCGGCTCGGGACGGCTAGCGGGGCCGATCGGCGCGCATCGTCCGGAGGCCGTCTTCCACGGCCACGCGCATCACGGCCTGCCGCTCGGCTCGATCGGCGCGGTGCCGGTCTACAACGTCGCCCGGCACGTGATCGACCGGGACTTCGCGCTCGTCAGCCTCTAGGCCACGCGCCTCAGCCCGACTTCGCGATGAAGCTGATCTGGCCCGAGGGCTCGACGATCGCCCATTCGACTTCGTCGAGGGACGCAATCTGCTGGATCCGAGCAGCGGATGCGACCTCCTCGAGGGTGAGGCGCTCCGCGCGAAGGTTCTTCTCGACGGGCTTTCCGCGGTCGATGATCACGACCGGTGGCGACTCGAGCACCTTCCGCACACCCTTGAAGCGATAGCTCAACCAGGAGGTCCCGAAGACGAGGAGCGCGAAGGTCCCGATCGCGAGCGTCGACCCGGTGAGCGACATGTCGCTCTGCATCACGCCCTGCTGGAGAAGGTCGGCGATCACCACGATGAGGATCACGTCAAACGGCTCGAGCGTGGACAGCTCGCGCCGACCCAGAATCCGCAGGAGGAGAAAGACGAACACGAACGCGGCGGTCGCGCGGAGAACGATGTCCATGGCTCAGCTCAGGGAAAGACCGTCACGGTTCTCGCAAGCTCCACGAGCTGCTGCGCTCCGTCCCGCAGCCGAACGCCTTGCGAGTGCCGGCCGACGGTCGTCGGGTCCACATGATTCGAGAGGAACACCGTGAGCGTCTCGCCGGCGTCGAGCGGCGCGAACTCCAGTGCGACTCCATCGGGCTCGCTCGTCTCCTTCAGAGGCTCGGGCACGATCGCGTTGAGCGTGAAGCCGTCGATCCAACCCTCGTCCAGCACGATCGTGGGTCGCTCGAGCCGACGGGTCGCGAGCACGTGCACCTTGCCCTCGTAGAGCAGGCCGCCGCGAACCGCGTGCGGGCCGGTCAATCGCAGCGTCGCGCCGGGCGCGACGACCTCGTTTGTGCTCGGGCGCTGGCCGAAGACATCGGCCAATGCAGCGATCGTGAGCCCCAGAAGCACCGCCAGAACGACCCGCCGGACCCACTTCTCGACCGTGCGGTCGTTGTCCCGGTGAAGCTCGAGCGAGATGAAATCGGGCGGCGCTGACGCGCTCACCCGGAAAGGCGTTCCCATCGCGCTCGTTCGGCAAACGAGCACCAACGCACGAGTGTCCGTCGAGGGCGACGTTTGGCGCAGCGGCGCCGCGGGGACCACCTTCCCGTGCGAGAGGACGAGCCCGGCGTCGACACCCACGTCTGGCGGACGCGGTATGCCGCGCTCGAGGACGAGCTCGCGGGCGACGCCGCGGCGGCCTTGCCCGAGCTCCTCGACCTGGTGGAGGAGATGCTCACCGCCGCCGGTTACGACACCGACTCGGGTGGACCGCTCGAGGAGCCGGAGGTGACCGCCGCCCTCGCGCGGGCGCGCGAGGTCGTCTCCGCCGTCGACGCCGGCGGAGACGTGCGGAGCGACGACGCGCAGCAGGCGGCCGGCGAGCTCCGCGAGCTGTACCGAGGATTGCTCGATCGCCCGGAGACCGAGACCGGCCCGGAGCTCGGGCGCGACGAGCCGCCGCCGTCGTGAGTCGCGCCGCGGAGCTCCAATCGGCCCGCGAGGAGGCCGACGGCTGCCGACGCTGCGACCTCTGGCGGAATGCGACCCGGACGGTCTTCGGCGAAGGAACGATCCGCGCGCGGGCGATCCTCGTCGGCGAGCAACCGGGCGACGCCGAGGACGAGCAGGGGCGACCGTTCGTCGGTCCCGCGGGCGCGCTGCTACGCAAGGTCATGGGCGAGGTCGGCCTGCGCGAGCGCGAGGTCTACCTGACGAACGCGGTGAAGCACTTCAAGTGGCGGCCCAAGGGCACACGGAGGATCCACGACACGCCGAACTGGACGGAGATCCGCGCCTGCGATGTCTGGCTTCGACTCGAGCTCGCGACCGTGCAGCCCGAGCTGCTCGTCCTGCTCGGGGCGACCGCCGCCAAGGCGATTCTCGGTGGGAAGGCGCGGGTCACGCAACTGCGGGGCTCGGTGATCGAGCGGCCGGAGGTCGAGGTTCCGATCGTGGTCGCGCTCCATCCGTCCGCGGTGCTCCGCGCCGGCGACCAGCGCGCGGAGCGCCGGGCGGAGCTGGTCGAGGACCTCTCGATCGTCCGCGAGCAGCTCGCCGGTCGCGCTCCCGCGAGCGCGGCACGGCGCTAGCCGGTTTTTCGCCGTCCCGCGACGGGTAACCGTAGTCGTGGAGACCATCGTCCTAGCGAAGGAGGCGACCATGCCCCCACGTGGCGTGAAGAAAGGCACCAAGCGGGCTCGCCAGTACGAGCACATCAAGGACTCGCTCCTCGACGAGGGGCGCTCGGAGGACACCGCCGAAGAGATCGCCGCCCGCACCGTCAACAAGGAGCGCGCGCGTCAGGGCGAGGCGCAGACGTCGTCGCGGCTTTCTCGCGAGGACATCTCCTCGGGTCGTCGCGGCGGGATTCGCGCACATCGAAAGAGCCCGCGCGGACGGACGCGAGACCAGCTCTACGAAGAGGCGAAGGACAAGAACGTCAAGGGTCGGTCGAAGATGACGAAGGCCCAGCTCGCGCGCGCGGTCGGGCGCCGGTAGGGACGAGGGCGCAGAATCTCACCCGACCTCATCCCCGCTGCCCCATGCGGGGGTAGAACTGCGGTATGAGCCGGTCGGTGCCAGCAAGCGCAGAGCCGGCGAGCAGGCTCGACGACGAGCAGCTCCGCCTGATCGACGCGTACTGGCGAGCGGCGAACTACCTGAGCGTCGGGCAGATCTACCTCCTCGACAACCCGTTGCTGCGCGAGCCGCTCGAGCCCGAGCACGTGAAGCCGCGGCTGCTCGGGCATTTCGGCACGACGCCCGGACTCAACCTCGTCAACGTGCACGTGAATCGCGCGATCGTCCAGCGTCAGCTCGACGCGATGCTGGTGGTCGGCCCCGGGCATGGCGGTCCCGCCTGTGTCGCGAACGCGTATCTCGAGGGCACGTATTCGGAGCGGTACAGCGAGATCGGGACGGACCTCGCGGGGCTCCGGGCGCTCTTCCGCCAGTTCTCTTTCCCCGGCGGCATCCCGAGCCACGCGGCGCCAGAGACGCCGGGCTCGATCAACGAGGGCGGCGAGCTGGGCTACTCGCTCGTCCACGCGTTCGGCGCGGCGTTCGACAATCCCGACCTGCTCGTCGTGTGCGTCGTGGGGGACGGCGAGGCGGAGACCGGCCCGCTCGCGACGAGCTGGCACTCGAACAAGCTGCTCGACGCGCGCCGTGACGGAGTGGTGCTGCCGATCCTCCACCTGAACGGCTACAAGATCGCGAACCCGACGATCCTCGCCCGGATCCCGGAAGACGATCTGCTCGCGCTGTTGCGAGGCTACGGCTGGGACCCGCACGTGGTCTCGGGAGGCTTCGAAGGCGAGCCCGCCGAGCCCGTCCACCGCCGCCTGGCCGAGACCCTCGACTCCGTGCTCGACACGATCGAGGCGATCCAGCGTGGAGCCAGGGAGGGCTCGGCCCTGCCGGAGGTTCGCTGGCCGATGATCGTCCTGCACACGCCGAAGGGTTGGACCGGTCCGGAGGAGATCGACGGGAAGCAGATAGAGGGCACCTGGCGCTCGCACCAGGTGCCGATCACGGGCGTGCGCGAGAACCCGGACCACCTCCAGGCGCTGGAGGAATGGATGCGGAGCTACCGGCCCGAGGAGCTGTTCGACGACTCAGGTGCCCTCGTCGAGGAGCTCGCGGCGCTGCCGCCACTCGGAACGCGCAGGATGAGCGCGAGCCCCCATGCGAATGGCGGCGAGCTTCTCCGTGCGCTCGATCTCCCCGACTTCTGTGAGTACGGGGTGCGCTTCGAGGGCCCCGCTTCGCACACGAGCGAGGCGACGCGGGTGCTGGGTGGCTTCCTGCGCGACGTGATCGCTCGGAACGCGGACAACTTCCGGCTGTTCGGGCCCGACGAGACCGCCTCCAACCGGCTCGACGCCGTGTTCGAGGTGACCGGCCGCGCGTGGGACGCGAGGGTCGAGCCGGTCGATGCGGAGCTGGAGCTTCGGCCGGATGGGCGCGTGATGGAGGTGCTTTCGGAGCACCTCTGCGAGGGCTGGCTCGAGGGGTATCTGCTCACGGGCCGCCACGG
>DASSBV010000058.1:0-11184 GCA_035698545.1 Gaiella sp. | reverse complement strand
GGGAATCGCGAGCGGCGTCTCGTTCGCCCTCACCGACGAGCAGAAGGAGCTTCGCGCGCTCGCGCGCGAGTTCGCGGAGAAGGAGATCCGACCGCATGCCGCCGAGCACGACGAGGAGCAGACCCACCCGGCGGAGATCGTCGCGAAGGCGCACGAGCTCGGCCTGATGAATCTCCACCTGCCCGAGTCGCTCGGCGGCCCCGAGCTCTCGGCGTTCGACGGGATGCTCGTCGGCGAGGAGCTCAACTGGGGCTGCTCGGGCATCGGGACGTCGATCGGCGCGAACGGGCTCGCCGCCGGCCCGATCCTCGTCGCCGGGACGGAGGAGCAGAAGCGCGAATGGCTCGCGCCGCTCCTCTCGGAGCCGATCCTCGGCTGCTTCGGGCTGTCCGAGCCCGGAGCCGGCTCGGACGTCTCCGGGATTCAGACGACTGCCGTGCTCGACGGCGACGCCTACCGCGTCAACGGCTCGAAGATGTTCATCACGAACGCCGGCCAGGCCTCGTGGATCGTCTGCTTCGCCTCGACCGATCGCACCAAGGGTCATCGCGGTCTCACCGCGCTCGTGGTTCCGATGGACGCCGACGGCGTCACGATCGAGAAGCACCTCGACAAGATGGGCCAGCGCGCGACGGACACGTCGGCGGTCGCGTTCCAGGATGTCGTCGTGCCCGCCGCGAACCGGCTCGGTGGCGAGGGGGACGGGTTCAAGATCGCGATGCAGACCCTCGACTTCACCCGGCCGGGAACCGCGATCGGCGCGGTCGGCGTCGCGCAGGCCGCGTACGAGCTCGCGGTCGACTACGCGAAGGAGCGCGTTCAGTTCGGGATGCCGATCGCGATGAACCAGGGCGTCTCCTTCCTCGTCGCCGACATGGCGGCCGAGATCGAGGCGGCGCGCCTCCTCACCTGGCAGGCGGCCTGGATGATCGACCAGGGCTACGGGCGCAAGGCGACGAAGTACTCGTCGTTCGCGAAGCGCTACGCGGCCGACACGGCGATGAAGGTGACGACGGACGCGGTGCAGGTCTTCGGCGGCTACGGCTACATCAAGGAGTACCCCGTCGAGAAGCTCATGCGCGACGCGAAGCTCTTCCAGATCTACGAGGGGACGTCCCAGATCCAGCGTCTCGTGATCGCGAAGGAGATTTTCCTCTCGGGCAATCCGTAGGCGGGCTCAGCCTTTGAGGAGCAGCCGCCCGACGCAGCCGGCGCCGAGCACGACAGCTCCGGCGGCGACCGACGCGAGAGGCAGCGTGACGACGAGCGCCAGGCAGCCGGCGAGCCCGACCGCCTGGAGCCCCCGCGGCCACCGACGCGCCTGGCCCTGCTGTGTCCATGCGGACGCGTTCGCGACGGCGTAGTAGAGGAGCACGCCGAACGACGAGAAGCCGATCATCCCCCGCAGGTCGATCGTCCCGACCAGCAGCACAACCGCGACGGCGACAGCGAGCTGGGCCACGACGGGGACCGACCGTCCGGGGTCGACGGCAGCGAGGCGGGACGGCAGGTCACGGTTTCGGCCCATCGCGAGAGCGGTCCGCGCGACGCCGGCGAGCAGCGCGAGCAACGCGCCGAGGCTGGCGACGACCGCCCCCGCCGTCACGAGGGGCTTGGCCCAGTGCGCCCCGGCGAGCTCGACCGCCGTGCGGAGCGGTGCGCTGCTCGCGGCGAGCGCGTCCGGTCCGGCGACGACGAGCGCCGACACGGCGACCGCGAAGTACAGGAGGAGGACGGCGGCCAGCGCCGTCACTATCGCCCGCGGGATCGCCCGGGCGGGGTCGCGTACCTCCTCCGCGAGCGTCGCAATGCGCGCGTACCCGGCGAACGCGAAGAAGAGCAGCCCTGCCGCCTGGAGGATGCCGTACAGGTCCGGCTCGCCGATCGTGAGCCGCCCGACGTCGGTCTCGCCGCTCGTCAGCAGAATCGCGACGGTCACGACGAGCACACCGACGCTGACGGCCACGAGCCAGCGTGTGAGCTGCGCCGTTCGCTCGATCCCACGGAGCGTCACGGCTGTCAGCGCAACGACCGCGAGGATCCCGAGCAATCGCTGGACGATTCCGGAGCCCGGCGCCACGTACGCGCCGAACGTCAGCGCCATCGCGGCGCACGAGGCCGTCTTGCCGGTGACGAAGCACCAGCCCGCCGCAAACCCCCACCAGGCACCGAGCCGCTCCCGCCCGTACACGTAGGTGCCGCCCGACAGCGGATATTGCGCCGCGAGCTGCGCGGAGGCAACCGCGTTGCAATACGCGACGACCGCGGCGATCGCGAGGCCGAGCACGAGCCAGGAGCCGGCCGCCTCCGCCGCTGGGCCGATCGCCGAGAACACGCCTGCGCCGACCATCGACCCGACTCCGATCACGGCGGCGTCGAAGGTGCCGAGCCGGCGGCGGAGCGTCGCTGGAGTGGACGCCGGCGTCACACGTCAGCCCGCCAGCTCGCGCTGGAGCGGCGTGCGGAACCGTGGAGTCACGCGAATGCCGTCGAGCCACTCGACGAGCCGGTCGGCCTCCGCGGCGACGGAAGCCTCGGCGTCGGTGCCGACGTCCTCGAGCAGGCGATAGGCGATCTCCCCGTCCGGCCGCTGCGTCCAGCCGCCGACAACCTTGCCCTGCCACCACACCGTCGGCCCGGCGTTGCCGTTTCGGTCGAAGATCGCTGCGACGTGCGGCCCGAGGTACCAGTCGCGCTCCTTCCAGCCCATCGTCGTCGAGTCGAGCGCCGGGAGGAGGGCCGCGACCGGCTCGGGAGCCTCCTCGGGCTCGACGTCGTCCGTCGAGACATAGCCGGTCGCGCCGTCCAGCTCGACTGTCTCGTGCGGGACGGAGGCGAGCGCCGCGCGCGCGTCTCGTGCGCTCCAGCCCGCCCACCAGCGTATGTCCACTTCGGTCACAGGCCCGAAGGCGGCGAGGTAGCGGCGGAGGAGCTCGGCCCGTGCGTCGGCCGGCGCGAGCCGCGCGAGCCGCCCGAGGCGGGCGACCGGCACCCAGCGGTACTGGCTCCCGATCCATGACCCACGCGGGCGGTCGCGGACGATCTTCCCTTCCGCTCCCAGCAGGAGGAGGATGCGGCTCGCCGCGCCCACCTCGGTCTCCCAGCGCGTGCCGGCGCCGATGCGAATGCGCTGCGAGAGAAGCAGGTGGTCGCCCGAGAGCTCGCTCGTGAACGCCTCGCCGCGCTTCCCGAGCGCCTCGAGGGCAGCGGACGATGCGGCCTCGATCCATGCGGCGGGATCGCCAGAGACGCCGCTCTCTTCGACGAACCGCTCGAGCTTGCGCCGCTCCTGCGCCGCGACCGCCTTCGTACACGCAGCGTCGACGACGGGAAGAAGCTCGCGGGGCACGACGAACAGCGTTCTGCGCATGCCGAGCATCCGTACGAGCGACCGCTCGACGTAGAGCGCCTGCTCGAGGTCAACCGGGCGGAGGCCGTTCGTCCGCGCCCAGGCGGACAGGTAGACGGTCACCGGGTCGGTCGAATGGAGCGCGACGACCGAGCGGACCCCCTCCACAACCTCGTCCGCACGATGCGCGGCGCCGAGGCGATGCCGCCGTACGAGCCTTGCCCTCCGCTCCTCGACCCCGATCCGGCGCACGAGGCGGTTCTACCCGCGCTGCGCCTCCCGCGGCGAAGGTGAAGCCCGTGCGCTCCGAGGCCTAGGGCAGGCGTAGGCGGTAGATGTTCAGCGTCTGCTGGCCGCCTGCGCTCCGCGCCTCGGAGTAGCCGGTAGCGCCCGCGAAGTCCCGCGTGCCGCTGATCACCGGGATCTTCACCAGTGCGTTGGGATTCGAGACGTCCAGCGTCCCCCGCAGGCGGAGCCCTCCGCCGGGAAGCGTGATCTGGACGCTCACGAGCCGCTCGGTGCTCGAGAGATACGTGATCGTGGAGTAGTCGATCCCGACGATGGAGCCCTTGGGCTGGCCGAACTGCGGGACCGCGTTTCGGAGCTGCGACTCGACGAACACCCTGTCGCCCTTGTTCTGCACGTTGCGCGGCGGAAGGTCGACGGGGTTCGCCTTCGTGACCGAGGCCAGCACGCGGATCGTCATCTTCCTCGAGCCCGTCGAGGTCGTCGTGCCCGGACTCGTCGCGGAGGCCGAGTCGTCGCCGGACGACGAGCACCCGGCCCCGAGGCCCGCAAACGCAACGGTCGCACAGACGGCCCCGACGACGAGAAGCGTGGATCGCATGCCAGGAGGGTACCGGCGAGATTCGGCTGCGAAGCCGCCGATTCGTGCGCGCGGGACAGGCGTAGGATCCCGCTCGATGGCGCTCGAGATCGACCTCTCCGGCCGCGTCGCACTCGTCACGGGCGGCTCGCGGGGACTCGGGCGCGCCGACGCGCTGACTCTCGCCCGAGCCGGAGCGGATGTCGCGATCGCGGACATTCTGGTCGAGTCGGACACGAGCGCCGCCGAGCGCTACGGCATGCTCGCGCAGGCAGCCGTGGCGCAGGGGATGGTGCACGCGGAGTCGACCGTGGAGGAGATCCACGCGCTCGGGCGGCGCGCGCTCGCAGTGCGCTGCGACGTCACCGACCGCGAAGCGGTCGCGGCGGCCGTCTCCCGGGTGGTGGAGGAGCTCGGGGCGGTCGACATACTCGTCAACAACGCGGGGACTCTCGACCACGTCGGCCAATTCCCCGACCAGCAGCCCGAGCTCTGGGAGCGGGACCTCCGGGTCAACCTGAGCGGCGCGTTCAACTGCGCGCAGGCGGTGTGGCCCCACATGCGCGAGCGCGCCTTCGGCCGGATCGTGAACATGGCGTCGGTTGCGGGGACGCTCGGCGGGTTCGGGCAGGCGAGCTACTCGACGACGAAGGCGGGCCTGCTCGGCCTGACGCGCACGCTCGCGATGGAGGGCGGCCGCCACGGGATCACGTGCAACGCGATCGTGCCCGGGATCATCGGCACCGAGGCGTTCCACATGGCGAACGCGGCGATGAACGAGCGGATCGCGAATCGCACGGTGTTCAAGCGCCCGGGCGAGCCGCAGGACGTCGCGAACGCGATCGCGTTCCTCTGCTCCGACCTCGCGTCCTACGTCACGGGCATCGAGCTGAACGTCTCCGGAGGGGTCGAGCTGTTCGTCTTCTAGCCTGCGAGCGTGCATTCCGCTGGCGCGGAACGCACGCCGCAAGCTCCCGGGCCCCGGCTGCGCCGGGTCACGGGCACACCCTGAAGCGGACTGCCGCCTGCGGCGGAGTCCGGTGCGGCGGAGTCCGGTGCGGAGTGCATTCCGCTGGCGCGGAACGCACGCCGCAAGCTCCCGCCCGCCCTCGCCGGCCGGGCACATCCCTGAAGCGGGACTGCCGCCTTTGGCGGCGCCCGGGCGCGGCTGCTCGCCCCCGAAATGGGTGAGAAAGACGCACTGGCGCTCCGCTACCCTAGGAGGCCGTGTCTTCCGGCGCCACGAGCGTTTCGGGTACGGCGCGCCGGCGACGCTCGCAGCGACCTACGGTGCGCAGGGCCGTCCTCGCGGCGGGAGGCGTCTGCGTGGTCGCGGTGGTGGGAGCGAGCCTGTTCGCAGGGTCGCCCACGAGGCTCGCGGAGGGCACGACCGTCGCGGGCCTCGACGTCGGGGGGCTCGGTCTCCGGGCCGCACGAGCACGCCTCGTCGAGCGTGCGGACACGCTCGCCCACGAGCCCGTGACGTTCGTCGCGCGAGGCCGGAGCTTCGAGCTGACCGCCTCGCAGCTCGGCGTGCGGTCCGACTGGAACGCGGCGCTCCGCGAGGCTGCCAGTGAAGGCGACGGGTTCGCCCCGCTTCGGGGGCTCCGGCGAATCCAGACGCGCCTCCTCGGAGCCGAGGTCGACCCTCACGTCGACCTGTACCCGTCGGCGCTTCGCTACACGATTGCCCGCATCGCGGCCGCGGTCGACCAGCCTGCCGCGAGCGCGAAGCTCCGGCGGCGGGGGCTCTCGGTCGGCGTCGTCCCCGAGCGAGCGGGTGTCCGCCTCGACCAGGCAAAGGCCAGCAGGCTGATCGTCGCATCGCTCGCCGCGCTCGACCGCGAGGGGCCGGTGAGGCTGCCGGTCGTCGTTGCCGAGCCAGAGGTGACCGCGTCACAGCTCGAGGACGCGCAGGCCACCGCCCGGACGGCCCTTTCGCGCCCGGTCACCCTGACCGTGGGCGCGACGCGGTTCCGCCTCCCCCGATGGCGCATTGCGCACCTGCTCGACCTGCCCTCCGGCGGGCAGACGCGCGTCAGCGTGGGCGGCGCCGGTGCCCGGCGCTGGGTCGAGAAGCTCTCCAACACGGTCGGCAGGAAGCCGCGCGACGCGACGTTCAGGGTCGTGTCGGGCGGGATCAAGGTCGTTCCTTCGCAGGACGGCCGCGCGCTCGACGTCGACGCATCACTCGCGGCGATCGAGCGCGCCGCGTTCTCGCCCACGAATCGCTCGGCCACCCTCGTCGTCCGCACCGCCCCGCCCGCGCGCACGACGCAGGAGGCAGAGGCGATGGGTATCACGGGCGTCGTCGGCTCGTACACGACGACGTACGGTGGCACCGAGGGCCGTCTGCACAATGTCGCCCTGGTCGCGGAGCTGATCGACGGCGCCCTGGTCGCCCCGGGCGACCGCTTCTCGTTCAACGCGACGACGGGCGAGCGAAACGCCGCGAAGGGGTTCGAGGAGGCGCCCGTCATCATCAACGGCGAGCTCGAGAGCGGGATCGGCGGCGGTGTCTGCCAGGTCTCGACGACGGTCTTCAACGCCGCGTTCGAGGCGGGTCTCTCGATCGAGAAGCGGACGAATCACGCTCTCTACATCAGCCACTACCCGCTCGGCCGCGACGCGACCGTGAACTACCCCGACCTCGACCTGGTGTTCCGGAACGACACCGACCACTGGCTGCTGCTACGGACCTTCGTGGGGACCGGGTCGCTCACCGTCAACCTCTACGGAACGCCGACCGACCGGCGCGTCGAGACCGAGAGCACGCCGCTCGTCACCGAGGGCAAGGTTCCATGGAAGCGCATCGACGACTCCTCCATCTACAAGGGCGAGAAGGTCGTCGAGCAGTACGGCGTGCCGCCGCGCTCGACGAGCGTCCGCCGGCGGGTGTTCGCGCCGAACGGGACGCTGATGTACGACACGACCTGGCGCAGCTACTACGTCGGCGAGCCGACGATCGTCCGGATCGGGACGAAGGTGCGGCCGAAGAAGCCGAAGCCGACGACGCCCGCGGGTGAGACCAAGACGACGCCGTCGCCGGGGCAGGGCGTCCCCACCACGACGACGCCCGCCGCGACGACTACGGCTACCGCTCCGGCGGGGCGCTGAGCAGATCGCCGAGGAGCCAGTCCGGCACGCGGAGGGGCCGGCGGGTCACGGCGTCGACGGTCGCATGCCGGGTCGATCCCGTCGCGATGCGCTCGCTGTCGCGCTCGACGACGTACTCGTAGCGGAAGCGCGCGCCGCGCGCCTCGGCGCAGCGTACGCCGATCGTGAGCACGTCGTCGAACACCGCGGCACGCTCGTAGGTGACCTCGACTCCGGTCGTCAGCGCCTCGATCCCGCGTGCCCGGATGGCGCTGTAGCCTCCCGCGACCGCTGCTAGATGGGCGACACGTGCCTCCTCGAACCACACGAGGTACGAGGCGTGATGGGCGATGCCCTGCGCGTCGGTCTCCGCGAACCGGACGCGCACCACGTGGGAGAACCAGCCGTCCATGACAGGGCCGAGATATATCTCGCCGCGTACGATGCCGCGCGTGGCAACCGCCGAGGAGCTCGCAGCGCTCATCCTCGAAAGGGGCCCTGCGGTGGTCCTCAGCGGCGCGGGGATGAGCACCGAGAGCGGCATTCCCGACTTCCGTTCGGCTGGCGGGCTCTGGGAGGAGATCGACCCGTACGAGGTCGCCTCGATCGCCGCCTTCCGCACAGACCCGGTCCGTGTCTGGAGCTGGTACGGCCCGCGTGTGGAGCTGCTCGCCTCGGCGGTGCCGAATGTCGGCCATCTCGCTCTCGCCGAGCTCGAGCGGGATGGGCACGTGCAGGCGGTGACGACGCAGAACATCGATGCGCTCCATCTGCGTGGCGGAAGCTCGGACATGGTCGAGCTGCACGGCTCGATCCGCCGCTTCGACTGCCTCACGTGCGGTGCCGTGGCGTCGCTGGCGGGGGTACTGGCGCAGCTTCGAGACGGGCGCGTGCCGCTGTGCCGTTCGTGCGACTCGATCGTGAAGCCTGGCGTGGTCATGTTCGGCGAACAGCTTCCCGAGCGCGCGATGGCGCGAGCCACTGCGCTCTGCAAAGGGACGCAGCTGCTCGTCGTCCTCGGCTCATCGCTCGAGGTCTGGCCGGTCGCCGGGCTCCCCGGAGAGACGCTGCGGGCGGGCGGGACCCTCGCGATCGTCAACCTCGACGAGACGCCGTACGACCGCGACGCCGCGCTGGTCGTACGCGAGCCGGTGGGCGTCGTGCTCGAGCACGTCGCTCGGATCCTCGCCTCGGGATCCGGCTCGAAACCGCGAGTCGTGGTATGACTGCGGCATGTCGACGACGAAGCCCACCGACGACGACGTCATCGGGCGCCTTGCAGGCAAGGGCGAGCAGGCGATGCAGCGCATCGCGGACCTGCCCGGCGGCTCGCGGGCACTCCGCGCATTCAACGACCTGAAGAATCGGGTCGACGACCTGTCCCGCAAGGTGCGCGGGATCGAGGCGCTCGAGCAGCGGGTCGCGAAGCTGGAGAAGGACGTCGCCGCGCTCAAGCGGGCGCAGAAGCCCGCGTCGGCGCAGAAGGCACCGTCCCGCAAGGCCGGCGCGTAGCGTCTTCTTCGACCCGCCCGCGCGGCAGAGCCGTCCTGGCCTCGCTCGCGAACGGACGCAACCTCACGCATGAGCAGTGCTCATGCCGCCGCGGAGGCGCATAAGCCGAAGTTGTCGCGGAGCGCCTTGGCTTGCGACAGCATGCGGCCTCCACGCGCCTGAGCACAGGGAATGGGCCTGTGGGCGAATCGGCACAGTCCCGGCACTGGTGTGCCCTTGACAAGAAACGGTGTCTGACACTGTTTACGCTTGACACCGCGTTAGCCCTCGCATGGGACACGGACGCGCAGCGCCCTCGGGACGACTTCGAAGCGAACCGGCGTCGTTCCCGGCTGCTCGCCGTCGAGCACGATCGGCAGGGGGGAGGGTGCGTCCACCCGGAGCTCGCGCGCACGCACGATCTCGACCTTCGCATGCGAGACGTGCGTCCCGCGATAGATCTTCGGGAAGGTCGTCGTGAACTCCGCCTTCGAGAAGTTGCCGATCAGCACGACGTCGAACGTGCCGTCCTCGAGCGACGCCTCCGGGGCGACCCACATCCCGCCGGCCGTGTAGTCGCCGTTCATCGCGAGCGCCTCGAGCAGCAGCACCTGGCGGCGGTCGCCGTCGATCTCGATCGTCATCTCGGTCGGCTGCCAGCGGCTGAACACCGCGAGCGTCGCCCAGATGAACGAGAGCCTGCCGCCGAGCGCCTTCGTCGTGCGATTAGCCCGGTCGGCGATCGCGCCGCTGATTCCCGCCCCCGCGAAGTTCGCGAAGTACGCGACCGCCTCGCCGTTCGAGATGGAGTACGTCGCACGGCCGAGATCGACCGTTCGTACGCGACCATCCCGGGCCACCGCGAGCGCGTCGTCGACCCGTCTCGGAATCCGGAGGCTGCGCGCGAAGTCCCTGCCCGTGCCGAACGGAATCATGGCTAGCTCGACCCGCTCACACGCCTCGGCCCGCGCGAGCCCGTCGACCACCTCGTGCACCGACCCGTCCCCGCCGACAACGATGATCTCCGTCGCGCCTTCTGCGGCCGCCGTGGCGGCAAGCTCCGCGAGATGTCCCGGACGCTCGCTGAGGAGCGTCTCGCCGTCGAGGCCCAGTGCAGTCGCGCGCCGCGCGACGTCCGGCCAGCGCCGCCCCGTCGAGCCGTTCGCGGAGGCGGGGTTGACGAGGAACACGCGCGACACGGCGGTCCCTAGCGCACGTTCCGCACTACGCCGTCACCACGTGCAGCGCGAGCTCGGTCATCTGGTCGACCGCCGCCCGCATCTCCTCGTCGGTGATGCGCACGAACTCGCCGTCGACGACCACGTCGGAGACCAGCAGCATGCAGCCGGCCTGGATCTTCCGGAGCGCGCCGAGCGTGAACAGCACGGCAGCCTCCATCTCGACAGCGAGGATCCCTCGATCCGACCAGCGCGAGGCGAGGCCCGGATCGGGTTGGTAGAAGATGTCGCTCGACACGATCGGCCCCACCCGGACAGGCTTTCCGAGCTCCTTCGCCTGGTGCACGGCCTCGTGCACAAGGCCGAAGTCCGCGGTCGGAGCGTGTGGCTCGCCGCCGACGTAATGGGTCGCGGTGCTGTCCGCCGGCGTCGCGGAGAGGGCAATGATCAGGTCGCCCATCCCGAGATCGGGCTGGAGGCCGCCGCACGTCCCGACCCGCAGAAGCTTCTTGACGCCGAGCTGGACGAGCTCCTCGATCACGATTGCGGCCGACGGACACCCCATCCCGCTCGACTGCACCGAGACCGGCTTCCCCTCGAACGTGCCGGTGTAGCCGAGCATCCCCCGCTCGGAGTTCCGCTGGACGACGTCCTCCATGAAGGTCTCGGCGATATACTTCGCCCTGAGCGGGTCGCCGGGCAGGAGGCACGCCTCGGCATAGTCACCCTGGTTCGCACGAACGTGGATTGGCATGGCGCAAGCCTAGTGCGCCGGCGCGAGGGCTTATGGTTGACCGCGCCATGCGCTCCCAACTCGTCGACCCGACGACCGAGCAGGTCCTCGCGTACTGCGCCGAGAGCCCGGTGGAGCGCGTCTTCCTCGAGGACGTGGCCCGTCGCGGCCAGGGGCGCTTCGCCGCGGTCGAGCGCGAGGACGCAACCCTTGCCGCTCTCTGTCATCTGGGCACGAACGTCGTCCCATCGGGACACGGGTGCGAGGCGTTCGTGGGGGAGGCGGCACGCGCGGCGCCGCGCATGCTGATCGGCGCGCAGGGCGCGGTGTCGGACCTCTGGGAGGCCGGGCGGCGCAAGCTCGGGAAAGCGCGCCAGGATCGTCGGGGGCAGCCGGTCTTCGTCATCCGCGAGCCGCCGGAGCAGGGGGACACGGGACTGCGTCCCGCGCGGCTCTCGGATCTCGACCTGCTCGTGCCGGCCTGTGCTCGCGCGCATTTCGAAGAGCTCTC
>DASSBV010000057.1:0-3088 GCA_035698545.1 Gaiella sp. | reverse complement strand
CCCGGCGCAAAGAGCCCGGCTGCGACGGTCGATCGCGTTCCGTCGGGAGCGACCCGGATCAGAGAGCCGATCGGCGGGTGCGGCGGGGGCGTCGCGAGCCCCGCCGAGTCGATCTCGACGACGTAGAGGCTGCCGTCCGGGCCGAAAACGATGTCCACCACGTTCGTGAACCCCGTGCGGAAGGGCTCGAGCCCCGCTGATCCGATCCGCCAGACGGTGGAGCCGCCCACCGGGAACGGGAAGCCCGTCAGCTGGCTGACGTAGAGCGCGCCGTCCGGGCCCTTCGCGATCGCGGTCGGCACCGCGTCCATCGAACCGGGGAAGGGGACGGTGAACGGCGTCTGCGGGAAGGCTGCGAGCGTCGAGATCCTGCCCGAGGCGGACATCTCGAGCACCGAGTTCCCACCCGCGTCGGCCACGATCGTCCGTCCGGGAAGAGCGAGCAGACCGTACGGATTCGTGTCGAGGTCGGTCCCGTCCGGGTTCGCCGAGGCCTCGTACGCCGCAACGTCAGCGAGCGAGCGCCACTGGCCCGAGTGGCCGTTGAGCCGGATCACCGAGCCGAGGCCCGTGCCCGCCAGGAGACCGCCGGGTGCGACCGTGGCCGGCGGTGCGCCGAGCCCGAGCGTGACCGCGATCGCGCCGTTGCCGAGGAGAGAGACGTCGTTCGGGCCGGTGGCCCCGCCGCCGTCCGCGACGGCCAATGAGGGCAGACCCGTCGCAAGACGCGACTGGGCGCCGTGGCTGACCTGCGTGATCGCGCCGGTCGTGCCGAAGCACACGAAGTTCGGCTCGCTGTTCGTGAAGCACGGCCCGGTCCCGCCGCGTCCGGCCTCGGCGACGTAGAGCGTGCCGTCGGCCCCGAACGCCAGCCCGCGAGGGTTGTCGAGGCCCGTCGCGACGACGGTCGGCGCCGCGCTCGCGCCCGCGGCGGCAAGCCCGCACACGACAGCCGTCACGAGGAGTGCGGCACTGGTGCATCGAAGACGTCGCATACTTCCCCCTTTGCTCGAATCGACACGCCGCCCGGATGGCCGTGCATCGAGTTGTGTTCGATAGGCTTGAACCCTAATGGAATTTCGGACCGCCGGCAAGCCACGACGTCGCTACCACGCCCCTGCGCGCCTGGCAGCCGCGGCACGTACACGCGCGGCAGTCGTCGAGCAGGCGCACCTGCTGTTCGCTGAGCGTGGGTGGAGCGGGACGACGATCAGAGACGTCGCCGCGCGGGCAGACGTGTCTCCCAAGACGATCGAGGCCGTCTTCGGCACGAAGGCGGCGCTGCTCGGCGCCGCGGTCGACTTCGCAATTCGCGGGGATGCCAGCGAGACGCCGGTCATCGAGCGAGAGTCCGGGCGCCGGGTGCAAGACGCGCCCGACGCGGCCGCGATGCTCGACCTCCACGCCGCGCACCTTCGCCTGATCACGCCGCGTTCGGCGCGGATCGTGTCCGTGGTCGAGCACGCCGCCGCGGCGGACGATGCCATCGGGGAGCTCTGGCAGCGCATCACCGCCAACCGCCGTACCGGCGTGCGCTGGGCCACCGAGCTCTATCTCGAAAAGCCGGGCCGGCCCACCCACGCGAGGCGCGACGACGTGGAGCCTGTCTTCTGGGTCACCGTCAACTGGGCCACCTACCGGACGTTGACCGAGCTGGCGCGCCTCGACGACGACGCCTACGAGGTGTGGCTCCGGCGCTACTACAGCTCGATGCTGCTCGATCGTCGCTCGTCGTAGGATCCGGCGATGCCGCTCGACCCGGGAAACGTCGTCCAGAACCAGATCTACCTCTCGCGCGGCACGCCGTGGCCGGTCGGCGCGGCCGACTGGGAGGCGCGAGCAAAAGAGGCGCTCGAGCACGCCCCGTTCGACTACGTCGCAGGCGGAGCCGGCACGGAAGAGACGATGCGCGCGAACCTCGAAGCGTTTCGGCGCCGGAACCTGCGCCCTCGGATGCTGGTCGGCACTGCCGAGCGCGACACCTCGGTCGAGGTGCTCGGGCTCCACTCGCCGGTGCCGTTCCTGCTTGCACCGGTCGGCGTCCTCTCGATCGTCCACCCCGACGCCGAGCTCGCGGTCGCGCGGGCGTCGAAGGCGACCGGCGTGCCGTTCGTCGTCTCGAGCGCCGCCTCGTCCTCGCTCGAGGACGTGGCCGCGATCGAGCCGCCGCGCTGGTTCCAGCTCTACTGGTGGGGTGATCCCGAGCTCGCCGAGAGCCTCGTTCGCCGCGCCGAGGCGGCCGGCTACGGCGCGATCGTCCTCACCGTCGACACGCTGAACCTCGGCTGGCGCCCACGGGACCTCGGCAACGGCTACCTCCCGTTCCTCGACGGCGAGGGGCTCGAGCAGTTCTTCACCGACCCGGTGTTCGTCGAGCGGCTCGAGAAGACGCCCACAGAGGATCGCGCGACCGCGTCGCTGATGGCGCTCGCTGCGTTCTCGAACCTCGGGCTCACGTGGGACGACCTTGGCCGGCTGCGCGAGTGGACTTCGCTGCCGGTGCTGCTGAAGGGGATCCTGCGAGGCGACGACGCTACACGGGCGCACGAACTCGGAATCGACGGGATCGTGGTCTCGAACCACGGTGGCCGGCAGGTGGACGGCTCGATCGCCGCGCTCGACGCTCTCGTCGAGGTGCGTGACGCGGTCGGCCCCGACGCGGTGGTGCTGATGGACTCCGGCGTTCGGACGGCGACCGACGTGCTCAAGGCCGTTGCGCTCGGCGCCAACGCGGTGTTGCTCGGGCGCCCGTACGTCTACGGGCTCGCGGTGGGCGGCGCCGAGGGCGTCGAGGCGGTGATCCGGCAGCTGGCCGGCGAGCTCGACCTCACGATGGCGCTTGCAGGGGTGCGGAGCGTGGCGGAGCTCGACCGGTCGTTCGTCGTGTGACCGAGATACGCGGAACGACGACGCTCGTCGGCCTGCTGGGCTGGCCCATGGCACACTCGCTCTCGCCGCAGATGCAGAACGCCGGGTTCGCCGCGCTCGGCCTGGACTGGGCCTACGTTCCGCTGCCGACCCCGGCGGAGCGGCTCGGCGAGGCGGTGCAGGGGCTCGTCGCGGCGGGGTTCGCGGGCGCGAACGTCAC
>DASSBV010000056.1:0-17491 GCA_035698545.1 Gaiella sp. | reverse complement strand
GACGCGGCGGGATCGGCGTGATGGGCATGGAGCTCAAGGACGAGGACTTCATCGAGCACCTGTTCGTCGCCTCGACCCACGACTTCATCCTCTTCTTCACGAACGTCGGGAAGGTCTACCGGCTCAAGGTGCACGAGCTGCCGCTCGGGTCACGCCAGTCGCGCGGTCGCGCCCTCGTCAACCTCCTGCCGTTCCGGCAGGACGAGCAGGTGCGTGCGGTGATCCAGACGCGAGACTTCGCCGAGGCGAAGCACCTCGTCTTCGCGACGAAGAACGGCGTCGTCAAGAAGACCGAGCTCGCCTCTTACAACACGCCGCTCAAGGCGGACGGGATCATCGCGATCAAGATGCGCGAAGGGGACGAGCTCGTCGGCGTCCGCCACTCCACGGGGTCGAACGACATCCTGATGGTCTCGCGGAAGGGTCAGGCGATCCGGTTCCACGAGACCGACGTCCGCGCGATGGGACGTGACACTTCCGGCGTCGCGGGAATGAAGCTCCGCGCCGGCGACGAGGTGATCTCGGTGAACATCGCCGAGGACGACACCGACCTGCTCGTGGTGACCGAGAACGGCTACGGCAAGCGGACCCGGGTTTCGGAGTACCCTGCGAAGGGGCGCGGCGGCATGGGCGTCAAGACCGCGCAGCTCGTCGCGGGGAAGGGCCAGCTGGCGGGCGCGCGCGTCGTCCGCGAGGGCTACCAGGTGATGCTGATCTCGGATGGCGGCACCGTGATCCGGATGGCGGTCGACGAGATCAAGCGCCTCGGCCGGGCGACCCAGGGCGTGATCGTGATGCGGCTCCGGGAGGGAGAGAAGGTCTCGAGCCTCGCCCCGGTGATCGGAAACGGCGACGAGGACGAGCTGCCCGCCGACGAGTCAGAGGGAGCGCCGGAACAGACGCCGGGGGAGGCGGGGGAGGCGGGAGAGCCGGCCGCCGAGTAGGACGTCCCCGGTCCGACCGAATGTCGGACACCTTTGAAGAGCGCTACCAGTCGAAGAACGCCACCAGGACGACGACGCCGAGGATCACCAGCGCGAGCACGATCAGCCCCTCGACGAGCGCACGGCTGACGCTGCGGCCCGTCTCCTCGACGTCGTCGTGCGGCCACGCGGCGCGACGGACGCCCCGCACCGCGGCTGCCGCGAGCATCGCGAGGACGACCGCGACGAGGACGACCGCGACGACGCGCACGACCTGGGCTCAGCTCTCGGCCTTCGGTCCGCGCCCGAGCGTCTCGAGGAACTCGATCGGGATCGGGAACACGATCGTCGAGTTGTTCGTCGCGCCGATCTCGAGGAGGGTCTGCAGGTAGCGCAGCTGGACGGTGATCGGCTGCTGGGCCATCACGCCCGCCGCATCCTTCAAGCGCTCGGAAGCTTGGAACTCGCCTTCGGCCGAGATCACCTTCGCGCGCCGCTCGCGCTCGGCCTCCGCCTGTCGGGCCATGGCGCGCTGCATGTCCGCCGGGATCTCGACGTCCTTCACCTCGACGATCGAGACCTTGATCCCCCACGGCGAGGTCGCCTCGTCGATGATCGACTGGAGGATCTGGTTGATCTTGTCGCGTTCCGAGAGCAGCTCGTCGAGCACGTGCTGGCCGAGCACCGAGCGGAGGGTCGTCTGCGCGATCTGCGACGTCGCGACCATGTAGTTCTCCACCTGCACGATCGCGGCCTTCGGCTCGACGATCCGGAAGTACGCCACCGCGTTGACGCGCACGGGCACGTTGTCCTTCGTGATCACCTCCTGCGGTGGCACGTTGAGCGTCACCGTCCGCAGGTCGACCTTCACCATCCGGTCGATCACGGGGATCAGGATGAACAGCCCGGGGCCCTTCGGCTGTGGCAGCAGGCGGCCGAGGCGGAAGATGACGCCCCGCTCGTACTCCCGCGCGACCTTGACGGCCGCGAACAGGATGACGAGCAAGACGACGAGGATCGCGACGATGACGATCAGCGCAACGGACATCAGGCCCTTTCGGTCGGGTGCGGGGATCCTACGACGAGCTCGAGCCCGTCCTCGACGGACTCGACGGTGACGTGCTCGCCGGGTACGAGCGGGCGGCCGTCCGGCGTGCGGGCGCGCCACAGCTCGCCGGCAACAGCGACCCAGCCCTCGCGCCTTACGACCGCCTCGTCGCCGACGAGCTGCGCCACGCCGACCTCCACGGGGTTGTGACGCGCCTTGGCCACGCGCGAGAGGGCGACGCCCATCAGCAGCGCGAGCGAGCCGGCGATCGCGACGGCGGTCCAGAGCGAGACCTGGTACAGATCGCCGGCCGGGTCGAAGAGGAGCAGGGCCCCCAGCACGAACGTGATGCCGCCCGCGACGGTGAGCGCGCCGTGGCTCGGGACGAATGCCTCCGCGATGAAGAACGCCGCCGCGAGCAGCATCAGCAGCACCCCCGCGACCGAGACGGGCAGCACCTGGAGCCCGTAGAGGCCGATGATCAGCGAGATCGCGCCGACCGTGCCGGGGAGGATGAGCCCCGGGTTCCAAAGCTCGACGACGATCCCGAGGAGGCCGACGGAGAGCATCAGCGCGATCACGTTCGGGTCGATCAGCAGGTCGAGCGCCCGCTTCCAGAACGACATCTCCACCCGCTCCACCTGCGCGTCGGCCGTGTGCAGGACGAGGCCCTTGGGGACCGTCGTCCGCCCGTCGATCTGCTCGAGCAATGCGGGGACGCTCGGCGCCATGACGTCGACGATCCCGAGGTCGAGGGCCTCGCGCGCCCCGTAGTTCGCGGCGTCGCGCACCATCGCCTCGGACTTTTCCACGTTGCGGTCGTGCTCCCGCGCCAGCTCGCCGATGTACGCGGCCGCGTCGTTGACAACCTTCTTCCGCAGGTCCGAGCCGAAGTTGTCGCCGGTCGACGTGATCGGGGTCGACGAGCCGATGTTCGTCTGCGGCGCCATCGCGAGCACGTCGGCGGCCTGGCCGATCACCGCCCCTGCTGAGTCGGCGCTCGAGCCGGCCGGCGCGACGTACACGACGACCGGCACCTTCGCCGCGAGCATCTCCTTCACGATCGCTCGCATCGAGGAGCCGAGGCCGCCCGGCGTGTCCATCTCGATCACGACCGCTGCGTAGCCGTCCCGCGCCCCGCGGCGCATCTCGTCGACGAGGTAGTCCTGTGTGACCGGGTTGACGTCGTTCTCGAACTCGACGACGAGCACCTTCGACCCGGCGGGTGCGCCCGCGGCTGCTCCGGCGAGCACGAGTGCGGCGGCAACCCCTGCGAGGAAGGGGCCGAGCGCTCGCCCGAGACCCGCATTCACGACGCTTCCGAATGTACCAGGGCTCGCCTGCGGCGAGCCCTGGACGAGAGACGCGCGGCCCGTAAGCGTTCGGTTCGGAAAGGGGAGCGGGGGTTGCCGCAGAAGGCAGCGGTGCATCAGTCTTGTGATCGCATGCCCAGGCGACTCGCTCTCTTTCTCCTCCTCGCCTTTGCCTGGCCCGCGCATGCTGCGGCGGGTCTCGCCTCGCTCGAGGTGCACGACCTTCCTCTGCACGGCGAGAGAACCCTCAGCGCCGGCGGTCACATGGCGTCCTTCCAGCTCGTGGGCATCCACTGGCGCGGTCCGGGGAGGCTGGACTTCCGCACTCAGGGAGCCGGTGGTCGCTGGTCCGCCTGGCAACCCGTCGCCGAGGACGACGCCGACGGACCGGACGCCGGTAGCGCTGAGGCTCGTGCGACGCGGGGCTGGCGGCTCGGCGCGCCGGTCTGGGTGGAGAGGGCCGACCGCGTGGAGGTGCGCGTCCACGGACAGGTCACGCGTGCCCGGGCGCTCACCGTGCACAGTCCCGTCTCGAAGGTCCCGCTCCGCGTCACGGCGTCGGCCGGCTCGCCGACCATCGTGCCGCGCAGCGCGTGGCAGGCCGACGAGGCGATCCGGCGTGCCGCTCCCCTCTACGCGGACACCCTGCGCATGGCGTTCGTCCACCACACGGCCGGGACGAACGACTACACGCGGCTCCAGGCACCCGCGATCGTGCGGGGCATCGAGCTCTACCACGTGAAGGGAAACGGCTGGAACGACATCGGCTACAACGCGCTCGTCGACCGCTTCGGCACGGTCTACGAGGGCCGGTATGGCGGGATCGACCGCAACGTCGTCGGCGCCCACGCGAAGGGGTTCAACACCGGGTCGTTCGGGATCGCGGTGATGGGCAACTACCAGGCGCTGGACCCGCCGCAGGCCGAGATCGATGCGCTCGTGCGGACGCTCGCCTGGCGCCTCGACCTCGGCCACGTCGACCCACTCTCGCCGGTGAATGCCATCTCCTCCGGCAACGAGCGCTTCAACGCGGGGATCCCTGTGCTCCTCCGCGCGATCTCGGGGCACCGCGACACCGGCCTGACGGAGTGTCCGGGACAGCGGCTCTACGCCATGCTTCCCGCCATCGCGAAGCGGGTCGCGGCCCTTGGACTGCCGAAGCTGTACGCCCCGCTCGCCGCCCCCGACGAGGGAGGGGGGATCCGCTTCACGGCGCGCGTCTCGTCGCCCCTCGCCTGGCGCGTCATCGTCACCGACGCGACCGGCGCGACGCTCGCCACGGGAACCGGCACAAGCGCCGACGTCGACTGGACCTGGCGGCCGCCGGGGCCCATTCCCGCCGGCGTCGCGTGGCGAATCGAGGCGCCAGAGGCGACATCGGCAATGGGGACGCTCGCTGCGCAGTCGACAGCCTCACTGCAGATCGCCTCGGCGAGCGCCGGCCCGCTCACGCTGTCCCCGAACGGCGACGGCCAGGGCGACACGGCCGAGGTCGGATTCATGCTGAGCGCCGACGCGAACGTCGGGGCCGAGGTCCTCGACTCGGCAGGCGCCGTCGTCATGCAGGCGGCGCCGCTCCGCTGGCGCCGTGCCGGCGAGCGGACGATCACGGTCGGCGGCGCGTCGCTCGCTGATGGGGCGTACACCCTCCGGCTGACCGCGAAGGCGACGGGTGGGAGGACGGCCACGACCGGCGTCCCACTGGTCGTCACGAGGACGCTCGGGCACGTCACCCTCGACGGGGATTCCTTCACGCCGAACGGCGACGGGAGCCACGACGCGTTGACGATCACCGTCCCGCTCGCCGCACCGGCGACCCTCACCGTGCGCATCCTTCGTGACGGGAAGTGGGTCGCGACGCCGCTCACGAGCTCCGCCGAAGCCGGGACGCAGGTCGTGCGCTGGGACGGGACGAAGCGCATCGGCCGCGTCCGCGACGGTGACTACGTCGTCTCGGTCGAGGCGACGGACGCCGTCGGCACCGCTCGTGCCGAGCTGCCCGTGCTTCTCGATCGCACGGCTCCGAGCGTCCGCCTGGTCTCCACGTCACCCGCCGTCCTGCGTGTCTCCGAGCCCGCGACGCTCGCGGCGCGCGTGAACGGGGCGCTCCGCCGGCTCACGGTCACGGCGGCCGGCGACATTCGGTTGCGGGGGATCGCGCGGGTGCGGACGCTCGTCGTCGTGGCACGCGACGCCGCGGGCAATCGCGCCGTGCTGCGTCGCCGCTGAGGGCGACCCGCCCGAGTACACTCGCCCGCGTGGCCCTTCCGACCCTGCCTTTCGGGCGGGACACGATTGCGTCGATCCTCCCGCATCGTGACCCGTTCCTGCTCCTCGACGAGGTGACCGAGCTGGAGCCCGGCACGCGCGTCTCGGCGTCGTACCGCGTCCCCGAGGACGGTTGGTGGTTCGCCGGCCACTTCCCCGAGCGGCCCGTGATGCCCGGCGTCCTGATCGTCGAGGCAATGGCGCAGACGGGCGCGGTGGCGGTACTCGCCGAGGAGGAGAACCGTGGTCGCATTGCGTTCTTCGCGGGGATCGACGACTGCCGCTTCAAGCGCATCGTCTCGCCCGGAGAGACGCTCGCGCTGGCGTGCGAGATCGACCAGGTGCGAGGCCCGATCGGCCGCGGGAAGGCGACGGCGCACGTCGGGACGGAGCTCGCGGCCCGCGGGACGCTGACCTTCGCCGTGGAGCGCTGACGTGATTGGTTCTGCCAACGGCGTGCGGATCGGGATCACGGGGCTCGGCGTGTACGTGCCCGAGCGTGTCGTCACGAACGACGATCTCGCGCAGTACGTCGACACCACCGACGAGTGGATCGTCGAGCGGACGGGAATCAAAGAGCGGCGGATGGTCAACGACGGCGAGGCGCTCACCGACATTGCCCTCCCTGCGGCGCGGGCAGCGCTTGCCGACGCGGGGGTGGACGCGTCGGAGATCGACCTCCTGATCTGCGCCACGGTGACGCCGGACATGATGTTCCCAACGTCGTCGGCGCTGATGGCGGACGCGCTCGGGGCCCCCGCGGCGGCGGCGTACGACCTCCTCGCCGGTTGCACGGGCTTCATGTACGCGCTCGCGCAGGCGTACGGGATGCTCGCCTCGGGGCTTTCGCGTCGCGCGCTCGTGATCGGCGGGGACGTGCTCTCGACCATCCTCGACTGGCACGACCGCTCGACGCTCGTCCTCTTCGGCGACGGCGCGGGCGCCGTTGTGATGGAGCCGGTCGCCAAGGGAGGCTTCCTCGGCTTCGAGCTCGGCGCCGATGGCGGCGGCGGGGTGCATCTCCAGCTCCCGGGGAGCGGTTCGCGGGTGTTCGAGCATCCCGAGGCGATGCTCAAGATGAACGGCCGCGAGGTCTACAAGTTTGCGACGCGCGTGATGGTCTCGTCCGCGACTGCGGTGCTGAACGAGTGCGGGAAGACGATCGACGAGGTCGACGTCTACGTGCCGCACCAGGCAAACAAGCGGATCATCGACCACGCTGTCGGTAAGCTCGGCGTCCCGCAGGAGCGAACGGTCGTGAACGTGGACAGATACGGCAACACCTCGTCGGGCTCGATCCCGCTGGCGCTGGCCGACGCGCGCACGGATGGACGTCTCCACGAAGGCGCTCTCGTGCTGATGACCGGGATGGGCGCCGGCCTCACCTGGGGCTCTGCGCTTCTGGAGTGGAGCGCCGGGAATGGCAAAGCCGCATAGGACGTAGGAAGGGCATGGAGAACGGTACGGCGATGAGGACGACGGCGCGGTGCAGCCAAGGAGGACGACCATGAAGGTTGCGTTCTGCTTCCCGGGACAGGGCTCGCTCGAGGCGGGGATGGGCCGCGAGATCGCCGAGGCGGTGCCAGAGGCGATGGACGTGTACCGCGTGGGCTCCGAGGCGACCGGCATGGACCTCGCGCATCTCTGCTTCGAGGCTCCGCTCGAGGAGCTCGTCGAGACCGAGGTGCAGCAGCCGACTCTCGTCGCGACCAGCCTCGCGATCCTCGCCGCCGTCCGCAAGGAGGGGCTCGAGCCGGACGTCGTCGTCGGCCACTCGGTCGGCGAGTTCGCCGCGCTGGCGTCCGTCGGCGCGCTCGGCACCGGCGAGGCGATCGGCCTCGTCCGCGAGCGCGGGCTCGCGATGGCGGAGGCAGCGAAGCAGCGCCCCGGCGCGATGGCGGCGATCCTCGGCCTCGAGGACCACTACGTGGAGACCCTGTGCCGGAAGATTCTCGGCGTCTGGCCTGCGAACTACAACTGCCCGGGACAGATCGTCGTCTCCGGCGAGAACGAGGCGGTCGAGGAGTGCTGTGCCGAGGCCGAGAGCCTCGGCGCGCGACGAGCGATCAAGCTGAAGGTCTCCGGCGCGTTCCACAGCCCCCTGGTGGCGCGGGCCGCCGACCGGCTCAAGCCGGCCATCGACAAGATCCGCTTCGCCGACCCCGTCGCGCCGTTCATGTCGACGGTCACCGCGAAGATCGAGCCCGCGCAGCGTCTCGGCTCGCTCCTCGTCGACCAGCTGACCGCCCCGGTGCGGTTCACCCAGGCGGCACACGAGCTTGCGCGCGAAGGCGTGACGACGTTCGTCGAGATCGGCCCAGGGAACGTGCTCTCCGGGCTCGTCAAGCGGATCGACCGTAGCGTCCGCACGATCTCCGTCAACGACCTGGCAAGCCTCGAGAAGGCGAAGGAAGCGCTCGCGTCCCGATGAGCGCGGGCAGCTTCGCCTCGCTCGACGGGAAAGTCGCGCTCGTCACCGGCGCGTCGCGGGGAATTGGCAAGGCGATCGCGCTCGAGCTCGGCCACGCGGGCGCGGATGTCGTGCTCTCGTACCGCACGGGCCGCGAGGAAGCCGAGGCCGTGGCAGAGGAGATCGGTGGCCGCGCGCTCGAAGCAGACGTGTCCGATGCAGCGTCCGCGAAGGCGCTCGTCGATGAGGCGGGCGACCTCGACATCCTCGTCAACAACGCAGGCCTCACCCGCGACGGGGTGCTCGCCAGGATGAGCGACGACGACTGGCGCGACGTGATCGAGACGAACCTCTCGTCGGTCTTCTACACGTGCCGCGCGGCGTCGCGCCCGATGATGAAGCGGCGCGGCGGTGCGATCGTGAACATCTCGTCGATCGTCGGCGTGCACGGCAACTTCGGGCAGACGAACTACGCCGCTTCGAAGGCCGGGATCATCGGCTTCACCAAGTCGCTCGCTCGCGAGCTCGGAAGCCGCAACGTGCGCGCGAACGTCGTCGTCCCCGGCTACGTGCGCTCGCGGCTGACCGACGCCATCCCCGAGGAGGCGACGAAGGCGATGCTCGAGGCGACCCCGCTCGGCCGCCTCGGCGACCCCGAGGACGTCGCCGGCGCCGTCCGCTTCCTCTGCGCCGACGAGGCCCGCTTCGTGACGGGGGCCGTGCTCCTCGTCGACGGCGGGCTCGGGATGTAGCGTGGCCGGCATGGGCGACAACGGATCGGGGCCGACCGGCCGCCGGCGCGTCGTCGTGACGGGCATCGGTATGGTCAGCCCGCTCGGAAACACCGTCGAGGACTCGTGGAATGCGCTGATCGCGGGGGAGTCGGGCGCTGGGCCGATCACGCAGTTCGACACGACGGGCTTCCCGGCCGACTTCGCGTGCGAGGTCAAGGACCTCGACGTCACGGACTACGTCGACTACAAGGCGTCGCGCCGCATGGACCGGTTCACCCACCTTGCGCTAGCGGCAGCGCGCCAGGCCGAGACCGACTCGGGCATCGACATCGCGAGCGAGCCCGACCGCGTCGGCGCGGCCGTCGCCACGGGGATCGGCGGGCTCAAGTCGTTCGAGTCCTGCATCCAGGTGCTCGATGACCGCGGCCCGGACAGGGTCAACCCGTTCTCGATCGTCCAGATCATCCCGAACCTGGCCGCCGGTTGGGTCTCGATGGAGCTCGGCACGAAGGGCCCGCTCCTGTCCGAGTGCACTGCCTGCGCAGCCTCGAACATGGCGATCGGCGACGGGCTCGACGCGATCCGGCTCGGGCGCGCGGACGTGATGATCTGCGGCGGCACCGAGGCGCCGGTCTCCCGCGTCGGCATCGCCGGCTTCGGCGCGATGCGCGCCATCTCCCGCCGGAACGGCGACCCAACAGGGGCCTCCCGGCCGTTCGACGCGGAGCGCGACGGGTTCGTGATGGGGGAGGCCGCAGCAATGGTCGTGCTCGAGGATCTCGAGCGCGCCCGTGCCCGCGGCGCGAAGATCTACGCGGAGCTGCTCGGGTACGGCGTCTCCTCGGACGCGACGCACGTGTCCGACCCCGACCCGACGGGTCAAAGCCCTGCACGCGCGCTCGCGATGGCGTTCGCCGATGCCGGCATCTCGCCCGACGACGTCGGGTACATCAACGCGCACGGCACCTCGACGCCCGTCGGCGACAGCGCCGAGACGCGCGTGATCAAGCTCGCACTCGGCGAGGAGAAGGCGTACCGCACGCCGGTCTCGTCGACCAAGGGCGCGACGGGGCACTGCCTGGGCGCCGCGGGAGCTGTCGAGGCGTCCTTCACCATTCTCGCGCTCGAGCGCGGCGTGCTCCCGCCGACGATCAACCAGGAGGTCGCTGACCCGGAGTGTGACCTCGACTACATCCCGAACGACGCCCGCGAGGAGCAGGTCGAGATCGGCGTCTCGAACTCCTTCGGCTTCGGCGGCCACAACGCGGTCGTCGTGTTCAGACGCTGGCAAGGCTGAGCCACGCGAGTAGAGCTGAACGGCGCGCGCCAGAACGGTGTCAGACACCGATTTCTGTCAAGAGCAAACGCGGCCAACTTCGTGCCGGTTCGTCAACAGGGCCGCAGCCGGCGTTAGATCTTCTCCCGGCCGTCGGTTCTCCACAACGCGAGGGCGGATGCGACATGTCACGAGGTGACGCCTTGACAAGAAGACGTGTCTGACACCGACGTTCAGCTCAGGGCAGCCGCAGCTCGAGCAGGAGCGTGTCGCGCCAGGCGCCGTCGAGCTGCGCGATGCGCTCGCGTCGGCCGACGACGCGATAGCCCGCCGCCTCGTGGAGCCGCAGGCTCGCCTCGTTCGCGTCGATGATCGACGTCTGGATCGTCCAGATCCCGTGCTGGGGCGCCTCGGCGGCGAGCGCGTCGAGCAGCGCTCGCCCGATGCCGCTTCGCCGAGCGGTTCCGTCGACGTAGACCGAGTGCTCGACGACGCCGCTGTACGCAGGCCGGCGTGACACGCGGGAGACGGCCAACCAGCCGACGACGGCATCGTCCCTGTCGGCCACGAGTCGCGGCGCCTGCAGGTGCGCCGCGTCCCACGCCTCCCACGAGGGCACCCGCGTCTCGAACGTCGCGACGCCGCTCCCGAGGCCCTGGGCATAGATCCGCGCCACCTCGGGCCAGTCGGATCGCTCGAACGGACGCACGACCATCCGGCCAGAGTACGGGGCACCGCACCTCGTCGCGGGCGCGCGGCGCCTAGCCTGCGCTCCGTGATCGTGACCCGGCCGACCCTCGAACGCCTTCGCGAGACGCTTGCGCTGCTCCAGCTCTCCGACGAGGCGATCTGGGGACAGTCCGACTGGACCGAGAGCGACCTGCGCGAGGACTGGGACCGGATCGACCTCGAGCGCGACGCCTGGCTCGTCGAAGTCGACGGACGGCTCGCCGGAGTGGGGCAGCTGCTCGACCGCAAGGGCGGGCGCTTCATCGGCGACGCGTATGTCCATCCCGAGCTGACGCGCCGTGGGGTCGGGACGCGGCTGCTCGACCTGCTCGAGGCACGTGCGCGCGAGCGCGAGGACGAATGGCCCGTCGAGGAGCGCATCGTCGTGGATGCCGCCCATCTCGTCGGCGACGACCGGGCGCCCGACCTGTTCCGCAGCCGGGGCTTCGTGCGCGCGCGGAGCTTCTTCAGGATGGTCACCGATGTGACCATGGAGACCCCCGCGCCCGAATGGCCGGAGGGGGTCGAGCTGCGGCCCTTCGACCCCGAGCGCGATGGTCGCGCGCTCCATGCCGCGCTCGAGGAGGCGTTTGCGCACGAGTGGAGCCACGTCGCGCAGCCATACGAGGCGTGGCGCGAGCGTGCCTTGGTCGTGCCGAAGGTCGACCCCTCGCTCGTCCCCGTCGCCTGGGTCGGGGACGAGGTCGTCGCGTTCTCGCTCAATTACCCGAAGCGGAACGGCGACTGGGGTTGGATCGGGACGCTAGGGGTCCGCGAAGGATGGCGCCGCCGGGGGCTCGGCCTCGCCCTCCTGCGCGAGTCGTTCCACCGTTTCCGGTCGACGGGCGAGACGACGGTCGCGCTCGGGGTCGACGTCGAGAACCCGACCGGCGCGACCCGGCTCTACGAGCGGGCGGGGATGCGCGTTTTGTGGCAGGCGGACGTGTGGGAGAAGGAGCTCCGCCCGGCACCGCAGGGGAACGAGGCGCGGTCCGCGACAATCGCGGGGTGAGCGCCCTTCGAGCCCGCTGCCCGAGCTGCCGGACGCTGACCGCGGTGGCGCTCGACGACGGCTACGAGTGTCACAGCTGCGGCGCAACGTACTCCGCGGGGCTCGTGCGCGTCCCGCGCGCATGGGGTGCCGGCGGCGACTCGATGGCAGCTGCGGCCTTCCTCGCGCTGCCGTACCCCGAGGCGCTCGTCGTCGACGCGGAGACGCTCGACGAACAGTCGGCCGCGCTCGCAAGCGGGCTTCCCGTGCGTCCCCTCGTCGTCGGCGGGTGCTGCTGCGCGCACGTCGGTGCGATTCGCGGGCTGGCCGCGCGACACGAACGGCTCGCGGTCGTCTGGCTCGATGCGCACGGCGACCTCAACACGCCGGAGACGTCGCCCAGCGGCAACCTCTGGGGAATGCCGCTCCGGATGGCGATCGACGAGGGCAGCGTCGCCGCGCCGGACGTCGCCCTCGTCGGGGCTCGGGATCTCGACCCGCCCGAGGCCGACTACGTCGCGGAGCAGGGGATCGACGACGACCTGGCGCGGGCGCTCGAACGCGTCGACGCGGCGTACGTCGCGTTCGACGCCGACGTGCTCGAGCCCGGCGCGGTGCCGTGCTTCATGCCGGTCCCGGCCGGGCTGTCCGCAGACGAGGTCGATGCCGTCATCCGCGAAGTTGCCTCCCGAACCTCGGTTGCGGGCCTCGGGATCACCGGCCTGGGAGCGGGGGTCGAGCCGGCGCACGTGATGCGATTCGTCGCCGCAGCCGGCTTGTAGCCAGCCAAGTTCTAAGATGCCGTCGATGTCGTCCGGCCAGATCGACGTCTCGATCGAGCACAAGCACGCCGACCCGGAACGCCGGGACGGCGGCGGGCACCCGAACACGTGCCCGTCGTGCGGCTCGCACTACCGAGACGACGAGCTCGCCGAGCACCTGCGCGTCTGTCCGCAATGCGGTCACCACTTCCCCGTGCGGGCGCGCGACCGGGTCGGTCAGCTGGCCGACCCCGGGACGTTCGACGAGGAGGACGGCGACCTCCGCTCGGCGGACCCGCTCGACTTCTTCGACCTGAAGCCCTACACGGAGCGCCTCGCCGAAGCGGAGCTCGGGACCGGGCTCGGCGATGCGATCCTCACGGGCCGGGCCGCGATCGACGGTCACGCATGCCGGATCACGGCAATGGACTTCTCGTTCATGGGCGGCTCGATGGGAAGTGTCGTCGGCGAGCGCTTCGCACGCGCGTGCGAGCGAGCGGCCGAGGATCACGGGATCGTCGTCTCGGTCTCCGCCTCAGGCGGCGCGCGGATGCAGGAGGGGATTCTCGCGCTGATGCAGCTGCCGAAGACAGTCGCGGCCGTGGAGGAGCTGCACGAGGCGGGCGGCGCGCTCCTCTCCGTGCTGGCCCATCCGACGACGGGCGGCGTGACCGCGAGCTTCGCGAGCCTCGGAGACGTGATCCTCGCGGAGCCGGGCGCGCTCACGTCGTTCGCCGGCCCGCGCGTCGTCGCGCAGACGACCCGCGAGAAGCTTCCCGACGACTTCGGGCTTGCCGAGTCGAACCTCCGGTTCGGACATGTCGACGCGGTCGTCCCACGCGCCGAGCTCCGCCCGACGCTCGCGCGGCTCCTGCGGCTCTTCGAGGCGCGGTCGTGAGCCAGGACGCCGAGCTCGGCCTGCGCGAGCGGCTCGCCCGGTTGTCGGGCGTGAAGCTCCTCCGCGGGACGAAGCTCTCGGGGGAGCTCGAGCGGCTCGAGCGTCAGCTCGAGCGACTGCGGGAGGACACGACCGACGAGGAGATCTGGCGCTCGGTCGAGCTCGCGCGCGACAAGAACCGTCCCTACACCCTCGACTACGTCGAGCGAATCCTCGACGACTGGTTCGAGCTCCACGGCGACCGGGGCCGGATGGACGACGGCGCCATCGTCGCCGGGCTCGGCTCGCTCGACGGTCGTACCGTGGCGCTCGTCGGCCACCAGAAGGGCCGCGATCTCAAGGAGAACGTCGCGCGGAACTTCGGGATGGCGTACCCCGAGGGCTACCGCAAGGCGACGCGCACGATGCAGCTCGCGGACCGGCACGGCTTCCCGCTGATCACGCTCGTCGACACGCCGGGCGCGTATCCCGGGATCCTCGCCGAGCAGCACGGCCAGGGGGGCGCGATCGCGCGATCACAGGCGCTGATGCTGCGGCTCGGGATCCCCACCGTGGCGGTCGTGATCGGCGAGGGCGGCTCGGGTGGCGCCATCGCGATCGCGGTTTCCGACCGTGTGCTCATGCAGGAGAACGCGATCTACTCGGTGATCTCGCCGGAGGGCTGCGCCTCGATCCTCTGGCGCGACGCCTCGCAGGCGCCGAAGGCCGCCTCCGCGTTCAAGCCCGACGCGGGCCACTGCCTCGAGCTCGGCGTGATCGACGGGATCGTCCCCGAGCCCGAGGGGGGCGCCCAGCTCAACCCCGACGAGTCCGCCGCGCTCCTGCGCGAGGCGGTCGTCGCCCATCTCGACGAGCTCGCGGACATCCCGGCGGACGAGCTGCGCCGCCGCCGCCGCGCGAAGTTCCGCTCGATGGGCGTTCTCGCCCACGTCTAGCCAGAACGCATCTCTCCACACTTTCCACAGGCTTATCCCCGGCCCGGTCTACCGCAACGTGCAGGGATTTCGCCCGCTTGGCGCACATCGTGTTAAGACGTGGTGAGGACAGAGCCGTTCAGGGGGTGTCCGGAACGGCGATCATGCCAGCGTGCCGGCGCTCGACGACTACCGCCGCAAGCGTCACCGTTCGCGAACGCCTGAGCCGTTCGGAGGCACGAAGCGCGGCGCACAGCCCCTGTTCGTGATCCAACGTCACGACGCGCGTAGGTTGCACTACGACCTGCGGCTCGAGCGGGACGGCGCGCTCGCGAGCTGGGCGGTGCCGAAGGGCCTGCCGATGCGGTCGGGCGAGCGGCATCTCGCCGTCCACGTCGAGGACCACCCGCTCGACTACGGGTCCTTCGAGGGCGAGATCCCGAAAGGCCAGTACGGCGCCGGGACCGTCGAGATCTGGGACCGCGGAACGTACGAGCTGCTCGAGGAGAAGCGCAACGGCGGCCTGACCTTCCGGCTGGCGGGCGAGCGCGTGCAGGGTGTCTGGACGCTCGTTCCTGCGCATCTCGACCGGAAGGAGCAGAACTGGCTCCTCCTCCGGAAGGACGCCCCCGACGCCGGCGCGGAGCTTCGGCCCCAGCTCGCGTCTCTCACCGAGCGGCTTCCCGAGGGACCGGAGTGGCTGTTCGAGCCCAAGTGGGACGGGTACCGCGCGATCGTCCACATCGACGGGGGCGAGGCCCGCCTCACCAGTCGGAACGGGAAGGATCTGACCGAGCGGTTCCGCGAGGTCGCCCGGAACGTCGCGCGCGCGGTGCACACGCCCTCGGCCGTGCTCGACGGAGAGGTCTGCGCGCTCGACGAGTCGGGCACGGCGCGCTTCGAGGCGCTCCAGAGCGGTTCGGGGCCGCTCGTGCTGATGGCCTTCGACCTGCTAGAGCTCGACGGCGAGCCCGTCCACGAGCGAACGCTCCGCGAGCGGCGCGAGCTCCTCGAGCAGGTGCTCGATCCCGAGGTGCGCGGCGTCCGTCTCTCGCCGGCGTTCGAGGACGGGGACGCGCTCCTCGCCGCCGCACGGGCGCAGGGCCTCGAGGGGGTCGTGGCAAAGCGTGCTGACCTGCCGTACCGGCCGGGACGGCGGACGCCCGAGTGGCGCAAGGTGAAGCTCCGCGACCAGGAGGACTTCCCCATCGTCGGGTACACGCGGGGTGAAGGACGCCGGTCGAAGCTCGGTGCGCTCGTCCTGGCCAGGCGCGAGGCGGACGGGCTGCATTGGGCGGGCAACGTCGGCTCGGGGATCGGCGACGACGAGGTGGAGCGCCTGCGCGCGCTGCTCGCACCGCTCGAGCGGCCGACGTCGGCCCTCGCCCACGTGCCGAAGATGCCTCGCGTGAAAGCGAGGGACGTGACGTGGGTGGAGCCCGCGCTCGCCGCCGAGGTGACGTATGCGGAGAAGACGCGCGAGGGCCGTCTCCGCGCTCCGGTGTATCTCGGCGTCCGCGACGATGTGCCGGTGGAGCGGCCACCGATCGAGCCGGAGATCCGCCGCGGCCGGCGCGTGCTCAAGCTGTCGAACCTGGACAAGCCGTTCTGGCCCGAGGAAGGGATCACGAAGGGCGACCTGCTCGCCTACTACCGCGACGTCGCGGAGGTGCTCGTGCCGCACCTGCGCAAGCGGCCGTTCACGATGAAACGCTACCCGGACGGCTGGCAGGGCAAGAGCTTCTTCCAGAAGCAAGCGCCGGCGCACATGCCGGACTGGATCGACCGCGCGCCGTTCCCCGCCTCGACACGCGAGGGCGAGCAGAAGGTGATCGACTACGCGCTGATCGACGACGAGCTCGCGCTCCTGTGGGCCGTGAACATGGGGTGCATCGACATGCATGCCTGGGCATCGCGCGCCGACCGGCCGGAGCGGCCCGACTGGGTGATGTTCGACCTCGATCCCTCGGAGGGATCCGGGTTCGACGACGTGATCGAGGTCGCGAGCCTCGTGCGTCAGGCGCTCGACGTGCTTGAGCTGGAGTCGGTCCCGAAGACGAGCGGCTCGCGTGGGATCCACGTCCTCGTGCCGATCTCGCGGAGGCATGACTACACCGAGGTGCGGGAGTTCGCCGGAATCGTGGCGGGCGCGCTCGCCCGCGCGCATCCCGGCCTCGCAACGACGGAGTGGACGAAGGCGAAGCGCAAGGGAGTCTTGGTGGACGCGAACCAGAACGGGCCGGGGAAGACGACCGCGTCCGTCTACTCGGTCCGGCCGCGCGCGGGCGCGCCGGTCTCGGCCCCGCTCCGCTGGGAGGAGGTGACGGCGGGCCTCGACCCGGCCGCGTTCACGATGGACGTGGTGCTCGGGCGGGTCGCTCGCGACGGCGACCTCTTCGCGCGGGTGCTCGAGGGAGGCCAGTCCCTCGGCGCCGCCCTGCGCGCTCTGCGGTGAGCTCGTTCAGCAGGCGATCTCCCAGATGTGGCCGCCGGGGTCGCCGAAGCTCGCCGTGCGAAGCCCCCACGGACGATCCATCGGCCCGTTCAGCAGCTCCACGCCGCGGCGCTCCAGTTCCTCGGCCATCGCATCGACGTCGTCGACTTCGAGCGTGAACTGGAACCTGACACCCGTGTCGGGAGCAGCGACCGCCGCAGGTGTGACGAGCCCGGGCGCCTCGCTCACCTCGAGCAGATTGATGAGCGTGTCGGCGAACTTGAACACGGCCGAGTTGTCGTCCTCGAAGAAGACCGGCAGTCCGAAGACGTCGCGACGTCCACAGAATCATCGGCCGCCTGCTCATCGAATCCGCTCGGTCCGCTTGCGCGTACTCGTCACCAAGCAACCAGAGGAGGGGCTCCATGCGCAAGAAGCTCGTGCTGTTGACGGCGGTCGCCGCTCTCGCGGCCGCGCCCGGTGCGTCCGCCTTCCATCACACCGGGCTTCCGTCGACCGCCTGCGCCGCCGAGGCTGCAGGCAGCCCATCGAACGACAACGGCATGGCGAAGGAAGCGATCAGCGCCCACAACCCGGCGCAGGATCTTCCGCTTCCTCCGGTGGGAACGCCGGGCAACGGACAGGGCGAAGGCGGGGAGTTCTGCGCGAACGCCTCCTAGCGACTCTCTCGGAGAGGCGCTGACGGCTGCGCCGGGGCCGACCCGTCCGGTCCCGGCGCTTTGCTTCGTCCATGCCCGGCCGCCGCACGCAGGTCTCCGTGATCGGGAGCGG
>DASSBV010000055.1:0-3813 GCA_035698545.1 Gaiella sp. | reverse complement strand
TCCTGGCGCTCGGTGCGGCGGCGGCGGGCCCGGCCAGCGCCAGGGCGACGGCCGCCGCGACGACGATCACGACGGTACGGCGCACGGAACTTCTGTACTTCTCCCTGAGCGTCTCCGCTCCTCCCCAGCCCGAGACGCCGTGGGCTACGCGGCTACAATTCGCCTCCGCTGCCTTCCCCGGTAGCTCAATTGGCAGAGCATCCGGCTGTTAACCGGAGGGTTGTTGGTTCGAGTCCAACCCGGGGAGCTGCAAACCTCCATATCGGCCAGAAACGCGAAGAGCGCCCGCGTGGAGCGTCCTTTCTTGGTACCCAATCCGACCGACCTGCGGCCCGCCCTGCCTTCGGCGACGTGATCTCGTTGCGGACGACCTGCTGCACGACGCTGAGGCGCCGCTCGAGCAGCTCGACATCCTGCCAGCGCAGCCCGAGCAGCTCGCCCCGTCGGAGCCTCGCCGTGCAGCGTGCCGAACGGATCGCCGGGCGCCATTCTCCTCCCGGCCGGACGTGTCTCCGTGGCGCACGAAGGGCACGACGGGCGACGGCTTCCCCCCGAGGTCGTCGCCCCACGCCTCGGACCGGGTTGACGAAATGACGGCCTCGCGAGAGGATGCCGCTGACATGCGGCAGCACCTCACTTCCCACTGGCGTGTGTGGCTGCTAATCGCGCTGGCCGTCGTGGTGGTGAACGAGGTGGTCGACCGCAACTTCTTCGATCATCGAGAGCACATCGACGGCGATTTTGTCCTCGCGGTCTTGGTCTTGGTCGTCGCGTTCTTCGGGTCGTACTTGGTGGCTCGCAGGGGGCCACGCCGGATGGCCTAGAAGCGGCGTCTGGCGTACCCCACTCGTGCCCGAGAGACCGCGAAGTTGGTACCCCATTTGGTACCCACTGGCGTGATTGCGCATGATCGGAGAGCACCTGAAACGGCTTGAAATGGTCGTATGGGCCTGTGCTGAGGTGGGTCTGGCGTCCGGTGAACCGGAGGGTTGTTGGTTCGAGTCCAACCCGGGGAGCCTCGAACCTCCTTGTTCAGCGCAGGATCGACGAAGGGCGCCGGCAGGCGCCCTTCTTGCGATGCGTCGAGAGGCGTACCCTGGATGAGCGGGGCTGCTCCCTGCGGACGCCTGTGACCACCCTTTCAGGTGAGAGCGGCCTCGCACCTCGAGCGGGTTTTTCACCCGCTGAGGCGCCTTTGGAGATCAGACGAGCTCGGCCAGCGCCGAGTGAACCTTCGTCAGGCGCGCCTGGATCTCGGTCGTCCGCGCGAGGTCGGCGCCCTGGAGCTCCCGCCGCAGACGCCGCTCGTGGAGGCGAAGGAGCAGCTCCTTCCCGGTCCGCTCGTCGATCGCGTCGCGGTCGGCGCGTGCGCCGAGCTCGGCGCGCAGCGCGACGAGCTCGTCGTCCTCCGGCGCACCGACCACTATTGCCTCGCGAAAACGCCGGTGCAGCGGATCGTCGAAATGCTCCGGCGTGAGCGCGGCGAGCTCGTCGAGCAGCGACGGGTTCCGCACCACCGCCGCAAGCAGGTCGCGCTCGCGCTGAATGCCCGCCTCCAGCAACCGGGGTGTCGCCGCGGGAACGCCGCCACCTGTGCCGCGCGTCTTCGCGGGCGCAAGGCCGGCGAGCGTCTCGCGGGGAAGATCGAGCCGATCGGCGACGAGGCGCAGCGCCTCCTGCCGCTCGGGTGAGTCCTCGAACGGCGCGAGGATCTCACGGGCGCGGACGAACGCCTCCTGGCGGTCGCCGGCGCGCTCGAGTGCGATGCGCACCCGGTAGTGGAGATAGCTCTCGGCCGACCCGAGCCGAGTGGAGAACGAGTCGGGCGCGTCCGCCGGGTCCTGCCCCTTCGGCAGCGTGACGACGCGCACGTCGAACCCCTGCGCGACCGCGAGCTCCATACCGCGCAGCGTGGCCTCCTGCCCTGCCGCGTCGGCGTCGAAACAGAGCAGCACGCGCTTGGTCAGGCGTCCCAGCTCGCGCACCTGGTGCTCGGTCAGCGCCGTCCCCATCGACGCGACGACGGGCTCGACGCCTGCCTGCCGCAGCGCGATGACGTCGGTGTTGCCCTCCACGACGATTGCGCGATCCTGCTTGGCGATCGCCGGCCGCGCCAGATGGAGCCCGTAGAGCACGTTGCCCTTCTTGAAGAGCTCGCTTTCCGGCGTGTTGACGTACTTCCCGCGGAGCGGGTCGTCCTCGCGCAGCCGGCGCGCCTGGAAGCCGATGATGCGCCCTCTGGGGTCCGCCAGCGGGAACATCAGCCGAAACGGGAAGTAGTCATTACCCCGCCGGTTCGCGAGCCCCGCCGTCTGGATCTCCTCGGGCGTGAAGCCCCGCTCGCGTGCTTTGGCCACGAGACCCGCGCCCTGGGAGAGACCGAGACGGAACTCCTTCGCGATCTCCTCCCCCAGCCCCCTCCCTGCGAGGTAGTCGCGCACTGGAGCGCCGACCTCCGAATCCCAGAGGACGCGCTCGAAGTACGAGGTCGTAAGCTCGAGGAGTGAGGTGAGTCGCTCGCGGCGTCGGCGTGCCGCGTCCTGCCGTGGGGACGTCTCCTCGTGCTCGAGCGGCACCCGGAACCGGTCGGCGAGCCATTCGATTGCCGCGGCAAAGTCGAGGTTCTCCGTCTCCTGGACGAAGCGAACGACGTCACCCCCCTTCCCGCAGCCGAAGCAGTAGTAGAGCTTCCCCACCGGGTCGACGGAGAAGCTCGGCGTGCGCTCCTCGTGGAACGGACAGCGACCGGTGAATCGTGCGCTCGAGGCGCGTCGCAGCGACGTACGGGCGGAGACCACCTCGACCATGTCCGCGGCTGCTTTCACCGCTTCGACGGAAGCGTCCTTGATCCGCGCCACCGACGCGACCCTACTCCGCCGCGAGGCGCTCGGCATAGGCGAGCGCAAAGCGGTCGGTCATCCCGGCGAGGTAGTCGGTGATTCGGTCCGCGAGCGCTCCCTCGCCGGGTGGCAGCCGCGACGGCTCGTCTGCCAGGCGCGTGAAGATCGCACGCACCACTCGTTCCGCCTCGCGGTGCTGCGGCTCGACCTGCGGCCCGAGGTAGACGCGTTCGAACATGAAGGAGCGCAGCGACAGCATCGCCTCCCCGACCTCGTCGCCCTGAACGATCTCCCCGGCCGCTTCCGAGGACTCGACGAGGTCGTGCACGAGCGTGTCGATTCTGCTCGCGCCGCTCTTGCCGAGGAGCGCGATCTCGTCCGCGGGGAGGTCACCCTCGTTGAGCAGCCCGTAGCGGAGCGCGTCGTCGATGTCGTGGTTGACGTATGCGATGCGGTCGACGACTCGGACGATCCACCCTTCGCGGGTCACCGGCTCCTGTGGGCCTGTGTGGGTGAGGATTCCGTCGCAGACCTCGCGCGTGAGATTGAGCCGGCGCGCGATCCGGTGTGAGTGCTCGTTGTGCCGGAAGCCTCTTCCGAACCGCTCGCGAAGCACCTCGTCGAGCGCCTGCTCACCTGCGTGCCCGAACGGCGTGTGACCCATGTCGTGCCCGAGCCCGATCGCTTCGACCAGGTCTTCGTTGAGCCGCAGCGCACGCGCGACGACGCGCGAGATCGCCGTCGTCTCCAACGCATGGGTCATCCGCGTCCGGTAGTGGTCGCCCTCGGGGTCGATGAAGACCTGCGTCTTGCCCTTCAGCCGGCGGAACGGCTTGGAGTGGACGATCCTGTCTCGGTCGCGCTGGAACGGCGTCCGTAGTCGGCACGGGTCCTCGTCGAGCTCGCGGCCGAGCGTCTCGTACGAGCGAACCGCTTGGGGCGATAGCGTCGTCTCCTCGAGCGCGCGTTGTCG
>DASSBV010000054.1:0-3476 GCA_035698545.1 Gaiella sp. | reverse complement strand
GATGGATCGCGCGCCCGCGGACGCAGTCGCCGCCGCGGAGGAGGCGATCGCGAGGCTCGAGCCGCCCGTCGCGGTACGGCGCCTACGGCTGCGCGAGGCTGCGGGCCGCACGTTCGCCGACGTCGTGATCGGCGTGTCGGCCGGCGCGGCCGTCGGCCAGGGTCACGCCGCCGCGGACCGGGTCGAGGAAGCCGTCCAGCGGGTCCTGCCGGGGAGCGACGTCGTCGTCCACGTCGAGCCCTCAGAGCACGAGGCTGAGCTGCGGGAGCGCGTCCGCGCGGCCGCGATGACCGTCTCGCACGTCAGGGAGCTCCACAACGTCTCTCTGATCGACACCCCGGGCGGCATCGAGGTGTCGTTGCACCTCAAGCTCCCGGGCGAGCTCGACCTCTCGGCGGCGCACGCCCACGCCGAGGAGGTCGAGCAGCAGATTCGCGTTGCCGCGCCCGAGGTTTGCGACGTGCAGACCCATCTCGAGCCGCTCACCGAGCCGACCCCCGGCCGCGTGGTGGGCCACGAGCGAACCGAGATCACGCGAATCGTCGCCGGTGTCACCGGCCGAGCACCACGCGCCGTGCGGACACTCGACACCGACGACGGCCTCGTCGTGCTCGTGACGCTCGGCCTCCCGGGCGAGACGACCCTCGCAGCGGCGCACGACGAGGCGAGCGAGGTCGAGGAGCGGATCCGCGCGGCGCTGCCCGACGTCGCCGACGTCGTCGTCCACACCGAGCCCTAGCGAGACACGAGACAACGCTTGTGGTGATTCACCACAAGCGTTGTCAGCCCGGTGTGGTCAGGGCTCGCGCATGAAGCCCTGGCGGGCTGCGGAGACGAGCGCCACGGCCTCGGGGAAGAGCACGCGCATCGCGTCGCGGAGCTGGTGCGACTGCTCGTCGACCGAACCGGAGGCCGAGATCTGCGAGAGCGCTGCCTGCGTCAGCTCGACGGCGGTGTTGAGCGTAAGCGTGGCGAACTGCTCGCGCTGCGTCTCCTTCACGCCTTCGGCCTGCTGCTCGGCGAACTCGCGGAGCCCGCGGAGGATCTCCTCGGGGTCGCCGCCGAAGGGAAGAAAGCCTCCGCCTTCCATCCTTCCAGGCTACTCGAGCGGCCCCAGGTAGGCGCCGGCGACATCGTCCCAGAGCGCATCGGCGACCGCGACCGCGCTGCGCATCGCGGTCGTGAACGGCGAAGGCCCTGTTGGGTCGAGCGCGCGCTCGAGCCGCCTCGCGGCCTCGCCGATCGCCTCCAGACGCGCGGGGGAGGAGACGTGCGGCGGCGCGCCGATCACATGCTGGAGCTCGAGCGCGGCGTCCTCCGCCTCGGCGATCCCCTCCGGAGCCTCGGTGAGCCGCAATGCGACGAGCTGGCTGCGGAGCTCGTCGAGGTCGCCCGGGAAGGCAGCCTCCTCTGCGACCTCGCAGAGGGCTGCGATCGAGACGGCGTCGCGTACGTCCCTTCGTCCGCGGACGACGTCGCCGCCGTCCTCGAGCACGGCCCAGGCCCTCTCGCCCTCGTCACCATCGAAAGCGCAGATGTACCTCCGCAGGCCGGCGGCCGCCTCGGTCGGAAGGACTGCAGCCAGCCGACGCCCGTCGGCAAGCGGTGCCGCGACAGCGGCGATCCGCTCGAGCTCGTCCGCGAGAGCCACCGTGCCAGGATAGGGCGATGCCCGCGGAGTCCACGCGCGTCCGTCACGCGCAGGAGCTGTTCGCCCCGCTCGGCCCGCGGTACGACCGGATGGGCGCGCTCCTCTCCTTCGCCCAGGACCCGCGGTGGCGACGGTTCATGGTCGACCGGCTGCCACGGGACTCGGGTCACGTCCTCGACGTCGCAACCGGGACCGGCCTGGTCGCCGAGGCGCTGCTCGGGCGGGGCTTCGAGGTTACGGGTGTGGACCAGAGCCCCGGCATGCTCGCCGGCGCCCGCGCGCGCTTCGGCGGCCGGGTCGAGCTCGTCGAGGCCTCTGCGGACGCGCTGCCCTTCGCCGACGCGTCGTTCGATCACCTGACGTTCACCTACCTGCTCCGTTACGTCGACGATCCCGGCGCGACGCTCCAGGAGCTGGCGCGGGTCGTTCGGCCGGGCGGCACCGTGGCGATGGTCGAGTTCGGCCTTCCCGGCGGCCTATGGCGCCCCCCGTGGGACCTGTGGGTCGGGGTCGGCCTACCACTCGCGGGACGCTTCGTCTCGGGCGGCTGGCACGAGGTCGGCCGCTTCCTCGGTCCCTCGATCCGCGACTTCTACGCTCGCGTACCGGAGCGCGAGCTGCTCGAGCTGTGGCGACGAGCGGGGATCGCCGATGTCTCCCGACGGCGGATGAGCCTCGGCGCCGGCCTCGTGGTCTGGGGCCGGCGGTCGTGAACGACCCCGCGCCGGCGTTCTACGCTCTGCCGAGCGGCGGCGCGCGCGACTACGTCACGCTCCTCCACCTGCCCTACACGGCCTGGCACCTCTCCTACGCGATCGTCGGCGGCTGCCTCGCCGCGACCGTCGACTGGTGGGTGCTCGGGCTCACCGTGCTCGCGTTCGTCCTGGCGATGGGCGTCGGCGCGCATGCCTTGGACGAGCTCAACGGCCGCCCGCTCGAGACACGAATTCCGTCCAAGGTGCTGGTCGCGCTCGCGATCGGCTCGGTCGCAGCCGCGGCGGCGATCGGCATCGTGGTCGCAGTCGAGCGGACGCTCTGGATCATCCCACTCGTCGCGCTCGGCGCGGCACTCGTGCCCGTCTACAACCTCGAGCTCCTCGGCGGGCGCATCCACACGGACCTCGGCTTCGGCCTCGCCTGGGGCGCGTTTCCCCTCGTCACCGCTTACGTCGCGCAGACCGGGACGATTCGGTTGGAGGCGGCGCTCGCGGCCACCTGGGCGGCGCTCCTCTCGCTGGCGCAGCGCCGGCTCTCGCGGACGGCACGCCGGCTCCGGCGCGAGACAGCCACCGTCGAGGGCCGGCTGGTGCTCGAGGACGGCACGACGGAGCCGCTCACGCGCGCGATGCTGCTGGAGGCGCCCGAGGCCGCACTGCGTCTGCTTGCGGCGTCGACGGTCGTCCTTGCGGCGGGGCTCGTCGCCCTTCGCCTCTGAGTACCCTGCACCGATGGTCGTCTGGATCCTGGGCGCGTGCCTCGCGGTGGCGCTCGTCGTCGCGGCCGTCCTCTGGCGCTCGGCGCGCGGGGCACGTGCGTCGGCGACCGCCACGGAGGAGCTCGTCGCACAGGCGCGCACGGCCGTCCGCGAGGCCGTCGCAGCGGAGACAGCCGTGCACGCGGAGGAGATCCGCCGCGTGCTCGCGCGCGAGCGCGCCGAGACGACCGCGTTGCTCGGCGCCGAGGAGCGGCGGCTCGCCGAGGAGAGGCTCGTCGAGTTCGAGGAGCGCGAGCGTCGCTCGAGCGAGCGCCTCGCCGACGAGCTGACACGCGGCGAACGACGCCTCGAAGAGCGGCTGCGGGGGTTCTCCCAGGATCTCGAGCGCGC
>DASSBV010000053.1:0-4532 GCA_035698545.1 Gaiella sp. | reverse complement strand
CCCACCCGGCTCGCGCGTGAGCACGACGTCGACGCCGTCCGCGGCGAGCGCCTCCGCGAGGAGCCGCGCCTGGGTCGTCTTGCCGCACCCGTCGAGACCCTCGAAGGAGACGAACATGCGCGCGTAGGATACGGCCGTGCGAGCCGTCGTCACGGGGGGCGCGGGGTTCATCGGGTCGACGCTCGCCGACACGCTGCTCGTCCGCGGCGACGAGGTGCACGTCGTCGACGACCTCGGCTCCGGCCGCCGCGAGAACGTCTCGGACGAGGCGATCCTGCACGTGCTCGACGTCCGCAACTCGCTGGCAGATGCGCTCGCAGACGTCCGTCCCGAGGTCGTCTACCACCTCGCGGCGCAGGTCGACGTCCGCGTCTCGGTCGCGGACCCGGTCCTCGACGCCCGGACGAACGTGCTCGGCACGGTCAACGTCCTCGAGCTCGCACAGCGGCACGACGCGCAAGTCGTGTTCGCGTCGACGGGCGGCGCGATCTACGGCGAGTGCGACACCCGACCGGCCCGCGAGGAGGACGAGCGACGACCGCTGTCGCCGTACGGCACCTCGAAGCTCGCCGGCGAGGAATACCTCGCGACCTGGAACCGGCTGCACGGCACGCGCCACGTCGCTCTGCGGCTCGGCAACGTGTACGGGCCGCGCCAGGACCCGCACGGCGAGGCCGGCGTCGTCGCGATCTTCCTCTCGCGAATCGCGAACGGGCAGCCCGCCACGATCTTCGGCGACGGCGGGCAGACGCGCGACTACGTCTTCGTCGGCGACGTGGTGCGGGCGTTCGTCGCAGCCGTCGGCGCAGACGGCGGCGTCTACAACGTCGGCACCGGAACGGAGACGTCCGTGCTCGAGCTCTGGCAGGCCTGCACCGACGCAGCCGGGGTCGCGTCGCAGGTCTCCCACGACGACCCTCGCCTAGGGGAGCTCCGGCGGAGCTGCCTCGACAACGCGCTCGCCGAGCGGGAGCTCGGCTGGAGGCCCGAGATTTCTCTCCTCGAGGGGTTGCGGCGAACCTGGGAGTGGATCCGGGAGGAATGACCGCGCGGCGGGCGAACCAGTTCGCTCGTGGACCACCCAGCCCGCCTCGACCCGCAGATCGCCGTCCAGCCGTGGCAGCGCGCCACGGTGCTCCTCGCGCTCGTCGCGGTGTTCGAGCTCGTCCTGCTGATCGTCGCCGGCGGGGCGCTTCTGGTGAAGCCCGGAGCCGCCCACCACAGCGCCGCGAAGACCGAGCATGCGACCGCCACCCCGAGCAAGAGGGTCACTCCCGTGCACGCGGCGCCGGCCAAGCAGAAGAAGGCGGTCGCCGAGCTTCCGCGGCGGAAGGTCGAAATCGTGGTGCTCAACGGGAACGGCCGTCAGGGCGCAGCTGCGAGCGCCGCGGCGCGGGTGAAGGGTCGTGGCTACCGCGTGGGCGTCGTCGGGAACGCGCCCGACAGCGATTACCCGCAGACGATCGTCATGTACCGGCGCGGGTTCGAGGGCGAGGGGCGCCGGCTCGCCGCCGATCTCGGCGTCGAGGTCGTCGGGCCGCTCGACGGGATGAAGCCCGCGCAACTCCACGGCGCGCAGGCCGTCCTGATCCTCGGCGGCTAGGCGCAGGCGCCCCGGTTCACGGCGTCGCGTGCCTGGTCGAGCGGACCGCGAGGCGACCAGCGGGTCGAGCGCGGATCGAGGGTGTACGAGTGGTTGAGCGCCTGGTACGCGGCGCAGAGGTCATGCGTCGCGATCACGTGGTAGAGCCCGAGGTCGTACCAGGGATCGGGGTTCTCGGGCTGGAGCCGCGTCGCGCGCTCGTACCACGCGACCGCGGCATCCTGGTCGCCGGCGACGTCGGCCGCGTACGCCCGCGCCTCGAGCGGGGCGAGCGAGAGCGGGTTGAGCATGCGGGCGCGATTTGCGTGGCGGACGGCGTCGGCGAGCTGGCCCGCATCGGTCGCGTCGAGCGACCGGTCGACCTCGTCGTCCGCGACGGCCGGGAAGGCGACGGCCAGCACCGCAGCGACCGTCACCGCTCCCACCGCGACGAGCTCCGCCCCGCGGGCGCGTACGCGAAGCTGTGGCCGGCCTACGGCAAGCAGCGCGCCGAGCGCGATCAAAGCCGGAGCCGAGACCGCGAGGAAATCGAGGTCGTAGTCGACGAGCGCGTGGATCCCGAACGCGAGGACGAGGCAGGCGAGCGCTGCCGCCGCCCGCTGTTCTCCCGGCCTCGCGAGGCGTAGCCCGCGGCGCACCCCCACCACCCCGCCGACCACGGTGACGACGAGCAGCGCCAGGCCGACGACTCCCAGGTCGGCGAGCACCTGGAAGGGGACGCTGTGGGGCTCGGACGTCTGGGTCGCGTCGGTCCTGTAGCGCAGGCGGGCGATGGAAAAGGTGCCCGCGCCCGAGCCTCCGACCGGCCGGTCGCGCGCGATGTGCAGCGACTCCTTCCACCAGGCGACGCGGTTGTTGGCACAGAGATCGGCGAGGCGGCCGGGCACGTTCGCGCACTCCCCGCCGGAGAACTGCGAGGACGCCCACGAGAACGGGTCACCGACCTTCGCGACGAGCCCGACCGTGCCGGCAACGAGCGCGACTGCACAGGCGGAGACGAGTACCGTCCTCACCGCGCGGTCGCGCTCGCTCGAGAGCCTCGCGACGGGGAGCAGCCAGCCGGCGAGTGCCACCGCGATCGCCAGGGCGAGCGTCACCGCCGCGAAGACGCGGCCGTCGGAGATCCGGTCGGCTCGCAGCACGCCGTCCTCTACGAGCGCGGGCCGCGTGAACGCCCAGCCGCCGACGACGAGGGCAGGGCCGACGAACACGACCACACGCAACGCGTCGGCGAGGCGATCACGGCTCGTGACAAGCCACAGTGCGACGACGGCGAGCGCGCCGACCACCCCTGCGCGCGACTGCGTCAGGAGCATGGCAAGCGCGCCGCCGTACATCAGCAGCGCCCCGGCGACCCGCACGACTGCCCGACGGTCGCTCGCGAGCCACAGCCCGAGCGCGACCGCCGCGTCAGCGAGCAGCGCGAGCGCGTTCCAGTACCCGACCGGCTCGCGCAGCCGCGCGATGCGGTCGCCGTCGGGAAAGAGTGAGGGAATCGCGACCCCGAGGAGCGCCCAGCCGATCGCCGCCCCCACGACGAGCGCGAGCAGCGCCGCGAGGCGGCGTGCACCGCCGGCGAGCGCCCCGACGAGGCTCCCGAGGGCGATGAACGCGAGGTACACGAGCCCACGGCCGAGCCAGTCCCACGAGCGATCTCCCGCGATCGACCACGCGATCGAGACGCCAGCCCAGGCGGTCAGGCAGGTGGCGCCGAGGACCGCTGCGGACGCCGCGCGGTCGAGCCGCGGCAGCGGCAGCGCGCCCCGCAGCCCGACGCACAGTGCGACGCCGGCCACGACGAGTGCTGCGATCCCGACGGTCGCGAGCGAGTCGACGCGCGACCCGCCCCCGTGGAAGACCGCCGCCGCCAGGAGCACCCCTACAGAGAGGAGAAGGACGATCTCCGCGCTGCGCCAGTTCGGGAGCGCGGATCGCGGAGCCGCGTCCATCGCGCGCGAGGCTAGCATGGGCCTCAGAGGGAGCCTCGACGGCCAAACGGACGTCGTTTCCCCCTATCGCGTCTTACACATCGTTTACCCTTCCCTGATCGTCGACCCATGGAGGCAGGGAAGACTCAGCAAGGCCCCTTCCTCCGCAGCCCTCGTGCCAGACGCCGACTTCCGACGCCTCTCACTTCCTGCGCTGGTCCTCGGACTCGTGCTTGCAACGCTCGCCCTTGCGGGCCCGGCGGCCGCTGCGTCGAAGTCGTGCGCCGACCAGGTCGTCGCGGACTGGTACGGCGACGGTCGGGTCGACAAGGTCTTCCCGGCCCACTGCTACCAGGAGGCGATCCGCTCCCTCCCCGTCGACGTGCTCGACTACTCGAACGCGAAGGAGGACATCCTCCGCGCGCTCGCGTTTGCGCGGAAGGGTGAGAACGACCCCGGGCCGACCGGCGGCAGCCAGCCCACCGGCAACGGCCCGGGCACGCCGACCACGGAGACCACCCCTGAGCCTCCCGATACGAGCCATCCCGGTCCCGAGGGAGGAACCGGCACCGACGCCAACGACACGGTCGACACGTCCGGCCCCTCGTCCGTCCCGATCCCGCTGCTGATCCTCGGCGGGCTCGCGCTTCTCCTCCTCGCGGCAGGGGGCGCCGGCTACCTGAGCCGTCGCTCGCAGGCTCGCCGCGACGGCGGGCCGCCCGGCCCCGCCTAGACTCGCGCGAAGCTCGACGCTCGGGGTTTCGAGAGCACGGCGGGGTGGGTAGCGCCTACCCATGCTCTTGCGCGCCGTCGTCGCGATGGTCGCCGGCACATCCCTCCTCGCCGCGTCTCCGGCCGGCGCCGGCTCGCTGGAGGACTGCGGCCAGCGCGTGCTCAGGGACTGGTATTCGGGTGGCCGCGTCGACAAGGTCTACCCCCTGCCCTGCTACCGCGCGGCGATCCGGGCGCTACCCGACGACGTGCTCCAGTACACGGACGCA
>DASSBV010000052.1:0-4193 GCA_035698545.1 Gaiella sp. | reverse complement strand
CGCCATGACCGCTCCGAAGCGCTTCCCCGACCGGGACGAGATCGCGGCGGTCCGCGCCGAGGCGGAGCCGCTCGAGAACGGCGCGCACGGCGAAGCGACCCGGCGGATCGCCGGCCGCGCGATGGCGCGGCGCGAGATGGGCAAGCTCGTCTTCCTCGACGTCGTCGATCGCTCCGGACGCATCCAGGCGATCTGCGATATCGCGGTCACGGGCGACGTCGAGGTCCATCTCGGCGACGTGGTCGGCGTGGTCGGAAAGCCCGCCAAGTCGCGCCGCGGCGAGCCGTCGGTGCTCGCGGAGAGCGTCGAGGTCCTCTCCCGCAACACGCAGCCACTGCCGGACACGTTCCATGGGCTGACCGACGTCGAGCTGCGCTACCGGAAGCGCTACCTCGACCTCCTGATGAACGAGGACACGCGCGAGGTCTTCCTCACACGGGCGCGGATCGTGAGCGCGATCCGAAAGACCCTCGACGAGTGGGGTTTCGTCGAGGTCGAGACCCCCGTCCTCCAGCCGCGCTACGGCGGGGCCTTCGCCCGACCGTTCACCACGCACCACAACGAGCTCGATGCGGACCTCTATCTGCGGATCGCGACCGAGCTCTACCTCAAGCGGTTGATCGTGGGCGGCCTGGAGCGCGTCTACGAGATCGGCAAGGACTTCCGCAACGAGGGCGTCTCGTTCAAGCACAACCCCGAGTTCACGATGCTCGAGTGGTACGAGGCCTACGCCGACTACAGCGACACGATGGCGCGGATCGAGCAGCTGATCGAGCGAGTCGCCCGCGAGGTCCGCGGGTCGAGCACCGTCAGCTTCCGCGGGCACGAGATCGACCTCGTTGGTCCATGGCGGCGGGTCACGTTCGTCGAGTCCCTCGAGTCGCACGAGCTTTGGACGCGCGACGCAGACGAGTTGCGCGCGCTCCTGACCGAGCGCGGGGTCGACACCGAGGCCGACAAGGACTGGACGCAGCTCGTCGACCACGCGTTCTCGCACTACGTCGAGCCGGGGCTGATCCAGCCCACGATCGTCCACGACTACCCTGTCGAGCTCTCCCCGTTTGCGCGACCGACCGAGGACGACCCGACACTGACGGAGCGATTCGAGTACTTCGCCGGCGGGATGGAGCTCGGCAACGCCTTCACCGAGATCAACGATGCCGCCATGCAGCAAGCGCGGTTCGAGCAGCAGTCCGAGCAGGTGGAAGGCGAGCGCGGCGACCCCGACTACGTCGAGGCGCTCTCCTACGGGATGCCGCCGACAGGCGGGATCGGCCTCGGCATCGACCGGCTCGTCATGCTGTTCACCGGCGCCGAGTCGATCCGTGACGTCGTGCTGTTTCCCGCGTTGCGCTCGGTGGGACAGAGGTAGTTACAGACTGCAACTTGCTCGACCGACGGCGCGGCAGTTCCTGGCCGATCGGGTCATGGACATTCCGGTGGCCGTGCATACGATGACTCTCGTGCGCCGCATCGTCCTCACCCTCGTCGCCGCGTTCGTCGTGCTCGTCGGCACTGCGACCGCCCAGGCGGCGAACCCCGTCGTCGCGGCCGCGAAGCGCACAGCCGACGCTCGGAGCTCGCTCTTCGACATGCAGATGACCGTCGAGGCCGGCGGACAGCGAGTCGCGATCACCGGGAGCGGCGCGATGCGCGGTCAGGACACCGCGAGGATGACGATGCGTACGAGCGGCGCCGGGAAGACCATTGCATTCGACATGCTGATGCTCCGCGAGTCCGGCCGCATCGTGATGTACATGCGCTCGCCGACGTTCAGTGCCTCGCTGCCGAAGGGAAAGACCTGGATGCGGCTCGATCTCGACCTCGCGGCGTCGAAGCTCGGCGTCGACTACTCGGAGCTGATCGAGACGTCGAGGGCACTCGGCCCCCTGGAGCACGGGCTCGTCTCCACGAAGCGGGTGGGGAAGGCCACGGTGGCGGGCAGGCCGGCCACGCAGTACCGGGCCGTGATCGACACGAAGCGCGCGGCGAAAGAGGTTCCTGCCTTCGCGAAGCAGCTCCGCGCGATCGAGCGCACGGGCGTCCGCCTCCCGCGCCTGACCGAGGACGTGTGGGTTGGGAGCGACGGCCGGATCAGCCGCGTCGGCTTTGCGATCCCGTTCGTGCAGCAGGGCGTCCGCGCGAAGAGCTCGATGACGATGACGTTCCGCGCCTACGACGTGCCGGTCTCGGTCTCGGCGCCGCCGCGCGCCCAGGTCTTCGACTTCAGCTGAGCTAGAGGCTTGCCGGTCAGGCCGTCGCGGGAGACTTCCAGCCCTCGCCCACGTCGACCGCGCGCTCGTGGTCGGCGACGACCGGAACATCCTCCTCCGGGTGCGCCCCACGGTGCTCGCGGAACCAGGCGACAGAGCGTGCGATGCCCTCGTCGAGCGGGACGCGGGGCTGGTAGCCGAGCAGAGCCCTCGCTTTCGACAGATCGGCGACGTAGTGCGTCACTTCGCCGAGGAGGGAGGGCGCGAGCGTCATGTCGGGGTCGACCCCGAGCTCGGCCGCGATCAGCTCCGCGCAGCGGACGAGCGTGTTTCCTTCTCCGTAGGCCAGGTTGACCGTCTGGTTGGCCACCCGACCCTCCGCGAGCGCCTCGATCCCGCGGACGATGCCGTCGACGCAGTCGTCGACGTAGGTGAAATCGAGCGTCTTGTCACGACCGCCGTAGATCGTGATCGGCTCGCCGCGGAGCATGGAATGGATGAAGAGCGGGATCACTCGCACCATCCGGCGCAGGTCGTTGTCGAAGCGCCCGTAGACGTTCGAGAACCTGAACACGAGATACGGGAGCCCGTAGCAGCGCGCGTACGAGTAGATGAAGGCCTCGCCGGCGATCTTCGACGCCGAGTACGTGCTCTCCGTGTATGCAAAGTCCGCGACCTGCTCGCTGTACCCCTCGAATCGGTGGACGTCGCCGTACACCTCACGGCTCGACGAGAACACGATCGGCAGCCTCGCCTGGCGGGCGTACTCGAGGACGTTGAAGGTCATCATCGCGTTCTCGAGCGCGCGATGCGGCTCCCGGACGAGCTGGTGGACCTTCGCGTGCGCGGCGAGGTGCACGACGAGGTCTGCCTCGGGGTACTCGACGCCGTTGATGCCACCGGGGAACGGCGCGTAGTGACCCGCGAGGTCCTGGAGCAGATACGGGAACGCGTCCGTCCAGGTGTTGAGCCGCTTGTCGATGCCGAACACCTCGTGGCCGTCCTCCAGCAGCCGCAGCGCGAGGTTCGTGCCGATCTGGCCCGACGAGCCGGTGAGCAGGATCCGCATCGCGCGCGAAGGCTAGATGATTGCCGGTGGCGAAACCTGGGCGGTCGGCGACGTGGGAGGCGTGCGGTACGATCAGTAGTGCCTTCGACCCGGAGCTCGCGGCACCCGTAGGCTCCGGTTCACGGGAAAGGAGGGGTCGAGGCAACCGTGTTCGAGCGCTTCACAGAGCGGGCCAGGCAAGTCGTCGTCCTCGCCCAGGACGAAGCACGTGCCCTGAAGCACAACTACATCGGCACCGAGCACATCCTGCTCGGCCTGCTCCGCGAGGAGGAAGGGCTCGCCGCCCGCGTCCTCGAGCAGCTCGACATCACTGTGGAAGAGGTGCGCGCGCAGGTCGCGCACATCGTCGGCCAGGGCGACGAGGTCACGACCGGCCAGATCCCGTTCACGCCGCGCGCGAAGAAGGTGCTGGAGCTCGCGCTGCGCGAGGCGCTCTCGCTCGGCCACAACTACATCGGCACCGAGCACATCCTGCTCGGGCTCGTGCGCGAGAACGAAGGCGTCGCGGCGCGCATCCTGCTCGACTTCGACGCGGACGCGGAGAAGATCCGCAACGAGATCATCCGCATGCTGTCGGGGCCGGGTCGTCGCCAGTCCGGCCAGGCCGGCGCGGCCGGCCAGGGCGAGAAGGCGAAGAACTCGAAGCTCCTCGACCAGTTCGGGCGCAACCTCACGAAGCAGGCGACCGAGGGCAAGCTCGACCCCGTCGTCGGCCGCCAGCTCGAGATCGAGCGTGTGATGCAGATCCTCTCGCGCCGCCAGAAGAACAACCCGGTGCTGATCGGCGAGCCCGGCGTCGGCAAGACGGCCGTCGTCGAGGGTCTCGCCGCCCGGATCGCCTCGAACCAGGTGCCCGAGCTCCTGAAGAACAAGCAGATCTACACGCTCGACCTCGCCGCGCTCGTCGCCGG
>DASSBV010000051.1:0-3231 GCA_035698545.1 Gaiella sp. | reverse complement strand
CGGCGACGAGAACGACCGCACGGTCGGCCACGCGATCGGCGAGGCCACCGGGCGCGCCCCGAAGGAGAAGCGCGCGAAGAACGACGTCTCGGGAGAGGACGTCGTCGTGCTCGCCTCGGGAAACCTCGGTCTCGTCTACCTAATGGACGAGCCGCGCCGGATGACGCTCGAGGAGATCGAGCAGCGCCATCCGCGCCTCGTCACGACGCTCGCCTCGCATCCGCACGTCGGCTGGCTGCTCGTGCGCTCCGCGGCGCACGGCGCGTTGGCCATCGGCCCGGGCGGGAGGCATCTGCTCGACGACGGAGAGGTGGAGGGAGACGATCCGCTGGCGCACTTCTCGCCGAACGCGCCGAAGCACCTGCTCCGCACCGACTCGTTCCCCCACGTCGCGGACGTCATGGTCGGCTCGTTCTACGACCCCGACCTCGACGAGGGCTGCGCGTTCGAGGAGCTCATCTCGTTCCACGGAGGGCTCGGCGGGCCGCAGACGGAGCCGTTCATCCTCCATCCGGCCGGCCTGACGATGCCCGAGGAGCCGCTTGTCGGGGCGGCCTCGGTGAATGCGCTTCTCCGCCAATGGCGCGCGGAGCTCAACGGTCCCGGTAGCGGAGACAACGGCGACTTTCGCATGGAGGCGACGCAATTCCGGTTGGCAACGGAGTCAGCGACCGAAGGAGAATCCGTCACATGAGCACGACCGACGAGCCGGCAGTTACCCCGGTCCCTCCGCCAACCGCCGGCGTGAGCCGCCGGCGAATCATCGCCGCGCGAGCGCTCGTCGTTCTCGGCGTCGTGCTCGTCCTGGTCAGCCTCCTGGCGAACTTCGTCAGGCGCGAGGCCCTCGACCGGGACGCGTTCCGCAGCACGTCGCAGCAGCTGATCGCGAACGAGGACATCCGCAACCAGGTCGCGGCGGCCATGGTCGACCAGCTCTATGCGAACGTCGACGTCGCCGGAGTGCTCCAGCAGCGGCTGCCGGAGAACCTCCAGCCGCTTGCGGCCCCGCTGGCCGGGCTCGGGCGCGAGGCGATCGACCGCGGTGCGCAAGAGCTGCTCGCGCGGCCGCGCGTCCAGTCGCTGTTCGTCGACGCGTCGTCGCTCGCCCAGGAACAGGTGCGGCGCGTGCTGGAGGACGACACGCCGCGGCTCCAGACGACCAACGGCAACGTCGTCCTCGATCTGCGGCCCCTCGTCGTGCGGCTCGGCGACCGCTTCGGCTTTCTCGGCAACCTCGATCAACAGCTTCCGCCGAACGCGGCGCAGATCACGCTGCTCCGGGCCGACAACCTCGAGACCGTGCAGACGGTGACGCAGGGGCTCAAGGTCGTCGCGAACTGGATCTGGATTCCCGCGATCCTCTGTTGGGCCATTGCGCTCTGGCTCGTGCCGGGCCGACGGCGCCGGGAGGTACGCGCGATCGGGATCGGGCTGATCGTCGCGGGCATCGCGCTGCTCGTGATCCGCCGCCTGGCCGGCTCGTATCTCGTCGACAACCTGACCCAGTCGGACTCAGTGCGTCCCGCAGTCTCCGCCTTCTGGGAGATCCTCTCCGACGGTCTGGCGGAGGGCGCGTGGGTCGTAGTGGTCGTCGGCGTGATCGTCGCTCTCGGAGCGTGGGTGACCGGCCGGGGTGCTCGTGCGACGCGCATTCGCCACACGATCGGCCCCTGGCTCGCGCGGCCGGCGCTGGCCTGGGCGGTGTTCGCTGCCGTTCTCCTGCTCGTGGTGTGGGCGTTGCCGCTCCAGCGATTCCTGACCGCCGGGATCCTCGTCGTCCTCGCGGCGCTCGGGTTCGAGATCACGCGTCGTCAGGTGGCGGTGGAGCTGGCAGAAGAGGGTCCCACAACTGGGATCTCCATTCCGAGGCCGTCGATTCCCTGGCGGCAGGCACCCGCGGGCCCAAGCGACGTGGAGGAGCTCGAGCGCCTCGCGCGGCTCCGCGCCGACGACCTGCTCACGGAAGAGGAGTACACGGCCGCGAAGGCGCGGTCGCTGGAGCGCGTCGGCGACTGAGACGGTTACGCCCCGGGTTACGCCTGGGGACGAATGGATCCCTCGACCGAGGGACAGGAGAATCCTCCCCATGACGAGGACGATCACCGCTCCCGACGCGCCGTTGACCGACCGCCAGCGCGAGGTCATCGCGCTGATCGCGGCCGGGTGCTCGAACGACGAGGTGGGGCAATCCCTCGGGATCTCATCGCGTACCGCCAAGGCACACAGCGACGTGCTCCGGGTGAAGCTGGGCGTCGCGCGGCGAAGGCAGATCCCCGCCGCGTACCGCCTGCTGACCGGTGAGGACCCGTACGTCCCCGCCCTCGTCAGGCTCCGCCCCCGACGGAGCCGCTGACGGCAGGACGCCCGCGGCCCGCCCACGCCGGCCGCGGGCGTTCATTCACCAGACGATTCGGATGGATTACGCTCACGACCCATCCCGATGGCAGGCGAGCCACGCAAGCCGAGGATTCGTCCACGCCGGATCATCGAGCGCCCGCGACTGACGAGGGCGCTCGACCGGTCGAACGCACGGGTCAGGTTGCTCGTCGCGGCGTCCGGCTACGGCAAGACGACGCTCGCCGAGGAGTGGGCGGAGTCGTCCGACCGGCACGTCTCGTGGTTCCGGGCCCGTCGCTCCGCAGCCGACGTCACCGTCGTGGCCCGCGCGCTCGTGGCGGCCGCCGATGTCGTCCTCCCGGGCGCGGGCCGGCGGCTGTTGCAGCGCCTCGCGGTGACCGACGACCCCGAGAGGGAGGCCGTGCTCCTCGCCGAGATGCTGGCGGAGGATCTCGAGACATGGCCCGCGCACGGGTGGATCGCCGTGGACGAATACGAGCATCTCGCCGCATCCCGCGCCTCGGAGTTGTTCGTCGACACCGTCGTCTCCGGGTCACCCGTCCAGTTGCTGATCGCCGGCACCGTCAGGCCGTCGTGGGTCGCGCCGCGCGACATCCTCGCCGGCCGGGTGTTGGAGGTGTCCGACGCAGCGCTCGCGCTGACCGAGGACGAGGCCGTCGACGTTCTGGACGGTGCCCATGACGGCCTCGCCGCGGGGATTGTGGCGCTCACCGCCGGCTGGCCCACCGTGATCGGCCTGGCGGCGATGACGCCCGACGCCGGCATCCCCGAGGCCGAGCTGCCGGAATCGCTGTTCGACTTCTACGCCGAAGAGCTGTACCGCGGACTCGACCCCGTCGTCCGCACCGGCCTGACGATCCTCGCCGAGATGCC
>DASSBV010000050.1:0-13155 GCA_035698545.1 Gaiella sp. | reverse complement strand
GGACTGGGACGTCGCCGAGCACGGGCTCGCCGGCTCTCCGCCGATCACGGTGCTCGTCGGCTCGAAACGCCATTCGACGATCGACCGGGCCCTGCGCTACCTCGGCATCGGGCGCTCGCAGATCCGGGTGCTCGATTCCCTCCCTGACGGCAGGCTCGACCCTGCGGCGCTCGCCGACGCGCTCGCGGAGACCGACGGCCCCACGATCGTCTGCGCGCAGGCGGGCGAGGTCAACACGGGCGTGTTCGACGACCTGAACGCGATCGCCGACGCGGTCGAGGGGACCGGCGCGTGGCTCCACCTCGACGGAGCGTTCGGCCTGTGGGCGGCGGCGGCGCCGTCGCTCCGACACCTGCTCGCCGGCTCCGAGCGCGCAGACAGCTGGGCGACGGATGCTCATAAATGGCTCAACGTTCCGTATGACTGCGGGATCGCGTTCTGCGCCCATCCCGATCCCCACCGCGAGGCGATGACCGCGCAGGCCGCGTACTACGTGCGCGACCCCGATGCGATCCGCGAGCCGATCGACTGGACGCCCGAGCACTCTCGGCGCGCGCGGGCCGTGCCGGTCTACGCGGCGATCCGACAGCTCGGGCGCTCCGGCGTCGCGGAGCTCGTGGAGCGCTCGTGCGCCCGCGCGCGGCAGTTCGCCGCCGGGATCGCCGAGCTACCCGGCTGCGAGGTGCTGAACGACGTCGTGCTGAACCAGGTGCTGTTCCGCTTCGCGGACGACGAGGCGACCTCGAGCGCGCTCGCCGCCGTGCAGGCGAGCGGGGAGGCGTGGATGAGCGGCACCGAATGGGACGGACGCGCTGCCATCCGGCTCTCGGTCTCGTCCTGGCGGACCACCGAGGCCGATGTCGACCGTGCCATCGCGGCGTTCGTCCGCGCGCTCGCATAGGGGAGGATCCGTACGCGAGCCGATCGTGTCGGTCGACGACGAGCGGCGCAGGCTCGCGTGACGCCCCTACGCTGCCGCTCCGCGCTCCGCGATCACGCTCGAGATAGCGGAGACCGCGTAGCCGAGGTCGAATGGGCTGGAGCCGCCGTTCCGGTTCGTCTTCGGGCCGATCGTGAGCCCCGACCGGTCGTTCTCGGCGAGAAGCGCCTCCAGGCTTCCGGGCGGCGGTCTGGGTGGCATGTTCGGGGAGAGCACGCCGTGGCGGTTTCGGAACCGAACACTGCCGGCGGGGTCGTCCTCGATCGTGTAGCCGCCCTCGTGCACGAACCGGTGGTGATGGAAGCAGAGCAGGACGAGGTTGGCGAGGCTCGTCTCACCACCATGCGCCCAGTGGCGAAGGTGGTGTGCCTGCAAGTGCCGACGGCGCTCACAGCCGGGGAAGCAACACGTTTCCCCGTCGCGCGCCTCGAGCAGACGACGGAGCGCGGGTGGCACCGTCCGCCGCCGACGGCCGGCGCTCAGCGGCAGGCCATCACGCTCCACCTGTGCGACGAGCTCCGCGTCGCAGCCCAACCGCCGTGCCGTCTCGGGCGAGATCACGGGGCCGTCTTCGAGCTCGGAGCGGCCATGCCGGTCGGAGGAGAGCGCGGCAGCGTCGACATGCACGATCAGCCGCGTGCGCTCGACCCGCTCCTGCTCGGATGCGGCGAGCGACGTCTCCGCAAGCTCCAGCATGGCCTCCACCCCCACCGAGCGGGGAGGCGGGGTGGCAAGCGCGACCGACGCCTCGCCCTCGCTTGCGGCGCTCGCTTCCGCCTCGCGCGCCGTGGCCCGCTCCTCGCGCCGATGCGCCACGATCCGCTCGCGTGCCGCTTCCAGCGCCTTGACCAACAGCGTGCCGTCCTCCGCAGCAAGACGGGCGCGCAGATACAGCGACCCGTCGTCCTCGAAAAACCAGTTCACGAACTCGAGCTCGTGCGTCTCGCGCGCCTCGGCCGCCGCGACCCGCCGATAGACCCGAAGCGCCCGCTCCAGCTGCGAAGCCGTCAGCGCCCCCGCCAGCTCGAGCAAACCCTCCTCTGACGAGGCGGTCGCGACCCGCGTCAAGGCGCGCACCTTCGAAAACGACAGCTCGCCACGCGCAAACGCCGCCCTGGTCTCCGGCAGCTCCCGAAGCGCCTCGGCAACACGCAGATACTCGCACGCCTCACGCCGCGTGACCCCAAAGCGATAGGCGAGAAACCCGGCTGGATCGTCGCTGTCGACATCCTCGAAGAACTCCCACGCAAGCTCCACCCAGCGCGCCGTCGCGGCCGCCAGGTGCGCCGACAACGCCGCGAGCTCATCCTCGCGACGCATCTGCTCCCGCCAGCGCTCCTCCGCCTGCGCCAGCACCGATGTGTGATCCGTTGCCATATCCGAGAACTAGGCTACCAACCACATCGGACGGAACACCTGTTCCCCACCGGACTCACTGTGTCCGAGGGACGGCTGCGGCTCGAGCACGGTCGCGGGCACATCGCCGATGCTCGCCCGCTCAGGGAGAGGCGCTGGTGACCCGGGGCTCCGGTCAGCGGTCGCCCGCGGCGCGGGGCCTCGCGGCGGCCGTTCTTGGTTAGGCCTCGTCGGCGGGAGCCGACGAGGCTCGCTCGGCGATCTCCTCGACCACCGCTGGGTCGGCAAGCGTCGTCGTGTCGCCGAGGGCGCGATGCTCTGCGACGTCGCGGAGCAGGCGGCGCATGATCTTCCCGGAGCGGGTCTTCGGCAGCTCGGGCGTGAAGACGATGTTGGCGGGCTTCGCGATCGCACCGATCTTCGTGGCGACGTGGTTGCGGAGCTCGTCGAGCATCTCCACGGAGCCGTCGTCGGCGCCTTTCAGCGTGACGTAGGCCACGATCGCCTGCCCCGTGACGGCGTCGGCTCGGCCGCAGACGGCCGCCTCGGCAACGCGAGGATGGTCGACGAGCGCCGACTCGACCTCGATCGTCGAGATCCGGTGGCCCGAGACGTTCATCACGTCGTCGACGCGGCCGAGCAGCCAGAAGTCGCCGTCCTCGTCGACACGGGCGCCGTCGCCTGCGAAGTACAGCCCGGGGAAGCGCTCCCAGTACGTCGCGCGAAAGCGCGCCTCGTCGCCGAAGATCCCCCGGGTCATCGCGGGCCAGGGCCGCTCGAGGACGAGGTAGCCCCCGCCCTGCTCGACCTTCTCGCCCCGTTCGTTCACAACCCCCGCCGCCACCCCGGGGAACGGCTTGGTGGCCGAGCCAGGCTTCGTCGTCGTGATCCCCGGGAGCGGCGTGATCATGATCATCCCGGTCTCGGTCTGCCACCAGGTGTCGACGACCGGGCAGCGGCCGCCGCCGACGTGCTCGTGGTACCAGATCCAGGCTTCGGGGTTGATCGGCTCGCCGACGCTCCCGAGGAGGCGCAGCGAGGTGAGGTCGTGCTTGTCCGCGTGCTCGGGACCCCATTTCATGTGGGCGCGGATCGCGGTGGGCGCGGTGTAGAGGATCGTGACGCCGTAGCGCTCGACGATCGACCACCAGCGCTCGTGGTCGGGGAAGTCCGGCGTCCCCTCGTAGAGCACGGACGTCGTCCCGTTGCAGAGCGGCCCGTAGACGATGTAGCTGTGGCCGGTGATCCAGCCGACGTCGGCCGCGCACCAGTACACGTCCGTCTCGGGCTTCAGGTCGAAGACGTAGCGGTGGGTGGCCGCACACCCGACCAGGTACCCCGCGGTCGTGTGCACGATCCCCTTCGGCTTCGCCGTGGTCCCGGACGTGTACATGAGGAACAGCAGGTCCTCGCTGTCCATCGGCTCGCACGGGCACGTGGCCGCGTCGTCGGACACGTCGAGCTCGTGGAGCCAGACGTCGCGCCCCTCCGTCATCGGCACCACGTTGCCCGTTCGCCGCAGCACGAGACAGGAGCGGACCTTCGGCGCATCGGCCATCGCCTCGTCGGCGATCTGCTTCAACGGAACCGGCTTGCCGCGCCGCCACGCCTCGTCCTGCGTGACCAGCACCTCGCAGCCCATGTCGACCATCCGGCCCGAGAGCGAGTCGGCCGAGAACCCGCCGAACACGACCGTGTGCGGCGCCCCCAACCGTGCGCACGCCAACATCGCGACCGGCAGCTCCGGGACCATCCCCATGTAGATCGCGACCGCGGTGCCCTTCCCGACGCCCACCTCGCGCAGCGCGTTCGCCATCCGCACGACCTCGCGCTGAAGGTCGGCGTACGTGATCGTCCGAACGTCGCCCGGCTCTCCCTCCCAGTGGTACGCGACGCGCTCGCCCAGCCCGGCCTCGACATGCCGGTCGACGCAGTTGTACGCGGCGTTCAGCTTCCCGCTGAGATACCACTTCGCGTACGGCAGATTCCACTCCGAGAGCGACGCGAACCCCTCGAACCAGCTCACGCGCTCGCGTCCCTCGCGCTCCCAGAACGTGTCGGGGTCGACGTCGTAGATCTCCGGCTGCGCGATCGCCTGGGCCGCGAACGCCGGGCTCGGCGGGAAGCGGCGCTCCTCGTCGAGCAGGGTCTCGATCGCCCGATCGCTCATCGGGCCGTTTCTACCACGCTCCGCGACGGATCGAGGTCGTACGGGAGGTCGTTCAGGGTCTCGCAGCCGTCCTCCGTGACGAGGACCAGGTCCTCGAGGCGCACGCCGCCGAACCCGTGGCGGTACAGGCCGGGCTCGAGGGTGATCACGTCCCCCGCCACGAGCTCGTGGCCTTTCCTCGAGAGCCCCGGCGCCTCGTGCACGTCCAGGCCGACGCCGTGCCCGAGCGCGTGGTTGAAGCCCTCCCGGAGGACCGTGCCCTTCGGCCTCGAGAGGCCCGTCGGGTAGCCGAGGCCCTCGTAGAAGCGGCAGACCTCGCGCCAGAGCTCCGCGCCGTGAGCGCCCGGCCGGACCAGCGCCCGAACGACGTCGAGCACCTCGCGCGTGTGCTCGTGCCAGGTCACGAGCTCGGGATCGGGCGTTCCTACGGAGAACGTCCGGGTCATGTCCGAGAAGCATGTGCTCTCGAGGTCTTGTGGAAACAGGTCGCAGACGATCACGTCGTTGTTCGCGAGGCGCCCCGAGCCCTGGTGGTGGCCGTCCGCGGCCTGCGCTCCGTGCGCGACGATCGCGTCGTCGCCGCGGCAGCCGAGCTCCGCGAAGGCAGCGTCTGCGGCGGCACGCAGGAACTCCGAGGTGAGCGGCTCTCCGTCGACCGTGCGTCCGCCCTCGCCTGGCTCGGATCGTGCGAGCAGCTCTGCGATTGCGCGCACGCCCGCCTCGCCCGCCCTCGTCGCCCGGCGGATGCCCTCGAGCTCGGACGGCGTCTTCCGGCGGCGCCGGAGGTCGAAGAACCCCTGATCGACGACCAGCTCGATACCCGCGGCGCGCAGGGCGTCCGCGACTTCGAGCGGGAACGCGCCGGGCACGCGCGCACGCGTGATCCCGAGCGACTTGACGGAGCGCACCGCGTGGGTCGCGTCGATCTCGTAGACGTCGACACCTGCCTCGATCAGATCGTCCACCGAGATCGTCTCGGACGGGACGATCTCCACCGACGGCTCGACGACCGCGATCCGGTCTCCCTCGATGCTCCACACGACCGCGATCCTCCGGCCGCCGGTCTCCGCGTAGAGGAACGGGTCGCCGACGTGGAGTGGCAGCTCGTGCCGCAGCTCGGGGCAGCGGTCGGTGTCGCCGAAGATCAGGAGATCCATGGGTCGAGCCTATCGGCGGGTCGGCCGGAGGCGCGTGGGTAGGGTGGACGCGATGACGACCGCGCTCGTCGAGCTCAGGCGGAGGCTGGCGGAGGTCTCCGACCTCTCGCGCGCCGCGGGTGTGCTCGGTTGGGACCAGCGCGTCACGATGCCGCCGCTCGGCACGGAAGCCCGCGCCGACCAGCTCGCGACCCTCGGCCGGCTCGCACACGAGCGGTTCGTCGACGACGAGATCGGGCGGCTCCTCGACGACGCGGAGCCGCAGGTCGCGTCGCTCGAGTTCGACTCCGACGACGCGAGCCTCGTGCGCGTCACGCGCCGCGACTGGGAGAAGGCGCGCCGCGTTCCCGCGGAGCTGCGCGAGGAGATGACCCGGGAGGGAGCGCGCGGCCACCAGGCCTGGGTCGAGGCGCGACGGGACGACGACTACGCCTCGTTCCGTCCCTATCTCGAACGCAACCTCGCGCTGAAGCGCCGCTACGTCGAGTGCTTCGAATGGACGGACAGTCCCTACACGCCGCTGCTCGACGACTACGAGCCCGGAATGCTGACGAGCGAGGTGCGCGACGTGTTCTCCGTGCTCCGGCCGGCGCTCACCGATCTCGTCGCGGCCGCGCCGGAGATCGAGGCGTCGTTCCTGAAGGGGGAGTTCCCGCCCGACGACCAGCGCGCGTTCGCGGAGCGCGTGCTCGACACGCTCGGGTTCGACCACGGCTCGTGGCGGCTCGACCCGACTGCGCATCCCTTCTGCACGTCGTTCTCGAACCGCGACGTCCGACTGACGACCCGCTACCACCCTGACAACCTGGAGTCCGTCTGGTCGACGCTCCACGAGGCGGGGCACGGGCTCTACGCGCACGGCATCGCCGACTCGCTGCTCCGCTCCCCGCTCGGTGGAGCGCCCTCGTTGGGGCTCAACGAGTCGCAATCACGCACCTGGGAAAACCTCGTCGGGCGGAGCCGGCCGTTCTGGGAGCACTGGTACGGCGCGCTCCAGGAGACCTTTCCGCCGCTCGGAAGTGTCGAGCTCGACACGTTCGTACGCGCGATCAACCGCGCCGAGCCCGGTCTGATCCGCGTCGATGCGGACGAGACGACCTACAGCCTTCACATCATCCTGCGCTTCGAGCTCGAGCAGGAGCTGCTCGAGGAGAAGGTCTCGCTCGACGACCTACCCGAGGTCTGGAAGACACGGATGAAAGAGTTCCTCGGGGTCGACGTGCCCGACGACGCACATGGCGTGCTCCAGGACGTCCACTGGTCCGGTGGTGGGTTCGGCTACTTCCCCACGTACGCGCTGGGGAACGTGATCTCCCTCCAGATCTGGGCGGTCGTGCGCCGCGCCCTCCCCGACCTCGACGCGCAGCTCGCGGCCGGCGACCTCCGGCCGCTGTCCGACTGGCTGCGCGACAACCTCTACTCGCTCGGCCGGAAGCTGACGCCGAAGAAGACGATCGAGCGGCTCACCGGGTCGCCGGAGATCGACGCCTTGCCCTACCTCGAGTACCTGCGCGCGAAGGTCGAAGCCCACAGGCCGTGAACGTCCTCGGCGAGCGGGAGTGCGACGCCGTCGAGTCGGTTCTCTCGTCGCTCGAGCAAGACGTTGCCGTGACGCTCGAGCTCGGCCCGACGGCCGTGCCGGTGACGCTCCTTGCGCCCGGCGGGCGCGAGCTCGACACCGGCGCGCAGGCGCGTGCGGTGCTCGAGGACGTCTGCTCGCTGTCCGAGCGGGTGACGCTCGAGATCGTCGAGCACGACGAGCCCGGCCCCTGGCCCCGGACGACAATCGGCCCCGGCCTTCGCTACCTCGGGATGCCGCTCGGCTACGAGCTGACGACGCTCGTGCACGGCATCGTCGAGGCGGGCCGTCTCGAGCCGTCGTTGACGAAGGAGTCGCGCGAGCGTCTCGCAGGGCTCGAGCGCGACATCGCGATCGACGTCTACGTCACCCCGACCTGACCGCATTGCCCGCCGGCCGTGCTGCTGGCGTACAAGCTGGCACTTGCCTCGCCGCACATCCACGCGAGCGGCATCGAGGCATCGGAGTTCGCGGTCGACGCCGACCGCCACGGCGTGCACGCGGTGCCCGCGATCGTCGTCGACGACCGCTACGCCTGGGCGGGGTCGGTGCCGGAGCCGGCGTTCGTCGAGCGCGTCCTCGCCACGCTGGCGGACTGACCGTCCATACACTCATCTCTCGTGGACCCGATCGACCGTGCGAACGAGCTGCTCGAGCGGTACGCGAGCCTCGCGCTCGCCGAGCTGCCCGGCAACACGGCGATCTTCGACGCCCACACCCACCTGGGCAACGACATCGACGGGATGGTGGGCGACCGCGACGAGCTCCTCCAGATCCAGCGGGCCTACGGGATTGCTCGTTCGTTCGTGTTCTGCCTGGACGAGCCCGACCGCAGGCCGGCCTTCACCGCCGCCAACGACCGCTCCCTCGCCCACGCCGCCGCGGCCCCGGAGGAGTTGCTCCCGTTCGTCCGACTCGACCTCGACGACGGGCCCATCGAGGAAGCGACGCGGTGCCTCGACCTCGGCGCCCGCGGGATCAAGTTGCACCCCAGGGCGCAGCGCTTCCTGCCCGACGACCCACGGCTCGAGCCGGTGTTCGAGCTGGCTGCCGAGCGACGGGTGCCGATCCTCATCCACGGCGGTCGCGGCCTCCCGCCGATCGCGGACTCGCTCGCGCGCCTGCTCGACCGCCACTGCCCGCCGGCCCTGATCGTCGCGCACGCGGGGATCGTCGACCTCGCCGCCATGGCGGAGAACTTCGCCGGTCGAGCCGGGGTCTTCTTCGACACGTCCGTCTGGAGCCCGCTCGACCTGCTCGACCTGTATCGGCTCGTCCCTCCCGAGCAGGTCGTCTACGCCTCCGACTATCCCTACGGCCGGCAGCCGAACTCGCTGCTGATGGCCGCCCGTACCGCGCGCGCCTCGGGGCTCGACGAGCGCGAGCTGCGGGCGGTGTTCCACGACACGGCCACCCGGATCGCAGAAGGGCTCGATCCGATCGAGCCCACGACCCCCCGCGGGGCGACGCAGCTGTCGCATCCCGTCACGTTCCTGCGCATCAACCAGTACCTCACGATGGCCTCGGCGATGCTCTGGCTCCGGCACACGTCGGACACGTACGGCGTGATCGGGCTCGCGCTCAACGCGTGCGACGAGCGCTCGAACGGCCATCGCCTCGAGACCGACCAGCTGCGCGAGGTGCTGCTCGTGACCCGCGACCTCTGGGACCTCGCGTCGCAGGTCGAGGACGAGACCGCGCAGCGCCGCGCGCAGCGCGGTGCGCTGCGGCTCGTCCACCTCGCGAGCGTCCTCTCGGTGACCAACGCCGCGTAGGGCGAAAGGTGGACAACGCTTGTGGTGAATCACCACAAGCGTTGTCCGACCGGGTCGTTACCGCAGGCGCTCCTCCAGCCAAGCGTAGAGCGGGCCCTCGGCGTCGTCGAGGAGGCGCGGCTCGACCGCGCTGCCCGCGGCGACGAGCAGTTCCGCTACCGCGACGTAGTCCCCCGGCGCACCGTGGTTCCGGGAGCCGTGGGCGGCCCAGCCGAGCGCCGATCCCGGCTCGACGCCGAGCCCGAGGAGCCTCTCGACCAGCGCGGCGTCGCCGACCCAGGCGGCATGTTCGACGAGGGCGCCCTCCGGCGAGCCCCCGACCACGCCGCGAAACCCGGGCCCGACCGCGTCCACGACGGCGTCGAGGTGCCCGCCGAGCGCGGTGAGCACGATCACCTCCTGCTGGTCGACGTCGAAGATCTCCGGGAGCGGCGTCGTCGGTCGCTGACCTCGTGCAAGGGACTCCGCCGCCGCATCCGCGGGATCGACCGCGGTCGAGGCGCCGAGCTTCGCGAGCTTCTCGGCAACATCGTCGCGTCCACGAAGCCTGGCGTGCTGGTACGGCGTCCGCAGCGGTACGTTTCCGCGCCACGTCTCACCTCCGGGACGGTCGAGGTCGGCGCCGTGCTCGGCCAGCAGGCTGACGAACTGCGGTCCGCGCCCCCGTCGCACCGCGTGTGCGACATGGGCGTGCTCGTTGGGATCCGCGCCCGCCTCGAGGAGCATTCGCACGTGCTCGAGCCGGTCATCGTCGAGGGCGTGCGCCAGTGCGTTCGTCCCGCACGTCTCCGCGTCGTGGGCGAGCAGGAGCTCGAGGCAGGCCGTGCTGGCGGACTCTGTCGAGTGGTAGAGCGACTCGCCGTCGTTCGGGTTCGCTCCCGCCTCGAGCAGCAGGCGCGTCAGCTCCGGATCGTGGGCGACGCCGGCCGCGCCGTAGAGCGCCGACATCGAGCCGCACTCGTTCTCGAAGCTCGCGTTCGGGTCGGCGCCGCGCCCGAGGAGCTCGTGAGCGAGCGACGCCGACGGGAAGCACGAGTGGCAGACATAGAGCAGAGGGGCCCACTCGCGCGGGCCGCCCGGCGCGTTCGGATCACCGGCCCACGCTCTTCCGAGTACTAGACCGACCCACGGGTCGTCGGCGATCTCGGGACGCTCAGAGAGCATCGTCTCCGCGCGCGTCCGCTGCCGGGCGGTGGCGGCCAGGACGAATCCCTCCGCAGTGGCGTCCACGTGCTATGCGAGCGCGGCGATGGCCCGCTCGACGAGCGTCTCGAGCGCGCGGCGCTTCCAGCCGGTCTGCGGGTTCCCCGGCAGCCCGGCGAGCGGGTCGTCCGGGTCGAGAGCGCGCGGGATGTTCGCCACGCCCCCAGCGACGAGCTGCGTCTCGGAGCCACGTCGAGAGGCAGCGACCGAGACGAGCGGGAACGAAAACGCGGCGCGCTCTCCCAGGCGCTCGTACGCGGACGCGTCCGGCGCGGCGGGAAGACGCACGGCGACGACCAGCTCACCGGCTTCGAGGGTCAACAGCGACCGGTTGTCCGCAGTCGGCGTGCGGTAGAGGTCGAGGAGCGGCAGCTCCCGCGCACCGGACGCCGAGCGGAGCTCCACGATGCCGGCTGTTGCGGCGAGCGCTGGGGCGAGGTCGGACGGATGGGCGGAGATGCAATCGCCGGGCTCGAGGTTGTGCCGCCGGTGGTCGCCGATCTGCGCGTAGCACGTCTCGCCTCCACCGAGCCAGCAGTGCCACTCCTCGCCGCGGTAGTACCAGCACCTCGTGTGCTGGCAGAGGTTGCCTCCGACCGTCCCGGTGTTCCGCAGCAGTGGCGAGGCAGCGAGCGACGCCGCACGGGCGACCGCCGCATACGGCGCGACGAGCGGCGAGGCGGCCAGCTCGGCGAGTGTGACGGTCGCGCCCACTCGAATCCCACCGTTCGCCTCGTCGATCGTCCCGAGGCCGGCGTCGCACAGGTCGACGAGCATGGCAGGCATGCGAATCCCGCGGTCGGCCTGGCCGGCGAGGTCGGTGCCACCGCCGAACGGCGCCCCGCCGTCCTCGGAGAGGAGCGCGAGCGCGTCGTCGAGGCTCGTGGGCCGCGCGTAGGTGCTCATGCGAGCGTCTCCAGCACACGCGCCGGCGTGAGCGGCAGGCCCGCGGCGCGGCGGCCGGTCGCGTGGGCAAATGCGTTCGCGATCGCGGCGGCGGTGGGGACGATCGGCGGCTCACCGAGGCCCTTCGAGCCGAGATTCGGCAGGTTCTCGTCAGGCACGTTGACGAAGTCCCAGACGATCTCGGGCACGTCGGCGATCGTCGGCAGCTTGTAGTCGTCGAGATGGCCGTTGACCGGAACTCCGGTCGTCGGGTCGATGATCAGGTCCTCTGTGAGCGCGTAGCCGACCCCCTGGATCACGCCGCCTTCCAGCTGGCTCGACGCGGCGAGCGGGTTCACGATTCGCCCGACGTCGTGCACCGCGACGATCCGCTCGACGAGGACGACGCCCGTGCCGGGGTCGACCGCGACCTGAGCGATTTGGCAGCCGAAGGTGTTCACGCGGAACCCGTCCGGGTTCGGCCCGCGTGTGCCGGACCCGTCGATCGTGGCGTTCCCGAGCTTCCCCGTGACCTCGACGACCTCCACGTCGAGCGCCCCGTCGCGGGAGCGGATCCGGCCACCGAGCACCGTGAGGTCGTCGGGGGCGATCTCGAGCACGTCCGCGGCGAGGGAGAGCAGCGTTCGACGCACCTTCCCGGCGGCGCTCCGCACGGCCGGCATCACTGCGGGGGTCGTCATCGAGCCGCCCGAGACCGGGCCATAGACGTTGGGCCCCGTGTCGCCTCCCCGCGCGACGACGTTCTCGAGGGGGAGCCCGAGCTCCTCCGCGGCGACCATGCGCGCCGAGGTGAGCGTACCGGTGCCGATGTCCTGGATGCCCGTCGTGACGAGCGCCCGCCCGTCGGCGTCGAGTCGGATCGTCGCGTGGGCGGGCGGGCCGCCGCCGCCCCACCAGATCTGCGTTGCGCAGCCCATGCCGCGGAGGAGCCCGTCCGCCTGCGGCGCGCGCAGGGCATCGCGCTCGGTCCAGTCGCCGAGCTCGGCCGCCCGGTCGTAGCAGGCCAGCAGGCGCTTGCTCGAGTAGGGGAGGCCCGAGCCTTGGTCCTGCTCGACGTGGTTCAGGCGGCGCAGCTCGAGCGGGTCCATCTCGAGCGCCGCGGCCAGCTCGTCCATTGCCTGCTCGAAGACCGTGACGCCCTCGGTCACGCCGGGTGCGCGGAAGGCGTTCTGGGCACGAATGCTCGTCCGCACCGGGAACGTCATCGCGCGGACGTTCTCGCAGGCGTAGAGCGACAGCGCCGGCTCGGCTACCGGGAAGATCCACCCGGCCGCGCCCATCTCGACGACTGCCGCCAGCTCGACCCCGACGAGCGTCCCGTCGCGGCGTGCGCCGAGCGTCACCGTCTGCCGTGTCCGTGCGCGGCGGCCCCCGACGACCTGGTCCTCGTGCCGCGACAGCGCGAGCCGGACCGGCCGGCCGGTGGTGCGCGCGAGCTCCGCGGCGAGCAGGGCCTCGACCCCCGCGCCCTGCTTCCCGCCAAAGCCGCCGCCGATGAACTCGGAGATCACGCGCACCCGTTCCGGCACGAGATCGAAGCGACGCGCGAGCTCGCGACGTGCGTCGAACATCCCCTGCGTGGAGACCCATGCGGTCAGCCCGTCGTCCTGCCAGTGGACGACCGCAGCGTGCGGCTCGAGCGGGCTCTGGACATGGGCAGGCGTCTCGCAGCTGAGCTCGATGCGGACGTCGGCTCCGGCGAGCGCGCCGTCGGGGTCGCCGCGGACGACCTCGCGCGGCTCCTCCGTGAAGCGCTGCTCCGCGAGGCCCTCTTCCAGCAGGAGCGGCGCACGCTCCTCGAACTCGAGCGCCAGAGCGAGCAGCCCGGCCTCGGCGGCCTCGGGTGTATCGGCGGCGACGACCGCGATGGGCTCCCCCGCCCAGCCCGGCTCCGCCGTGAGTGGCGGGTCGCCGCCCATCGTGAACGGCCCGTCCGGCCCGAGCACTGCACGCACTCCGGGCGTGTGCCGTGCCGCTGCGAGGTCGAGCGCAGTGACGCGACAACGTGAGACCGGCGCGCGGAGGATGCGTGCGTAGAGCATCCCGGGCAGCGCGACGTCGACCGTGTA
>DASSBV010000049.1:0-3911 GCA_035698545.1 Gaiella sp. | reverse complement strand
GCCGGCAAGAGCACGCTGCTCAAGATGATCGGCGGGCTCGACCGTCCGACGTCGGGCAGCATCCGGCTCGACGGCGATCCGGTCGGCGATCTCGCCGGCCATCGTGTCCGCCGCAAGGGGATCGCGATGGTCATGCAGACGCCGCTTTCGTTCGGCTCGCTGACCGTGCTGGAGAACGCCCTCGTCGGGGCGATGTACGGCGCCGGTCGCGGAGTCGTGGGCGAGGGAGAGGCGAGGCGGCGGGCGCTCGAGGCGCTCACCTTCGTGGGGCTCGAGGCGCGCGCCAGGCAGCCGGTCAAGAGCCTGAACCTCCATCAGCAGCGGTTTCTCGAGCTCGCGAAGGCGCTCGCGGGGAGGCCACGGCTGCTCCTGCTCGACGAGGTGATGGCGGGCCTGAACGAGACGGAGCTCGCCGCCTCGGTCGAGATCGTCCGGCGGGTTCGCGACGAGCTCGGGACGACCATCGTGTGGGTCGAGCACGTGATGAGCGCCGTGATCCAGCTCGCCGAGCGGGCCATCGTGCTCAACTTCGGCGAGATCCTCACCGAAGGTGTGCCCGAGGACGTGATGCGACATCCGGCCGTGATCGACGCCTATCTCGGGCAGGCCGCCGATGCTGCTTGAGGTGCGGGGGCTAGGGGCCGGCTACCTCGGTGAAAAGGTCGTCTCGGACATCGACTTCGAGGTCTCCCCGGGCGAGGCGGTCGCGATCGTCGGCTCGAACGGCGCCGGGAAGTCGACGCTCCTTCGGGCGATCGCCGGCCTGCTCAAGCCGATGGACGGACGGGTGCGGCTCGAAGGACGAGACCTGACTCGGCGCCCCGCACATCGCGTCGCGAAGGCCGGGATCGCCTACGTCCCGGCGGAGCGGCACCTCTTCCCTGCCATGACGGTCAAGACGAACCTGGCGCTCGGCGCGTACCCCCGCAGGCCCGATCGCAGCGCCCTCGAGCTCGTCTTCGGCCTCTTCCCCCGCCTGGAGGAACGGCAACGCCAGCGGGCGGGCACGCTCTCGGGCGGCGAGCAGCAGATGCTCGCGGTGGGGCGTGCGCTCATGTCGCGGCCGAAGGTGCTGATGCTCGACGAGCCGACGACCGGGCTCGCGCCGAAGCTCGCGCGCGCCGCGTTCACGGCGCTCGAGGGCCTCAAGGCGACCGGGCTGACGTTGCTGATCGCCGAGCAGCAGGTGCCGCTCGCCCTTTCGGTGGCCGACCGCGGCTACGTCCTCGAGAACGGGCGCATCAGGCTCCAGGGCAGCCCCGAGGAGCTCACGGCGAACCCCGAGGTGCGGCGTGCGTACCTGGGGGTCGTGTGAGTCGTCCTGTGTCGACCTCCGACGCCGGCCAGGGGTGCGCATGAAGGCCGTGATCCTCGACGGGATCGTGCTCGGGCTCGGGTTCGGTCTCCTCGGCGTGGGGCTGACCTTGGTCTACGGGCTCGGCGGCGTCCTCAACCTTGCCTACGGGGAGATCGCGATCTTCGGCGCGATCGTCGTCTCGCAGGCGATGGACCGGGGCGCGCCCACGCTCGTCGCGGCCGCGATCGGGATGCTCGCGGCCGCCGGTCTCAGCGTGCTCCTCGACCTGACGCTGATGCGCCCGGTGTACCGCCAGACGGGCGAGGAGAGGACGCTGCTGGGGCTTCTGTTGACATTAGGCGTGGCGTTCGTGATCGTCGGGCTGCTCAACTGGAAGTACCCGACCGGCGCGCTGTACATCTTCGTGGGCGGCGACCCGATCTCGATCGCGGGCGTCCCGATGGCCGCGGGGAGCGTCTGGGCCTCGGTGATCGCGCTCGGCGTCGCCGGTGTCCTCCTGCTCTTCTTCGGTCTCACGACCTTCGGGCGCGGGGTCCGCTCGGTGATCCAGGACGAGACCGGCGCGCGGCTCGTCGGGATCAGCCCGTCGCTCGTGCGCACCGTGATCTTCGCGCTGAGCGGCGGCCTGGCGGGGCTGGTCGCGGTCACGCGGTCGATGAGCGCGCCGCTGACCGTCACGGCGGGTTTCGACCTGACGACGTTCGCGTTGATCGTCGCCGTCGTGGGCGGGCTCGGCAGCGTCGCCGGGGCGTTTCTCGCGGGCGTGCTCCTGGGCATCGTCGACAACGTCAGCGCCCACTACATCGGCGAGTACATCACCGCGATCGTCCTGCTGGCCGCCGCGGCCGGCACGATCCTGATCCGGCCGCGAGGGCTCCTCGGGCGGTAGTGCGGTGTCGGAAGCTCCCCACACGCGGCCGCGCAGGGCGCGCGTCCTTCTGACACTCGCCCGCGCCCTGCTGCCGATCGCGGTGGCGGCGGCAATCCTCGTCGTCCTGCCGCCGCTCTGGTTCGAGGACTCGCCCTACACGACGGGGCTTGCCGTCGAAGCGCTCGTGTTCGGGTGCTACGCGGTCGGCTTCAACCTCATCTTCGGGAGCACGAACCAGCTCTTCCTCTGCGTGGGCGCCCTGGCGGGGGTCGGCGGCTACGCGACGGCGATCCTCTCGGACAAGGCCTCGCTTCCCCTCGCGGTGGGCGTCGCGATCGGGACGGTCAGCGCGGCGATCGTGGGCGGCGTCCTGTCGTGGATCGCCGTCCGGCGCTCACTGAACGTGATCTTCACCGGGATCGTCACGCTCGTGTTCTCCCTCGCGTTCACGAACTTCATCATCGGCCAGCGAGACCTGACGGGAGCCGACACGGGCTATGTGCTCCAGGGAGCGGCCACGGATCTCGCCGACGACCGCATCGGCGGCTACTACCTGTTCGTCGCCCTGCTGGTCGGCCTGCTGATCGTCTTCCGTGTGCTCCAGCTCTCGCATGTCGGCTGGGCGTTCAAGGCGCTCCGCGACGACGAGGTCGCCGCCGAGCTAGCCGGGGTCGACGTCGCGCGGTACCGGATCTACGCGGCAGTGGTGGGGTCGGCCATGATCGGCCTGACCGGCGGGCTCTTCGCGTACAGCCTCGGCTTCATCAGCCCGGTCACCTACGGCTTCGCCCAGGTCGACGTGCAGGTTCTGATCATCGTGGCGTTCGGCGGCCTCGGAACACTGCTCGGCCCGGTCGTCGGCGCGGCGGCGTTCGGCTTCCTCGATCGCGCGCTGACCGACAGCGGCCAGCTGCGCGAGGCGTACTACGGCGCCTTCGTGATTGCGATCTTCCTCTTCCTGAGGCGGGGCGTCATCCCGTTCGTCCTCGGCCTGTTCGACCGGCTCGCCGCTCTCCGCCGCCGCTCTCAGCGGATGGAGGGTGCCACGCCGGGCCGGGCGGAGCGGTAGCCGAGCTGCGCCGAGATCTCGGCAGCCGCTCGCTGCATCAGCGGGCCGATTCGCGCGACGAGATCGTCGAGTGACGCCATCGTTCGATGGGCGGCGAGGTTGACCGCCGCCACCGCCTCGCCGCTCGCCGCCATGACCGGGACGGCAACAGACCGGAGCCCGTAGGCGAGCTCCTCGTTGTTGACGGCGATGCCCGCCGCGCGGACGCGCTCGAGCTCGGCGAGGAGCGCATTTCGCGAGGTGAGGGTGTTCGGCCCACGGCGGTCGAACGCGATGCGGCTCAGCACCTCGTCGCGCTCGGCGGCGGGGAGGTAGGCGAGCAGCACCTTGCCCATCGACGTGCAGTACGCGGGCAGCCGCGACCCCACGTGGAGATCGAGGTCGATCGCGTCCTGATTGCGCCGCGATGCGCGGTGGCGGTCGACGTAGACGATGTCGACGCCGTCGAGGATCGCCATGTTGACGGTGTGCCCCGTCTCGTCGCACAGGCGCTTCAGGTGCGGCGTGGCGACCTGTCGAAGCTCCATCGAGTTCATCGCGGTGAAGCCGAGATCGAGCACGCGCGCGCCGAGCGAGTACTTGCGGGTCGGCGGGTCCTGCCGGAGGTAGCCGAGCCGCGCGAGCGTCGCCACGTAGCGGTGCGTGGTGCTGCG
>DASSBV010000048.1:0-4434 GCA_035698545.1 Gaiella sp. | reverse complement strand
CCTGTTCAGCGCGACGAGCGCGGTGAGCGTGATGCAGCTGCGGGTCTTCCGGTCGAGCCCCGGTCGCGTCCAGATCTCGCCCCAGGCGTAGCGCGTGATGAACGACTGGAAGTCGGCCGTGAGCTCCGTCGTTGAGCGGATCGCCTGGTCGACGTGATCGTCCCCGAGTACCTCACGGCGAACTTCCATCCCGCGCTCGTACACGTCGTCGCTCATCCGGCCCTCCAATCTCGAGTCGCGCGATACCGCTCGAGCGCCCGATCGACGAGCTCGCCGGCCGAGCCGAGGTAGCCGGCCGGGTCTGCTGCCCGCTCGAGCTCCTCTGCGTCGACGTACGCGGTGACCGCCGCGTCGTGCGCGAGCTCCGCCGCGAGCGACCTGCCGCTCGTGGCGCAACGCTTCGCCGCCTCGCCGACGAGCCGCTGTGCCTCCGGGCGACCGAGCGAGGGCGCGAGGAAGTAGGCGAACTGCTCCGCGAGGACCAGGCCGTCCGTGCGCGCGAGGTTCTCGGCCATTCGCTCCGGATGCGCCTCGAGCCCCTCGAGCGTCTCGCGCAGGGAGGTCGCGGCGCCGCCGGTGAACGCGAGCGCCCCGCTCAGCGCAAGCCACTCGGCCTGCCACGCCCCCGCGGCGCGCTGGTGCTCCTGGGGCAGAGCGCCCGTGAGGATCGAGGCGTGGCCGTGCACTGTTCGCGCGCACGCACTGGTGAGGACCGAGCCGACCGGGTTCTGCTTCTGAGGCATCGCCGAGGAGCCGCCGCCTGCGCCCTCCGTCACCTCGCCGACCTCGGTCTGCGAGAGCAATGTGATGTCGAGCGCGATCTTTGCGAGCGCGCCCGCGGCGACGTCGAGCGCAGCGCCGAGCTCCGCGACACGGCCGCGGAGCGTGTGCCACGGAAGCGGAGCCTCCGGGAGCCCGACCTCCTCCGCGAACGCGCGCGCGACGGCAGGCCCGTCCGGCCCGAGCGCGGCGAGCGTTCCCCCGGCGCCCCCGAGCTGTGCCGCGAGCCGGTCTGTCCGGATCATGCGCAGCCGTTCGCGCGCGTCGACGACGCTCACCAGCCACCCGGCAGCGACGAGCCCGAACGTGGTCGGCACGGCCTGCTGAAGCAGCGTGCGGGCGGCCATCGGAGTCTTCCGGTGGGCCTCGGCGAGCGTGTCGCAGCCGGAGGCGACCGCGTCGAGCTCCGCGAGGATCCGGTCGAGCGCGTCCCGTGAGACGAGCATCGCAGCGGTATCGAGGACGTCCTGGCTCGTCGCTCCCCAGTGCACCCAGCCACCGGCCTCCGATCCGGCCTCCGCGACGAGCGCACGGACAAGGGGCTCGACAGGGTTCCCCACGCGCCGTCCCTCATCTGCGATCGCCGTGATGTCGAAGCGGTCGACCTCGCAGCAGGCGGCGATCTTCTCCGCCGCGTCGACGGGGATGACGCCCACCCGAGCCTCCGCGCGCGCGAGCGCGCTCTCCGCCGCGAGCATCGCGGCGAGCCAGGCACGACCCGACACGGCCTCGCCTACCCGGGCGGGGACGAAGATCGACTGGAAGAGGGCGTCAGACGGCAAGGAAGACCGTCTGGCGGTCGCCCTGGAGCCTGATGTCGAAGCGGAAGCCGTCGCCGTCCGGGACGGCGACGAGCGTCGCCGCGTCGGCCGGGTCGAGCGAGGAGAGGAACGGATCGGCGGCGTTCGCCTCGACTTCGTCGGGAAAGTAGATCCGCGTGACGAGGTGCTTCAAGAGGCCGCGCGCGAACACGGCGACGTCGACGTGCGGCGCCTGGGGCGCGCCGTCGGCGCTGCGGACGACGCCCGGCTTCATCGTGGTGAACGTGAATCGGCCCCCGTCCTCGGTGCCGGAGCGGCCGAGGCCCGTGAACCCGCGTGCGTCGGCTGCGTCCGGGTAGCGGCCCTCGGCGTCCGCCTGCCAGAGCTCCACCATCGCGTCGGGAACCGCGTCGCCGCTCCCGTCCGTGACGGTGCCTTCGATCCGGATAGCGCCGGGCGTGCTCGGCGGGACGAGCTCGTTCCCGATCGTGTGGAGTAGGGCGAACGAGAAGAACGGCCCGACAGTCTGCGAAGGCGTGGGGCCGGCGGGCGGCACCACTAGTGCTCCAGCGGCGTCGCCCCGGCGCCGCCGACCACGATGTCGAAGGCGAAGCCGTGCGCCCAGTCCGGCTCGGTCAGCGCGAGGTCGAACCGGCTGACCATGCGCTGGCGTGCCGCAGCGTCGCGCACCGACTGGAAGATCGGGTCGTGGTCGAAGAGGGGATCGTCCGGGAAGTACATCTGCGTCACGAGCCGGTCGGTGAATGCGCGACCGAACACCGAGAAGTGGATGTGAGCAGGCCGCCAGGCGTTGTCATGGTTCTGCCAGGGATACGAGCCTGGCTTGATCGTGATGAACCGATAACGGCCGTCCTCGTCGGTGAGGCAGCGGCCCGCGCCAGTGAAGTTCGGGTCGAGCGGAGCGGGATGCTGGTCGACCTCGTGGACGTAGCGGCCGGCCGCGTTTGCCTGCCAGATCTCGACGAGCTGGTTGCGGATCGCCCGGCCGTCGGAGTCGAGCAGACGCCCGCTGACGACGATCCGTTGGCCGATCGGCTCGCCCTCGTGCTGGCGCGTGAGGTCGTGATCGAGCTCGCCCACCACGCCCTCGCCGAACGCGGGCCCGGTGAGCGTGTGCGGGACGCTCACGAGCGGTTGCCTGGGGGCACGAAGCCGTGTCGCGACGTAGTCCGGGTAGAGGTACGGGGGATCCTCGTCCTCGGGACTGCGTCGGGTCGATTCGGCGCTCTCGCCGCGCATCGCAGGCTCGGTCATTCCTGCGGAGACGCTATCGCACTCGAATCGCGCAGTCGGCGCAATCAATCGCCGAGCGCGGCCACGTAGCGCTCGGAGGACCGCCGGATGGCCGTCTTCCCGTCGTCGACCACCCGGCCGTACCAGGCGCCGTAGATCCGTGTGAACGAATACGGCTCGAGCGCGTCCACCATCCCGCGCACGGTCGCCGCGGGCAGCGGGATCAGGTTTGGGTAGCTGTACATGAAGCTCACCCAGCGACGGTCGGAGACGACCTGCACGATGTCGCCCGAGAGGAGCAGGCCACGTCCCTCCTGTCCCGCGGCCCAGTGCAGCACCGTGCCGCCGGCAAAATGGCCTCCGAGCCGGAGGAGCGTGAGGCCTGGCTCGAGCTCGTACGAGTCGCCCTCCCAGAGCTCGATCGCCGGATCCGGCCGCTGGACCCATTCTCGGTCGGCTGCGTGCAGGTAGACGGGCGCGTCGAACGAGCGGCTCCATTCAACGAGCGACGAGTAGTAGTGCGGATGCGAGATCGCTATCGCCGAGAGGCCGCCCCGTGCAGCGACCGCGGCGACGAGCTCGTCGTCGAGGAGCGTGATGCAGTCCCAGAGGACGTTCCCGCCCGGCGTCTCGACGAGGAGCGCCCGCTGGCCGATCGCGAACGATGGCTCGCAACCCAGGCCGGTGAGCCCTGGCTCCTCCACGCGGATGTCGGCGCGGTGCGTGGAGCGGAGCTCGTCGAGCGTCGTCCACCGCTGCCCGTCCCAGCCGACGTATTGCCGCTCGTCCTCGCAGATCGCACAGCGCTCCGGCGGCGCGGCCGACGGCGCGTGCTGCGTCCCGCACGTCACGCAGACGAAGGCGACCTGCTCTCCGTCGGGGCGGCGGCCCTCGGCCGCCCCGACGGAGATCTCGTTGCGCGGTTCGCTCAGCGCTCCGCGACCGGCGCCGGGGTGGGCGTGGCCGGCTGGCCGGGTAGGCCCTCACCCTCGTGCGGCGCCTCGACCGTGAGGTTCGGCAGGATCCGGTCGAGCCAGCCGGGGATGTACCAGGTCTTCTCACGCAGGAGCGTGAAGAACGACGGCACAAGCGTCATGCGCACGATCAGGGCGTCCGTGAGGATCGCGACCGCGAGCAGGATCCCGAACTCCTTCGAGACGCGGTCGCCGCTCAGGATGAACGCGGAGAAAACCGTGCCCATGATGATCGCGGCCGCCACGACGACCCGGCCGATCGCCGCGATCCCGTGGGAGACCGCCTCCTCGGTCGGGAGACCGTGCACGTGCTCCTCACGGATGCGGCTCATCAGGAACACCATGTAGTCCATGGAGAGGCCGAAGAGGATCGCGAACGCGATCGGTGGCACAAACGTCTCGATCGGCCCCGTCTTGTCGAGTCCCGTCAGGCCGAGTAGGTAGCCCTCCTGCACGATCAGCGTGAGGACGCCGAAGCCGACGAACGCGGAGAGAATGGTCGTGACGGCCGCTGTCAGCGAGACGACGATCGAGCGGAACGCCATCGCCAGCACGAGGAACGTGACGCCGATGATGTAGAGCAGGAACAGCGGCGTCCGCTCGGTGATCCGCTGGCCGATGTCCTTGAACGCCGCGGTCTGGCCGGAGACGTACGCGATCGCGTC
>DASSBV010000047.1:0-4363 GCA_035698545.1 Gaiella sp. | reverse complement strand
GCCTTCGCCGGCGAGCGACTGATAGAGGTCGTTCTCGTCCGCTGTCACCGCCGGCCCGGAGAACGTAACGAGGAACCTGACTGCTGCCTCGCGTGACGCGGCGAGCGGCATGATCCAGCCTGCCTGACTGTGGCCCGCGAGGCCGACTCGCGCAGGATCGACCTCGGCGCGTTCGGCGAGGAACCGTGCCGCCGCGGCCGCGTCCCGCGCCAGCTGGTCGATCGCCGCCTCCGTCGGCGACTCGCCCGGATAGGAGCCGCCGGAGGCACCGACGCCGCGCTTGTCGTAGGCGAGCACCGCGACGCCGTTGTGCAAGAGGAGCGCCTGGAGCTCCGGCAGGTACGCCCGTGTGGTCGGCCCGGAGCCCGCGACGTACGCGACGGCCGCTCTCCGGCCGCTCCCAGGAGGGATGAGGAGCGTGCCGGCGAGCGTCGCGCCGTCGCTGCGGAAACGCACGGGGATCGAGCGGAGCGGGAGGAGCGGCACGCGGCGGCCCGCGATCGTGGCGCCGCGCGCATCGAAGCGCGCCCGCCCTCGCGGCGGCGTGGGAGTCGCAAACCCCGAGCCGAGCGAGAACGACCGCCCGGCCGGATACAGCGCGTGGACACGACCGGCCGCCAGGTCGACGACCCTCGGCGGGCCGTAGGGGTCGTCCACGACCGCGAACGAGTCGCCGTACAGGCGAACCGAGCCGGTGGCGACGGGCGCAAGGACAAGCGCGAGAGCGAAGATCAGAAGAGCGCGAGGCATAGTGCGTTGACGCAGCAGTTTAGTGCGTTGACGCAGCATCTGCAAGACTTCGCCGATGCCTGACAACAGGCTCTTCCTCGAAGTGCCGGTGGCAAGCCGCTACGTCGTGCGGATCCTCGAGCACCGGCTCGCGCCGACCGGGATCCCGCCCTACCAGCTCGGCCTCCTCACCCATGTCCGGCACGCGCAGCCGGTGACGCCGACCGAGATCTCGGCCGCGTCCGGCGTCCCGCCGACCACCCTGCGCGACAACATCCAACGGCTCGTCGACGGCGGTCTCGTGCGGCGCATCCCGCATCCCACCGACGGCCGTTCGTACCGCCTCGAGCTGACCACTCGCGGCGAGCGGATCATCCGCGCGGCGGATCCGGTGCTCGCCGAGTGCTATGCCGCGCTCGAGCGCCAGCTGCCGAAGCCGCTGGCCGACTACCAGTCAGCCGTCGAAGAGCTCAACACGGCTCTGGAACGCTCGCTCACCGAGCTCGAGGGGCCGGAGAGCTAGCATCGATGCGATGCCGCGAGTCGCCGCGATCTTCGTCAACGACACGTACGACGAGCGCGGCGACGGCGAGTTCGAAGGCAGCACGCTCGCGCGGATCGAGATCACGCGGACGTTCAGCGGGGACGTCGACGGCCGCAGCACGGCGGAGCTCATGACCGTCAGGTCCGCGGACGGGTCCGCGGCCTACGTCGCGTTCGACCGGGTCGTCGCGACGATCGGCGGGAAGTCGGGCGCGTTCGTCTTCCAGCACTGGGGCACGATCACGGCCGAGGGAGGCCGCATCGCAGGCGCGGTCGTCCCGGGCTCGGGCACGGGCGAGCTCTCGGGCATCGAGGGTGAGGGGACGATCCGCGTCGACGACGAGGGAACGCACACGCTCGAGCTCGACTACCGCCTCCCCGGCTAGTCATGGCGTACGACGAGGCCCTCGCGGGGCGCATCCGCGACCTGGTGGGCGACGGGGAGGACGTCTCTGAGCAAAAGATGTTCGGCGGCCTGGCGTTCCTCGTCGGCGGCAACATGGCCGTCGCCGCGAGCGGCCAGGGCGGCATCCTCGTCCGCGTCGATCCGGACGAATCCGACGAGCTGGTGACGACGACGAGCGCGACGCCGATGGAGATGCGTGGCCGCCAGATGGCGGGGTGGCTGAGGGTCGGCGCCTCCGACGTCGGCACGGGGCCCGAGCTCGCCGCGTGGGTCGAGCGCGGCCTCGCGTATGCCCGGACGCTGCCGCGGAAGCCCCAGAGCGCCGATAGATGACGCAGACCGAGCGCTGGCTCACGGCCACCTGGCCCGTCGTGCGCGCCGCGCTTCCCGATCCTCCCGCACGCGTGGTAGAGCTGGGCTGCGGCAGCGTGGGCGGGCATGTGCCGCGGCTCCGTGCGGAGGGGTACGACGCGCTCGGCGTCGACCCCGAGGCGCCGGAGGGTCCCGAGTATCGCCGGGTCGAGTTCGAGCGCCTCGAGGACCCGCCGAGAGAGGCGGCGGCGATCGTCGCCTCGGCATCGCTCCACCACGTCGAGGATCCCGGGGAGGTACTCGCTGCAATGGGCCGCGCGCTGGCGCCCGGCGGCAGGGTGATCGTCGTCGAGTGGGACTGGGAGGCGTTCGACCGGCAGACGTCCGACTGGTGCTTTGGCCGCCTCGGGCCGGACGACGAGGGAGGGTGGCTGCACCGGCACCGGGATGCCTGGGCCGCCTCGGGCGCTTCCTGGGACGACTACCTGCGGGGCTGGGCGCAGGAGCATCGCATCCATCCGGCTCGCGAGCTGCTGACGCTGCTCGCCGAGCACTTCCGGCTCGACCCTCCCGTGCGCGGCCCGTACTTCTTCGCCGACCTCGACCGAACGACCGAGGACGACGAAGCGCGGGCGATCCGTGCGGGCGAGATCCGTGCCGCCCGGGTCGACGTGGTCGGTGTCCGCAAATAGCCGGCTGCCGCGCGAGGTCGCGCGACCGGGGAAGATGCCCGCGGCGGTCTGTAGCGCGACGGCGTTCAGCAACTTCACGCACCGGGAGCGCGCGTTGGTCGGCTGAGCCGGCCTGCGCGGCGCGGTGCCGATCGTGCTCGCGACCTTTGTGCTCTCCTCACAGGTGGCCGAGGCCGAGACGATCTTCAACGCCCTGTTCTTCGTCGTCGTGGTCTCGATGCTCGTGCAGGGCACGACACTCGAATGGGTCGCCGAGCGGCTCGACCTCGTCGACCCACGCCCCGCCGTGGTGGTGGCGCCGCTCGAGGTCGACGCGCTCGGCTCGCTCGAGCTGGTCGACGAGGACGTGTTCGTCCGCTGGCGCCGCCGCGTCTGAGCGTCCGCAGCGGCCCCTGCCCACCCTGAGCGCCTCGTGTGCAAGGCTGGCGTTCTCACCGCACGACAGCGAGGAGGCGCCGCGATGACCACACCCGAGCGCAACCCCGTCCGCCTCGAGGGCCGGCTCGATCCCGAGCTGAGCCGCTGGCTGTGGCTCGTGAAGTGGCTGCTCGCGATCCCGCACTACGTCGTCCTGTTCTTCCTCTGGATCGCGTTCTTCGTGCTGAGCGTCGTGGCGTTCTTCGCGATCCTCTTCACGGCGCGCTACCCGAGGGGAATCTTCGACTTCAACCTCGGCGTGCTGCGCTGGACGTGGCGGGTCGCGTTCTATTCCTATGGCGCGCTCGGCACGGATCGGTATCCGCCCTTCTCGCTCGGGTCGGAGCCCGACTATCCGGCGACGCTGGAGGTCGAGTACCCGGGCGAGCTGTCGCGGGGCTTGGTGCTGGTGAAGTGGTGGCTGTTGGCGATTCCCCACTATCTGCTGCTCGGAGTGTTCACGGGCGGAGGCTGGTGGGCGGGCTCGCGCATGTGGGACGGCGACGGCGCCGCCTGGGGTGGCGGCCCGAGCCTGATCGGGCTGCTCGTGCTGTTTGCCGCGCTCGCGTTGCTGTTCACGACCCGCTACCCGCGCGGGATCTTCGCGTTCGTGCTGGGGCTCGACCGCTGGGTCGCCAGGGTTGTCGCGTACGCGGGGCTGATGACCGACCGGTACCCGCCGTTTCGCCTCGACCAGGGCGGCGATGAGCCGGGGCCGCCGACGGCGGCACAACTGGAGCTCGCCGTTCCCACGCCTGCGGGCGCGCGCGGGACCGAGCCCCGGGGCAGCAGAGGCGCGGGCGGCATCGCACTGCTCGTCCTGGGCAGCATCGCCGCACTCATTGCGTTCGTGCTGCTCGTCGTCGGTGTCGCCGGGGTCGTGCTCGACCAGACCCAGCGGGACGCCGACGGCTTCCTGATGTCGCCGACCGAGAGCTTCACGACGGCGGCGTATGCGATCTCCTCCGAGAGCGCCGACGTCGACCTGGACGGTCCCGACTGGGCGACCAAGGACCTCCTCGGCACCGTACGCATCCGCAGCGAGAGTGAGCGGCCCGTGTTCGTCGGCATCGGTCGGGACTCGGATGTCGCCCGCTATCTCGACGGCGTCGAGCGCTCGGTCGTCACGGAGATCGGTCGCGACCCCAGCTACTCGCAGCGTCCGGGATCCGCGCCCGCCGGGCCGCCGAGCGGACAGTCGTTCTGGGTCGCCTCGGCCACCGGGGCAGGCGAGCAGACGCTCGAGTGGGAGCCGCGAAGCGGT
>DASSBV010000046.1:0-3478 GCA_035698545.1 Gaiella sp. | reverse complement strand
AGCAACGCGTTGTCCACCTGGTAGGGGCCGAGCGCGAACGACGCCGCGTTCGAGGCCACCGCTGTCGAGCTCGACGCGTACGCGCCGCCGTCGAGCAGGATCCGGATCCGCACGCAGGTGATGCGGCCCTCGCGCGTCGCGCGGTGCTCGCACCACATGCGGGCCGGGTGCCGGTGGACGTGGCCCGCGAACGACTCCTCGCGGTCGTAGCTCATCTTCACGGGGCGACCGGTGTGCAGCGCGAGGAGCGCGCCGTGGATCTGCATCGAGAGGTCCTCGCGCCCGCCGAACGCTCCCCCGACACCGGCGAGGTGGATACGGACCTGCTCGGGGCGCAGGTCGAGGCACGGTGCCACCTGGTCGCGATCGACGTGCAGCCACTGGGTTGCGACGTGGATGTCGACGCCGCCCTCGCCGTCGGGCAAGGCAAGCCCCGACTCCGGCCCGAGGAAGGCCTGATCCTGGATCCCCACCTCGTAGATGCCTTGCACGACCACGTCCGCCTGGGTCTCGGGATCCCCGTGCCGGATCACGAGGTGGCGGACGACGTTCGGCCGCGGGTCGTCGAGGTAGCCGTGCCCCATCGTCGGCCGGTCGGGGTGAAGAGGCTCCTGCTCGAGCGCACGCTCCATGTCCACGATCGGCTCGAGCGGCTCGTATTCGACCTCGATCGCCTCGACCGCCTGTCGCGCAACCTCTGGATGATCGGCTGCGACCACGGCGACCGGCTCGCCGACGTACCGCACGCGGTCGATCGCAAGCACGGGCTGGTCCGGGAACTCCAGCCCGTACGTCTTCCGGCCCGGGACGTCTGCGTGGGTCAGTACCGCGTGGACGCCGGAGAGCGTCAGCGCGCGCGAGATGTCGATCGACACGATTCGCGCATGCGCGTGCGGGCTTCGCAGCGTGTCGCCCCAGAGCATGCCCGGCGCCGACAGGTCGCTCGAGTAGTCGAACTCCCCCTTCACCTTCGGCACGGCGTCGTCGCGCAGCAAGCGCTCGCCGACCTTCCCGACGCGCGGCGTCGTGCGTGGCGCGGTGATGCTCATCGGCGCTCCGCCGCGAGGCGCACCGCGTCGAAGATCTTCGCGTAGCCCGTGCAGCGGCACAGGTTTCCTGAGAGCGCTTCGCGGATCTCGTCGTCGCCCGGATCGGGGATTCGCGCGAGCAGGTCGATGACCGCGACGACGAGACCGGGGGTGCAGAACCCGCATTGCACAGCGCCCGCCTCCACGAAAGCCTGCTGCACGGGATGAAGCGCGTCGCCGTCGGCGAAGCCCTCGACGGTGACCACGGCGTGCCCGTCCGCCTGCGCTGCGGGCACGAGGCACGAGCAGACGAGCTCACCGTCGAGCAGCACGGAGCACGAGCCGCACTCACCCTGCTCGCACGCATTCTTCGACCCGGGCAGCTCGAGCGTGTCGCGGAGCATCGTGAGCAGGCTCTCGCCGCCCCACAGGTCGGCCTCGCGCCGCTCGCCGTTGACCGTCAACCCGATCCTCACGAGCGGAGACACCTCTCGACCGCGCGGCCGGCGAGCACGCGAAGCGCGTGTCGGCGGTAGGCGGCCGTCGCCCGCACGTCGTCGATCGGGCTCGCGGCGTCGGCGACGCGTTCGGGGAGCGAGCCCGCCTCGGCGAGGGGCACCGTGACGCTCTTCGCGGTGGTGGCGGCGGAGCCGAACGAGGCCCGTACCTCGCCCGCCTCGGGGTCGACGACGACGGCGAGGGAGCAGATCGCGATCACCATTGCGTTCCGCGGGCCGACCTTCATGAAGGTCTGCGGGCCGCCGCTCGGCCTCAGGCGCACCGAGGTCACGAGCTCGTCGGGCTCGAGCGCGTTCCGCTTGACACCGAGCAGGAACTCCTCGAGAGGGAGGCTCCGCACGCCGCGGATGCTCGCGATGTCGACCCGGGCGCGCTCGACGAGGAGCGGAGGGAGCGCATCTCCCGCCGGCGACGCGGTGCCGAGGTTTCCGCCGATCGTGCCGCGATTTCGGATCTGCGGCGAGCCGACGGTGCGCGACGCCTCGGCGAGCGCAGGGAAGAGCCCGGCGAGCTCGGGCCGCATCGCCTCGGTGTAAGTCAGCCCCGCGCCGAGGCGAAGCCCACCGTTCTCGCGCGACCAGCCCTTGAGCTCCGCGAGCTCGGCGAGGCTGACCAGCGCCACCGGCCGGGAGCGGCCGAAGTTCAGCTCGACCATGAGGTCGGTGCCGCCCTGAACGAAGCGAGCCTCCGGCAGCTCCGTCTTGAGCCGGAGCGCCTCCTCGAGCGTGCGCGGGGTGTGGACGTCCATTGCGCGAAGACAAGCACACGAAGGATCGCGAGAGAGCGCGGTGGAGCTACCGCAGGATTCGCCCATCCCTCCCCGAGTCTCGCGTACGCTCCAAGGCGGCCATGTCCCGGCAGGAGACCCTGAGCGCGCCCGAGGACGACGTCGACGCGCCGCGGGGGCCCGACCTCTCGGTCGTGGTGACGCTGTTCGACGAGGCCGGGACGCTCGAAGAGCTCCACCGGCGCCTGACCGCTGCGCTCGAGTGCGCTCCGTGGACGTACGAGGTGCTCTACGTCGACGACGGGTCGACGGACGGCTCCTTCGCCATCCTCGAACGCCTGCACGCGGCCGACCCCCATGTTCGGGCCGTCCGGCTCAAGCGAAACTCCGGCCAGCACCCGGCGATGCACGCCGGTCTCTCGCGCGCCTGCGGCGAGATCGTCGTGACCATGGACGGCGACCTCCAGAACCTCCCCGAGGACGTCCCTCGGCTCGTCGAGGCGGTCGAGGCGGGTTACGACGTCGCCAGCGGCCGCCGCGCCGCGAGGCATGACTCGTGGGGCCGGACGCTTCCGTCGCGGTTGATCAACGGCATGCTGCGGCGCTTCACGGGTGTGGCGATCTCGGACTTCGGCTGCGCGTTCAACGCCTACCGGCGCGAAGCGGTCGAGCCGATGCTCGGCTCGATCGGCCGGCAGAAGTTCACGAAGGCGCTCGTGCTCTCGGGCGGCGCGTCGGTCGTCGAGGTCGACGTCGGCCATGCTGCGCGGCAGGGCGACTCGCGCTACTCGCCGCTCCGGCTGACGCGGCTCGCGCTCCACGTCCTCGCGGGGTTCTGGCCGCAGCCGATCCAGACCGCCGGAGTGGTGCTGGGCACGTTGTGCGCCCTCGCGTCGGCGGGGCTCGGGATCTACGGCGTCGTCTACTGGATCACCAACGGCGACTTCCCCGGCCCGTTGCTCCTTGGCGCGCTGGTCGTCGCCGTGCTCGGCGTCCAGGGCTTCATCCTCGCGCTCGTGGGCGAGTATCTGGGCAGAATCCAACGCGTCGTGGAGCACCGGCCGCTGTACGTCGTCGACAGAGAGCTCTAGGGCGTGGCGAAGCGCGTCCTCGTCACCGGCGGCGCCGGGTTCATCCCCTCGAACCTGATCCGACACCTGCTCGAGCACACCTCCCACGAGGTGATCTCCCTCGACGCGCTCAC
>DASSBV010000045.1:0-5723 GCA_035698545.1 Gaiella sp. | reverse complement strand
GGAGGCGGTTGACTGGGCGGCGGGGCCCGATGCCTCTCGCGCGCCGAGCGTGGGGGTTGACCGCACCCAGGCCGTGAACGCCTCGATTCCGTCGATGAGGATCTCGAAGCGGATCGAGTGGAACAGGTCGAAGTTGTGCGGCCCCTTCGGCAGCTCGGCGTAGACCACGGCGCTCTCCGAGACGTCCCCGAGCCGCTCGGCGAGCGTCCGGGCGTGCTCGACGGCGACGAGCATGTCCCATTCGCCGTGCGCGACGAGGATCGGCGGCGCGTCGGGCCGGACGTAGTCGAACGGCGAAGAGGGAAGGGGCTGGCGCGTCCGGTCGACGGGGCCGTAGTAGCCGAACAGGCAGATCGCACCCGAGACGCTGGTGTCTGCCTCTTCGAAGCCCGGCTGGAACCTGTCGTCGTTCGGGGTGAGGGCAGTGGTCGCGGCGATGTGCGCCCCGGCCGAGCTCCCGGCCAAGAAGACGACGGAAGGATCGGCGCCGTACTCGGCTGCGTGTTCTCGCGCCCAAGCGATCACCTTCTTCGCGTCGACGACGTAGTCCGGGAAGACGGCTCTGGGCCTGAGCCGGTAGTTCGCGCTGAGGCAGACCCAGCCGTGCCGCGCGAGCTCGACGAGCAGCGCCCGTGAGTAGAAGCTCTTCCGGCCCATGAAGAACCCACCGCCGTGCAGGTGGATCAGAACGGGCGCCCCCGCCGGTCGCGCGGGGTGGAAGTAGACGTCGAGCCGGTTGCGCCGGCCCGCGTTTCCGTACGAGAGATTCCTCTTCTGCCTGACGCCTCGGTGCAGGAACGGCAGCGGGGCGAAGAGGATCCGCAGCCACGGCAGCCGGCCGCTGCGGAGCTTCGCCGCGAGTGCGGGGTCGATCGCGTTCCGCCACCCCGGCCCTAGGCCGTCCGCGAGCGCGTCTTCGACCGCCGGACGCGCCTCGAGGCCTCGCCGGACGAGGACCGGCGTTCCGAGGAAGGTTACGCCGGCGATCCCGAGAGCGACCCATCCCATCGGCGTGCCGAGGTCGCCCTGCGCGAGCGCGAGCAGTGTGGCGGCCAGGATCCAGTAGAACGCGACGAAGGGCGACTCGCTGACGACCGAGCCGAGCGTCCAGCTCACGGTGCGGAGCGGTGCCGGCCGGTCGAGCGGCAGCAGGGCGAGGAGCATCGCCAGCGCCATCAACACGACGGTGATCAGATAGCCGACCGGCATCCAACGAGACCGGTTACCCGCCCGACGGTGGCCGAAACGACGCAGCGGACGCTGGGAGCTTGTAACCGACTGTTACAAGCACAGCCTGCGCCAGGCTCGAACGCGGGAGCGGCAGCGGTGCCCGCCGGCCCTCAGCCCGGCATCGCTCCTTCAGAGACTCAGTACAAGCCTGAGCGCCTCGTCGATAGCGCGCAGCTCGCCTGCGTCGAGTCGCCCTGCCGAGCGACCGAGCCGCTGCGGGTCGACGACGGTCGTCTGCTCGACGAGCACGCGTGTCTCACTTCCGGCGACGGTGATCGTCGGACGGAAGCTTGCCGCGAGGGCGCTGGTGGACGTGGGGGAGACCAGGGTCGTCGAGAGCCCGAGAAACTCGTCGCCCTGCACGATCACCGCATAGCGAGCGCCGCGCTGCTCGTGGCCTCGCGCTCCTCGCGGAGTGGGCAGCCGGAAGACCTCGCCGCGCACCATCTCAGTTCGACGAGCGCGGCGCCAGCTCCGCGAGCTGCTCCCGCACGATCCTCATCTCCTCCCGATCCCGCTCGTCGGCCGCAAGTGCCCGCACCTCCTCGCGCAGCGCCGACCTGGCGAGGCGCCGGGCGGCAGACTCGCGCAGGGCCATACGAACGGCCTCGGAGTCCGTCATCCCGCCGGCGGCAACCACCTCGAGGGCGGCGGTTGACGCGTCGTCGAGACGGACATGGATCGAGCGCGACACGACGCTACCGTAGCACGAATCGTGCTACGCGCTACGGCTGTGGGGCGCGCCGGTCGTTCGGAGCCCGCGGTCGGCGACGCCGCAGCCGAAAGCGCGAGCAGGGCCGCAGATGCCGCCGCGAGGAGGAGGATCCGCTTCAGCACGACATCCGCCAGGGTGCGTTTGCGTTCAGTGTGCTCTACAGCGGTAACGGCCGGCGGGTTCCCACTCGAGCTCGCGACGCTCGGCTACACGAGGCCGCCGCTGTAGCGCCAGGGGCCCGGCTCGAACCGGATCCCGCGCTTGCGGCAGAGCTCGCGCACGGAGTCGAGCAGCACGCCGCCCTCGCCGTGCACGCGGCGGCCGAGCAGGTCGAGCACCGCGCAGCCACGCGGCACTTCGCCGGTCGCGTCGAGCGTCAGGACGACCGTCTCGCCGTCGCCGCCCGGCACGGCGGCGCCCTTGCCGACCGTCTCGAGGAAGACGACGCGACCGGGGCCCCCGGCGCCGGTCAGCTCGAAGCCCCGCAGCCCGTCCGTCAGCGGCGCCGTCTCCATGCCACGGAGATTGAACAGCTCCTCGAGGTCGTCGACGATCCGTCGCGCGAGCTCGACCTGGCGTGGCCGGGCAGGTGGCCGGCTCGCGTGGCCGATCGGCTTGGCAGGGACGCCGCCCACGAGCGTTCCCTCGTGGACGTCGTTCACGACGTAGGAGTTCGACACGACGATCGCCTCGCGGCCGACGCGGACGCCCGCGTAGACGACGGCGCCGACGCCGATCTGCGCCCGGTCCTCGAGCACGATCCCGGCGAAGCGGTTCTCGAAGCCCTCGAGCACCGAATGGCCGACGTTGTGGGTGAGCAGCACCGAGCGCATCGTGAGGAACGCCTCGGAGCCGATCACGACCGGCCGGCAGACGTTGACGAACACCTCCGAGCCGATGAAGCCGAGCTCGCCCAGCACGAACGTCGCCCACGGGTCGCGGTTGCCGCCGCCGCCGATCTCGACGCGATCCGCCGTCCACGAGCCCGCGCCGATGAACGCGCGGCGGCACGTGAGGCGGAAGAGGTCGCCGAGGAGCGTCAGCTCACCCGCGGCGAACACCTCCTCACAGCGGATCGTCGAGCCGCCGCCGATCGTGACGCCGTCCTCGAGCACGATCCGCGGCGCGACGATCACCGTGCCTTCGCCGAGCACGACGCCCTCGCCGATCCGCGCGCCGTTCTGTCGGTACGCGTCGCAGCGGTCCTCGGAGGAGAGCGCGCCGAACGAGGCGGGATCCTGTCGGAGGGTCGCGAGGAACGACTCGTCGAGCACACCCGCGTCGTCGGCGAGCGAGAAGATCGACGGCAGGGTCGCGTTCTCCGTGGACAACCCGGCCAGGACGACGTCCGTCTCACCGGGCTCGGGCGCTGCCTGAGCGGCTGCGAACGCCTCGACGTCCTCGACGGTCACGAACCCGGTCTTCTCGATGAGGCCGACCTCGACGCCGAGCTCGGCAGCACGCGCCGCCGCCTTCTTCGTGACGTTTCGCGGGCCATCGTCCTGCGCCGGCGGCGGCGCCGTATCTGCAAGGCGCGCGATTGCCGCGTCGAGCTCGCCGTCCGACTCCGCGATCAATCCGATCGAGGAGCCGAGCTCCACCTCGACGTCCGCGCCGACGAGCTGCACGAGCGTGCCCGCCCCGGGGGCCTCGATCTCGATCGACGCCTTCGACGTCTCGACCACGCAGACGGGCTGGCCCTTGCGTACCTCCGCGCGGTCCTCGACGAGCCATTCGGAGAGGAGCGCCGACTCGCTGTTCGCGTCCTCGCGGGTGAGCACGATCTCGAGCAGCGCTCAGCTCCCAACGCGCTCGAGCGCCGTGACGGCGGCCACGACGTCCTCGACGCTCGGCAGCGCCTCGTCCTCGAGGCTGCGGGCGGAGGGGACGATGCCGTCGCGGGTCGCGAGGCGGACGACGGGGCCGTCGAGGTCGCTCCACGCCTCGGCCTGGACGCGCGCGGCAATCTCCGCGCCGACGCCGCCGGTCAGCGTCCCCTCCTCGAGCGTCACCAGGGAGCCGGTGCGGCCGAGCGAGTCGAGAATCGGCTCGAGGTCGAGCGGGAGGAGGCGGCCGAGCGCGACGACCTCGGTGAAGACCTCGTGCTCGAGGATCAGCTCGGTTGCGGCATCGAGCGCGACCGGGAGCATCCCGCCGTAGGTCACGATCGTCGCGTCCGCACGGCCGAACCCGTTCCCGGAGAACGTCAGCGCCGGATAGCGGCCCTCGCCTTCGACGCAGGAGAGCTCATCGACGCGCCCACCCTCCGGCCGGCGGTTCGGACGCCCGTACATGAGCTTGTTCTCGATGAAGAAGACCGGCTCGTCGTCCGCGACCGCATCGCCCAGCATCCCGCCGAGGTCGTGGCATTCGCTCGGTGCGACGACGGTGATCCCCGGCACGCCGACGAGCAGCTTCTCGAGCGACTGGCTGTGCGTCGGGCCGTAGCCGCGGCGGCCGCCCATCGGCGTGCGGACGACGAGCGGCACCGTGACCCTGTCGTCGAACATCGCGCGGAACTTCGCGATCCCGTTGACGACCTGGTCGAGCCCGAGCGCGATGAAGTCGCCGAACATGATCTCGAGGATCGGGCGGTATCCGCGCAGCGCGAGCCCCGCCGAGACGCCGAACATGGAGGGCTCGCTGACGGGCGTCGTGAGCACGCGGTCGGGCCAGCGCGTGGAGAGGCCCTGGCTGATCTTGAACGCGCCGCCATACGGGTCGAGCAGGTCCTCGCCGAGCAGGTACACGCGCTCGTCGCGTTCGAAGATCTCGTGCAGCGCGGCATTCAAGGCTTGTCCGCAGCGGACGCTCATGGCGCGACCGGCTCCAGGGAGGCGGCGGGAGCGGCGAGCGCCTGCTCGACGGCCTCCGCGAGGCGGCGCTCGACTGCGCCGGCGATCTCCTCGCGCTCGGCGTCGTCGACCAGGCCCGCTGCGACGGTGAGTGGGTCGCGCTCGCGCCGGGCCGCGATCTCGTCCGGATCCCGGAAGTCGTCGCCCTTCGAGTGCGGGCTGAATCGGTACGTGTCGAGGACGAGGAAGTAGGGGGTGCCGGTGGTGCGGACGTGGTCGACCGCGTCGCGGGCGGCCGCCTGCACCTCGACCACGTCCGTCGTGTCGTGGCGCGACGCCGCGACCCCGAAGGCACGGGCGCGGGATTCGACGTCCCCGGCGAGCTGGAGCGTCGAGGGCGTCGACTGGGCGTAGCCGTTGTGCTCGACGACGACGAGGAGAGGCAACTTCCAGAGCGAGGCGATGTTGAGGCTCTCGTACACGACCCCCTGGCCCAGCGTCCCGTCGCCGACGAACACCGTCGCGACCGCGCCGCTCTGCTTCTCGCGCTCGGCGAGCGCCATCCCGGCCGCAACCGGCACGGTGCTGCCGAGCACGCCGTTCGAGTAGAAGTTGCCTCGGAAGAGGTGCTGGCTGCCGCCCTTGCCGCCGCAGACGCCTCCGACGCGGCCCATCACCTCGCGCAAGAGGCCGTCGACGTCGTCGGTGAAGGCGAGGTAGTGGCCGTGGCAGCGGTGGTTCGAGACCACGACGTCGCGCTCGGACTCGAGGCACGAGATCACGCCGACGGCATCCGCCTCCTGGCCGATGCACGTGTGGGTCGTCCCGTGGAGCTTGCCCGCGGCGAACAGCTCGAGCAGCGTCTCCTCGAAGCGCCGGATCAGCGTCATCCGCGCGTAGAGCGCGCGCGTGTCGATGCCCGTGGGTGCCTGCCCGCTCATCACCGGCGGAGGCTACAGATAGCCGAGATCGGTCAGCCGCGA
>DASSBV010000044.1:0-7442 GCA_035698545.1 Gaiella sp. | reverse complement strand
CGAGCGCTCCCGCTTCGAGCAGCTGAAGCGCTTCGCGATCCTCGAGCGCGACTTCGAGATGGACCGCGGCGAGGTCACGCCGACGCTGAAGCTCCGGCGCGGAGTCGTGCTCGACCACTTCGCGGACGAGGTCGAAGGGCTCTACGCCGCGGCTCTCGAGGCGCAGGTGTCCGACTGAAGTCGGACACCTGGGATCAGACTCTCTTCGCTCCCACGTAAGTCGACGCGTACCAGGAGTCGCCGAGGCTCGAGATCTTGACGACGTCGCCCGTGTGCGGCGCGTGGATGAACTGCCCGCCGCCGATGTACATGCCGACGTGTCCGAGCCCGTCGAAGAACACGAGGTCGCCGGGCTCGAGCTGGTCACGGGGGACGTACGAGCCGACGGTGTTGTATTGCATCGCCGCGTTGTGCGGCAGCGAGACGCCGAGCTGCGCGTAGACGTACATCACGAAGCCCGAGCAGTCGAAGCCGCCGGGGCTCGCACCCCCCCAGACGTACGGGGTGCCGAGGTACTGCATCGCGATGCCGACGGCGCCGCCGTACTGCGAGGGCGCCACGGGCGCCGAGTACGAGGAAGAGTCGGACGGCGGCGTGTACTGGAGCTCCTGCGGCTGTGAGGCCTCGGAGCGGGTTGCGCGTAGCCGCGCCCGCGCCTGCGCCTCCAGGATCGCCTGTCGGCGGGCCTCGGCCTCCTCCATGCGCTTGATCTCACCCTGGATCGAGGAGAGGAGCTGGCGCCGCTCGGCGAGCTTCCCCTCGATCCATTGCTTCTGGGCCGCGCGGTCGGCCACGACCTGCGCCTGCCGCGCGCGGTCGCTGCGGAGCTTCCCGCGGCGAGTCTGGACCTCCGAGCGGAACTGCCGCACCTCGGTGAGCACGCGTGAGTCCTGGCCGCCGACCCGCTGCGCCATGTCGAGGCGGTCGAGCAGGTCGTCGAGGCTCTTCGCGCCGAGGATCACGTCGACCGCACCGCCGGAGTCGCCGTTGATGTACAGGGCCCGCAGCCGCTTTGCGATGTGCACCTGGGCGATCCCGAGGCTCTGCTTCGCGATCACGAGGTGACGCCCGTTCGACTTGAGGTCGGCGTCGATGTCGTCGAGCTGGATGTTCGCGAGGTTGTACGACTCGATCGCGTGCGACAGATTGGAGTCGAGGTCTTGCACCTGCGCGAGAATCGCCTGCGCCTGGGCGCGCTTCGAGCTGATCGACGGGTCTGCGGTCGCCGAGCTGCTCGCGAACACGAGCATTCCGACCGCCGCCGTCGCGAGCGCCAGAACGAGTGCCTGCCGCAGCGCCGGGCGCCTCACGCCATCCCCTCTGAGCCTGCCGGATAGCGCGCCGATGGTGGGGTCACCGGCCACAAGTGCGGGACACTAGCAGCGCCGGACGACGAGTGCACGGGGAGGCGATGGGAAAACCTCTGCAAACACGGCGATTCGCTTCTGTGGTACGGTCCGCGCCCCTATGCACGGGCCCGCGAGATACCTCGCGCCGTGCGTCGCGGCCCTCCTCCTCGGCTCGACGACCGGCCTCGCCGACGGCGCGTCCGCACCCGACGGGAGGCTTCAAGCACTGCGCACGGCGAAACGGTCGGCCGTCCTCCAGCTCTACGCGCTCGAATCCTCGCTCGCCCGTGCTCGCGCCGAGGTCGCGGAGAACGTGCGCCGCGAGGGCGAGCTCGAGTACACGCACGCACATGCCCTCGTCCGTGCGTCGGTCGTCCGCGGCTCGCTCGCGGCGACCCAGCGCCGGATCGCCACTCTCCTGCGGCGGCTCTACATCGAAGGGTCGCCGGAGCCGGTCGAGGTCCTGCTCGGCGCACGCTCGCTTCCCGCCGTGCTGGAGGGGATCGACGGGCTCGAGCGAGCCACGCGCCTGAACCAGGGCCTCGCCACCGAGGCGCGGGTGCGCGGCGCGACGCTCCGCCTCGAGCTCCGTCGCCTCGCACGGGCACGCACGGAGCTCGCCTCGACACGCCGCGCGTCGGAGCAGGCGCTCGCAGGGCTCGAGGCCGCCGCGTCGGAGAAACGTGCGACGGTCGCCTCGTTGACACGGCGCGAGAGCCTCACCCGCGCCCGCGTCGCGGCGCTCGAGACCCGGGCGAAGGAAGCACAGCGCCGCTCGCGGCAACTCGCGCCGCCTGCAGAGCACCCGTCCGCCGCCACGCTCGCGACGGAGCCACAGAGCGACCCCGAGCGGGAGGCAACCGACGTTCCGGCGGCTACCGAGGCGGCCGACGAGTCGCCGACGCTCTCCGCACCCGTCGGGAGCCGCACCCTCGTCGTCGACGCGGTCGCATACCACCTCCCGGGCAACACGGCCAGCGGCCTGCCCGTCGGGGTCGGCGTGATCGCGGTCGACCCGTCCGTCATCCCGCTCGGCACCCGCGTCTTCGTTCCCGGCTATGGGCCGGCCGTCGCGGCCGATGTCGGCTCTGCGATCAAGGGCGCGATCATCGACCTCTGGATGCCCAGCACCGCCGCGGCACGAGCCTGGGGCCGGCGCACCGTCACGATCACCGTCTACGGTTAGCCGACGTGATGCTGCGCATCAGGCTCGGGCTCGTCGCCCTGCTGCTGTGCGTGCTCGTCGCCCCCGCGACGTCCCACTCGGCAGAGGCGGGGAGCGGCGACCTGACGGCACGGCTGACCAAGAGCCTCCGCTCCCCCTACCTCGCCCTCGACCGGACGGGCGCGATCGCGCTGGACGCGCTGACCGGCGACGTGCTCTACGCACACAACGCGACGCTTCCGCTCGTCCCGGCCTCGAACGAGAAGCTCCCCGTCGCCTGGACTGCGTTGATCCTCCTCGGCCCGAGCTACCGCTTCCACACGGACGTGCTGGGGACGGGCGAACGGATCGGAGCGACGTGGAACGGCGATCTCTTCATCGCAGGAAACGGTGACCCCACCCTCACCGCGACCGACATCGGGCGGCTTGCCGCGAAGGTCCGGGCATCCGGGATCCGCCGTGTCACGGGCCGGATCCGGGGTGACGAGTCCGCTTACGACTCGCGCCGCGGCGCACCCGGCTGGAAGCGCTACTTCATCGGTGGAGAGTCACCCCCTCTCTCGGCGCTCGTCGTCGACCGGGCCCGGGGCTGGCCCGCGCTCTCGCCGCCACTCCTCGCCGCGCGGACGCTGCGCGAGGCGCTCGTCGCGCGCGGCGTAGCGGTTGAGGGGCGGCACGCGCTCGGCACGGCACCGCGACGCGCGATGACTCTCGCCGTGGATCACTCGTCCACGCTCGCGTCGATCGTCAGGGAGATGGACACGGACAGCGACAACTTCGTCGCGGAGATGCTGCTCAAGCATCTCGGCACGCTCGACGGCGGGGTCGGCACGACCGCCCGAGGCGCACGTGTCGTGGTCGCCGAGATGCGGACGGCGGGGATTCCGGTGCAGGGCGTGCGGATCGTCGACGGCTCGGGCCTCTCGTCGCTCGACCGTCTCACGCCGGCCGCGCTCGCCGGCGTGATCCGGGCGGGGATCCAGGACCCGCGGATCGGAAAGGCGTTCGTCGAGTCCTTCGCGGTGGCGGGGAGGAGCGGCACGCTCGACGCGCGCCTGCCGCGGCTCGCAGGCGTCGTGCGCGGCAAGACCGGCACGACCGACCTCGCCTGCAGCCTCTCGGGCGTGATCGGCGACAGCGTCGTGTTCTCCGTGCTCCAGAACGGCTACCCGGTCTCGTTCTGGTCGGCGCGCACGGCGCAGGATCGCTTCGTGACCGCGCTCGCGGGCTCGCCCCACGGCCGCGCGACCGCGTCGCCGGCTCGTACCTCAGCCGGCTGAGAGCAACTCGACGAGATCGGCCTCGGTGAGAACCGGGACGCCCGCCCGTTGTGCCTTCTGCATCTTCGACCCGGGGCTCTCGCCGACGATGACGCCCGCCGTCTTCTTCGAGACGTTGTCGGAGACCTTGGCGCCGAGCATCTCGAGCGCCGCCTTCGCCTCCTCGCGCGTATAGCGCTCGAGCGTCCCCGTGATCACGTACTGCCGGCCGCTGAGCGGCCCTTCGACCGGCTTCTCCGCGTCGCCCGCGCGCATCGTGAGGCCGAGCGCCTCCAGCTCGCGGACGAGCGCGACGTTCTCCTCGTCGGAAAACCACTCAGCGATCGCCTCCGCTCGACCCGGCCCGATCCCCTCCGCTTCTTGAATCTCCTCCTGGGTCGCCTTCACGAGCTCGTCGATCGTGCCGAAGTGCGCCGCAAGGTTGCGCGCCGTCACCCAGCCTGTGTCGGGGATGTTCAGCCCGGCCAGGACTCGCCCGAAGGTCATCGCCTGCTTCGACTGCTCGATCGCCGCGATCGCGTTGCCGGCCGAAATCTCCGCGTAGCCGTCGAGCTCCATGAGCTGCTCCTTCGTCAGCCGATAGAGGTCGGGCAGCGACGTCACGATGCCCTCACGCCAGAGCCTGCGGATCGCCTGCTCGCCGACGCCGTCGATGTCCCAGACCCAGTTGATCAGCGTCTCGAGCCCGCGCGACTCGCACTTCGGGTTCGGGCAGCGGTGCATAGCTTCGCCCTCGGGCCTGACGATCTCCGTGCCGCAGAGCGGGCAGTTCTTCGGCATCCGGAAGCGGCGCGAGCCCTTCGCGTGCGGCAGCACGGGACCGACGACCTGCGGAATCACGTCGCCCGCGCGCTGGACGATCACGGTGTCGCCGACGCGGATGTCCTTACGGTTGATGTCGTCCTCGTTGTGCAGCGTCGCAGTCGAGACGGTGACGCCTCCAACCTCGACGGGCTCGAGCTGGGCCCATGGGTTCAAGGCGCCGGTACGGCCCACTCTGATGTGAATTTGCAGGAGTTTTGTCTGTGCGGTCATCGGCGCCCACTTGTATGCGCGGGCCCACCGTGGTCGTCCGTGGAGTGCGCCGAGCCGCCGCTGCTGCTCGAAAGAGTCGACCTTGACGACGAAGCCGTCGATCTCGTAGTCGAGCTCGAGCCGCTTCGTCTCCCAGAGCTTGCAGACCTCGGCGACCGCCTCGATCGAGTCGTGCCGCTCGGAGTGCGGGTTCGTCCGGAAGCCGTGCTCGCGCAGCCATTCGAGCGTCTCCCAATGTGTCTCCAGCCCGAGCGGTTCCGCCGCGCCGAGCCCGTACGTCCAGACGGCGAGCGGCCGCGAGGCCGTGATCGACGAGTCCTTCTGCCGGAGCGAGCCGGCGGCCGCGTTGCGCGGGTTTGGCGCGAGCTTCTGCCCGAGCTCGGCCACGCGCTCGTTCAGGTCGCGGAAGCCTGCGAGCGGCATATACACCTCGCCGCGCACCTCGGCGACAGGCGGTGGCGTGCCGCTGCGCATCTTGAGCGGGATCGACGAGATCGTCCGGAGGTTGGCCGTCACGTCCTCGCCCTGGATTCCGTCGCCGCGCGTGGCGCCGCGCGTCAGCAGCCCGTCCTCGTAGGTGAGGTTGATTGCGAGCCCGTCGATCTTCGGTTCGGTGACGTACGCGACCGACTCGTCGGAGTCGAGACGCTTGCGGACGTCATCGGCCCATTTGAAGAGCATCTCGTCGGTGGTCACCTTCTCGAGCGAGCCCATCGGCGTCAGGTGCCGGACCTTCTGGAAGCGCCCGCTCGCGGGGGCGCCGACCCGCTGCGTGGGCGAGTCGGGCGTGACGAGCTCCGGGTTCTCCGCCTCGAGGGACTTCAGCTCGTCGTAGAGCCGGTCGTACCCGGCGTCCGAGATCTCAGGGTCGTCGAGGACGTGGTAGCGGTAATTGTGGTGCGCGACCAGCCGCCGTAGCTCGGCCGCGCGCGAGGCGACGTCGACCTGCTCAGAGGACGCCATGCAGCTCCTCGGCCGTGTGGACGAGCGCGTCCGGCTGTGCGTGGATCAGCCGCTCGTCGGGATGGATCCCACCCCACCCGACCGCGACGGTGAAGACACCGGCGGCGTTCCCCGCCTGGATGTCGTAGGGCGAGTCACCGACGTAGACGGCATCGGCCGGGATCGCATCCAGCCGCCGGAGGGCCTCGAGCACCGGGTCGGGCTCCGGCTTGTGCTTCTCCGTGTCCTCCGCCCCGATCACGACGTCCATTGCCTCGCCGAGCTCCGGGAACCGGTCGAGCGCGAGCCCCACGGTGCGCAGCCGCTTCGCGGTCACGATCCCGAGTCGCCTTCCTTCCGCCTTGAGGACGGGCAGGAGGTCGAGCACGCCGTCGAACGATTCGAGAGTCTCGTGGAGCGGCTCGTTGTGAAGGCGGTACGCCTCGACGAGCTCGTCGACACGCTCCGGGTCGAGGTCGCGCATCTGCGCGATCAGCCCTGGCCCGCCGATCGACGAGCGCACGAGCTCCTCGTCCGGTTCGCGCCCGAGCACGGCCATCGACGCGTGCTTCATCGAGGCGAGAATGATCGGCCCCGAGTCGATCAGCGTGCCGTCGAGGTCGAAGAGGACGACGTGGCGCATGTGGCGATCGTAGCCGGGCCCTCGGGCCCGGCTACGATCGCCACTCCCCGCTCCTCGGCTGTGTCCGACTTCAGTCGGACAGAGGCTCTTGCGGCAAACCTTCGACTACGAGGAGCGAGACCGGCAGCCGGGCGCAACCGTCCGCGGAGCCCGTACGCGCACGCCGTGCCGCCGGAGGATGCGAAGCTGCTTTGACGTCGCGACTTTCACCCCGAGGACGACACCGGGCCCGGGCGTGAACAACGCCTTCGTCCCCCGCCACGCCGGCCAGAAGCGGCCGTGGAACTCCGTCTCGCGGGGCCGGAGGGCGCGGAGCGGCTTCCCGCTCGAGACGTAGTCGTTCCATTCCGGGCCCCACAAGAACGACAACCGGTATGCCGGTCGGCAGCGGAGCCGAGTGTGCCGGGCCGGTCGCGCGAGTTTCCACTCGCTCAAGAGCGTGCCGTTCTCGAACCAGTCGGTGAGGACGATCGGCCGTGAGAGCCCGCCTCGATCGACGAGGATCAGCCGTGGGGCCGCGGCAAAGGCTGTCGCGGTCGTCAACCCGACGAGCGCAACGACGACGATCGCGACGACGACACGCCGCATACGACGAATACACCACGACGCACTCTCCGGTTCCCGCCTGCGCATCAGTACTCGACCCGCTCGAGATACAGCCCCCACGGCGGTGCAGTCATCCCGGCTTCCGACCGAGGGCGCCCCTCGAGCAGGCGCGGGACCGACTCCGGCGCCTCGAGCATCGTGCCCACGAGCGTGCGCACCATGTGCCGGAGGAACGAGTCCGCCGTCACCGTGAAGTGCAGCTCGTCGCCGCGCCGCTCCCAGGCGGCAGCGCGGATCTCGCGTCTGAAGACCTCGTGCTGGGTCTCGGTCGGGGTGTACGCCGTGAAATCGTGCTCGCCGACGAGCGCCGCCGCGCATGCCGCGAGCGCGTCCTCGTCGAGCGGGCGCGGCCACCATAGTGCGCGGCGCGAACGCAGCGGCGCCCGCTCGCGCCGGTCGAGCACGACGTAGCGGTAGGACCG
>DASSBV010000043.1:0-9452 GCA_035698545.1 Gaiella sp. | reverse complement strand
CACACGCGTTCGGACGTCGAGCCGGTCGCGGCGACATCCGCACCGCGATCCTCGTCCTCCTCGCGGAGGAGCCGATGCACGGCTACCAGATCATCCAGGAGCTGTCCGAGCGAACGGGTGGCGTCTGGCGCCCGAGCCCGGGCTCGGTGTACCCGACGCTCCAGCAGCTCGAGGACGAGGAGCTCGTCCGGCTGGTGCCCGCCGAGTCGGGCAAGCGTGTCTACGAGCTGACCGAGGCGGGCCGCGAGCAGGCCGCCGGCGCGACAGCGCCCTGGAACGAGGTGACCGGGGAGAGCGCCGACGCACTCGTCGCGCTCCACGACCTCGCCCACCAGGTGATGGCGGCGACGCGCCAGGTCGCGCACGCCGGCACTGCCGGCCAGCTCGAGTCCGCCCAGGCGATCCTCCGCGACGCACGGCGCGCGCTCTACCGCCTCCTGGCGGAGGACGCTCCGGACGCGGACGAGCCTACAGGCGAGTGACGCCGGGCCGGAGGCCGTCCAAGCGGCCTCCGGCCCCGTCTCCGCGGTCCTAGACGATCGTGTGCTTCGCCTGGAGGAGGCCGTGGGGGTCGACCTCCTCGCGGATCGCGGTGAGCCGCCCGTAGTCGCCGTTCGCGTAGAACGACACCGGGTCGACGTCTCGCTCGGCGAAGTTGAAGTACCTCCGCCGAGAGAGCCATGGCTCGGTCGCAGATCTGAGGGCGCCGAGGCGCTCGTCGATCGCGCCCACCGCCTCGGGCCCGGTGACGATCCCGAGCGAGTAGATCGCATACTGCGCGTCCAGGTGCGAGAGCGCGCCACCGCTTGGATCGGGTTGTCCGAGGGCGCCCTCGAGGTGGCGAATTTCGACGGAGAGAAGTGGCGACGTCCCGTCCATCGCCGCCGCGCCGGTGACCGCGCGCGCCACGCTTTCGTCGAACGCGTCCAGCATCCATCCCTCTCCCCGTCCGGGCGCAGGTCCGGGCGGATCGCGGTGGACCTCCATCAGGTCGCGCGCCGGAACGGTTGCGAACGTGTCGAGCTCGGGCTCGAGCTCGAGCAGCGGACGAAGCAGCTTGCGACCCGCGCCCTCGTCGCCCATGAACGCGGCTTCGACGATCACAAGCCGGCGGCCGCGCAGCGGCTCCGGGATCTCCGGGATCGGCGGCATCTGGAGAAGCCGACCGATCGAGGTCACCTCCTCGGGCGCCTCCCTCGTCCACTCCGCCCAGCGAGCGAGCACCTCCACGGCGCGATCGGCCGGCCAGACCAGCCAGCCGGCGAACGCCTCGGCGACCGGGTAGAGCGCGATCGTGATCTCGGTGACGACACCGAAGCTGCCACCTCCTCCGCGCAACGCCCAGAAGAGGCCGGGATTCGTGTCGGAGTCCGCTCGAACCACCTCGCCCTCGGCGGTCACGACCTCGGCGGCGAGGATGCTGGAGGATGAGAGGCCGTGCTTGCGGGAGAGCCACCCGATACCCCCGCCGAGCGAGTATCCGACGACGCCGACGTCACCGGACGACCCGTGAAGGGCCGTGAGGCCGTGGTCGACCGCCGCGTCGACCACGTCGCGCCAGACGGTCCCCGCCGCGACACGAGCGACACGTGCATCCGCATCGACCTCGACGCCGATCATGCGCGCCGTGTTGATCAGGAGCGCGCCGTCGAGCGGCGTGCTTCCGGCGCCGTGCCCCGTGCCCTGGACGGCGACACGCAGGCCGGCAGCTCTCGCGTGGTCGACCGCCGCGACGACGTCGTCGACGGTCTGGGGAAGCGCGACTGCGGCCGGCCGCTGGTCGACGGAGAGGTTCCAGGCGCGGCGAGCTTCGTCCCATCCCGGCTGGCCCGGGAAGACGAGCAGCTCGGGTGCGGCCGCCATCCGCGATGCGTTCCTCATCTGTGCGACTTGGGACATCTCCATCTCCTCGGCGTCTGAGCGCCTCACCGAGCCTCGCAGCGCGGCCGGGTCCCGTCGGTGTGGTTGCCCACACTCGGCAGGGGTGGCAACCGTCCCTCTGGGGCCGATCAGCCCGCGAGCCGCTCACCCGCGTCGGCGACGAGCCGCGCGGCGTCGCGCAGCGCGTCGTCGCTCGCGCCCGCGAGCGCCACGAGCGTCACGTGACTCACGTTCGAGGGAAGGGCGGCGAGCGCCTCCGCGTCGGCGTCGCCCGAGACGATCGCGGTACGAACGCCCGCTGTCTCCGCCTCACGGAGGACGTGTCCCACGACCTTGCCTGCGCGTGAGGTCGCGTCGTACCGGCCCTCGCCGGTGATCGCGAGCGAAGCCTCTGCTAGCACCTTGCGAAGCCCGAGGATGTCCGCGACCAGCGCTGCGCCCGGTCGGAGGCTGGCGCCGAGCGCCGCGAGCCCTCCCGCGAGCCCACCGGCCGCGCCGCCCCCCACGAGGTTGCGGACGTCCACGCCCAGCTCGTTCTCGTAGCGGTCCGCGAGGTGCTCGAGCCGTTCCTCGAGCCGGGCGACAGCTGTCTCGTCCGCCCCTTTCTGCGGGGCGAAGACCCTGGCCGCCTCGACGAAGCGAGTCTCGACGTCGCAAGCGACGACGACCTCGGCGCCGCGCAGGTCGAAGTCGAGCGCCTCGAGCGCACCGAGGCCCCCGTCGACCGTGGCCGACCCGCCCATGCCGACGATCACCCGGCGGGCCCCGCTCTCGAGCGCGGCGTGAATCAGCTCGCCGGTGCCGCGGGTCGTCGCGCGAAGGGGGTCGTTGCGGCCCCCGACGCGGGCGAGCCCGCTCGCCTCGGCGCTCTCGACGACCGCTACACCAGCCCGAATCCCCCACGCCGCTTCGACAGGGCTGCCGAGCGGGCCGGTCACGATCGCGGTTCGCCGCGCCGCAGACTCGGGGCAGAGCGCGAGGAGCGTTCCTTCGCCGCCGTCCGCGAGCGGTAGCTGGATGGCGCGACGCCCAGTGCGCTCGACGCCGCGCGCGAGGGCCGCGGCCGCCTCGGCCGCGCTAAGGCTGCCCCGGAACTTGTCGGGACAGCAGAGGACGGGCGCGCGGTCTGTTTTCGGCGCGGTCAGCGACCCTCGAGCTCGACCCACTGCGGCCACTCGGCCCGCATTTGCGCCCGTTGGCGCGCGGCGTCGGAAGGCTCCGGATTGCGCTCGTCGAGATAGGCGATGATCGCGTCGGCGCCGTGGACGACGACGTCACCGTCCACGAGGGTCGGGATTGAGCGGAGCCCGGTGGCGGCCTCCATCGCGTCGCGCTCGGTCTTCTCGAGCGGGATCGTCCGGGCAATCCAGTCGAGGCGGAGCTCGGTGAGGCGGAGCCGCACGCGGTGCGAGTACGGGCACCACTCGGCCTGCCAGAGCTCGAGCATCGCAAGCGAAGCGTCGCACACCTGGCACGAAGTCGGCACAGACACGTGACAGGTTCGGCCGTACGGTGGCGGCATGACGACGACGCAGACACCGTGGGGCAAGGCAACCGCGGTCGAGGAGGTTTCGATCCCGCAACGGAACGGCGATCGCCGCTTCACGACCGTCGTCCAGCTGCTCGAGGCGGCCGACGGCGAGCAGCTGATCCGCTTCTCCTACTCGACGGGCGGGGCGGTCCGCCGGGGCCCGGTCACGCTCCGAGCGCGTGACATCGAGCATCTGCGCGAGGCGCTCGCCCGTGCGCCCGCACTGCGGCGAGCGCTGAAGCGAGGCGCGATGACCGGCTGACCGACACACCTTTGCCGTGCGATTCGGGAAGAGTTACGCGCGGACGAGCGCCGACCGCTCGCGGGCCCTGGCGAGGAGGCCCTCGAGGAGCGGCACACCGCCCGTCGGCCCGAGCAGCGGATCGACCGCGTGCTCGGGGTGCGGCATCAACCCGAGGACGTTGCCCACCTCGTTCGCCACGCCGGCGATGCGGTCACGCGATCCGTTGACCTCGTCGACGTAGCGAAGGACGACCTGTGCATGGTCGACGACGCGGCCGAGCAGCTTGTCGTCCGCGACCCAGCACCCCTCACCGTGCTTCACCGGGATCACGAGCTGTTCTCCGACGACGCATCCGGCTGTGAACGGCGTGCCGGTGGACTCGACGGTCACGGCGACGTCGGCGCAGACGAACTCGAGCTGCCGGTTCGGGCGCAAGACGCCGGGGAGGAGCCCGGCCTCGCAGAGGATCTGGAACCCGTTGCAGATGCCGAGCACCGCGCCGCCCTCCGCCGCGAACCTCCGCACGGCGTCCATCACGGGCGCGGCCCGCGCGAGCGCACCGCAGCGGAGGTAGTCGCCGTAGGAGAACCCCCCGGGTAGGACGACGCCGCCGACCCCGGGCGGCAGGTCGTGCGTCGTGTGCCATACCGGGATCACGGTGGCTCCGAGCGCCTCCAGCGCGAGCCGCGCATCGCCGTCGTCGTTCGAGCCCGGAAAGCTCACGACAGCGATCTGAGGACGTTCCATCAGGCGTCCTCCACGACGACGTCGAACCGCTCGATCAACGGGTTGGCGAGCAGGTCGCCGCACATCCGCTCGACCTCGGCGCGCGCCGCTTCGGGGTCGTCCGCCTCGATCTCGAGGTCGACGAGGCGGCCGACGCGGACACGCGAGACCGAGAAGCCAAGAGTGGAGAGCGAAGCCTGGACCGCCTCACCCTCCGGGTCGAGAATGCCGGCTTTCGGTCGAATCAGCACGGTCAGTCGCACAGGACGCTCTCCGGGTCGGCGAGGTAACGGCCGAACGGCAAACCGGTGAGCCGCTCGAACGCCTCGACGTAGCGCGCCCGCGTGCCGGCGACGACATCCGGCGGCAGATCGGGCCCCGGCTCGCTCCGGTTCCACCCGGTCGCCGAGCACCAGTCGCGCGCGTACTGCTTGTCGAAGGAGGGCTGCGGTCGCCCGGGCGCGTACCCCTCCAGCGGCCAGAACCGGGACGAGTCCGGTGTCAACGCCTCGTCGGCGAGCGTCACCGTGCCGTCCGGAGCGACTCCGAACTCGAACTTCGTGTCGGCGACGAGAATCCCGCACGACTCGGCATGCTCCGCGGCGGTTGCGTAAAGAGCGAGCGCTGCCGCGCGAGCGTCCGCGTACCGGTCATCGCCGCAGAGCGCCGCGGCCTCTGCCTCGGTGATGTTGAGGTCGTGGCCCGAGTCCGACTTCGTCGCCGGAGTGACGATCGGCCCGGGGAGCCGCTCTGACTCGCGAAGCCCGTTGGCTAGCACGTGCCCGCAGACCTCTCCTCTCTCGCGGTAGTCCGCCCACCCCGACCCGGCGAGGAACCCGCGGACGACGAACTCGACGGGGAGCATCTCGAGCCGCACGCATTCGAGGGAGCGCCCATCGGCGCGAAGCGCGAGGAAATGGTTGGGCACGATGTCTCGCGTTCGGGTGAACCAATAGGCAGACAGGCCGGTGAGGATCCGGCCCTTGTCCGGGATCTCGGTCGGGAGCACGACGTCGTAGGTCGAGAGCCGGTCGGAGGCGACGAGGAGCAGCCGGTCGTCCTCGAGCGCGTACAGCTCCCGAACCTTCCCGCTGCCGACATGGAGCGCGTCAGGCATGGACCGCCGCCGGATGTGTTGCGCGGAGGGCGCGGAGACGCTCGAACACGGTGTCGACGTGCGCGACGTAGGGGTCGAGCGCGAAGACTCGGTCGAGGTCGATTCGGGCGGCGAAATCGTCGTCTGCGCGCACGAGAGCCTGAAAGTCGAGCTCCTCCTCCCACGCCCGCATCGCCTGTCGCTGCACCATCCGGTAGGCGTCATCCCGCCCGAGGCCGCTCTCGACCAGCGCGAGAAGCAGGCGCTGGCTGGCATAGAGGCCGTGGCTCGCTGCGAGGTTGGAGCGCATCCGCTCACGGCGCACGACCAGGCCGTCCATCAGCCAGGCGAAGCGGTCGAGGGCGTAGTCGACCGCGAGGAACGAGTCAGGCAGGACTATGCGCTCGGCGGACGAGTGGGAGATGTCGCGCTCGTGCCAGAGTGCGATGTTCTCGAGCCCGACCGCTGCGTTCGCGCGCACGACGCGGGCGAGCCCGCAGATGCGCTCGGAGACGATCGGGTTCCGCTTGTGCGGCATCGCCGACGAGCCCTTCTGCCCTTTCGCGAACGGCTCTTCCACCTCGCGGACCTCCGTGCGCGCCAGGTGGCGGATCTCCACCGCGAATCGCTCGAGCGTCGACGCGAGAAGCGCGAGCGCCGAGAGCAGCTCTGCGTGTCGGTCGCGCTGGAGGATCTGTGTCGAGCTCGGGGCGGGCTCGAGCCCGAGCCGCTCGCAGGCGACCCGCTCGACCTCGGGATCCACGGCGGCGTACTGCCCGACCGCGCCCGAGAGCTTTCCGACGCGTAGGCCCTCGACCGCCCTTGCGACACGCTCGCGTTCGCGGTCGAGCGCGAACGCCCAGCCGACGAGCTTCAGCCCGAACGTCGTCGGCTCGGCGTGAACTCCGTGAGTCCGTCCCATGCAGATCGTCTCCCGGTGCTGTTCGGCCCGGGAGGAGACGGCCTCGAACGCACGCTCGATCCCCTCGAGCACAAGCGACCCAGCCTCTTGTACGGCGAGGGACAGCGCGGTGTCGAGCACGTCCGATGAGGTCAGCCCGTAGTGGAGCCAGCGCCCGTCGTCGCCAAGCGTCGCCGCGACCGCGTCGACGAACGCCGCGACGTCGTGCCCCGTCTCGCGCTCGCGACGCACGACCTCCTCGGCCGTTGGTGGATTGGCCGCGCCACGGATGCGCGAGACCGCGTCGCCGGGTACGACACCCAGCACCGCCCATCCGTCCAGCGCCGCGAGCTCGACCTCGAGCATTCTCTCGAGCTTCCGCTCGTCCGACCAGACCCGGGACATGGCCGGCCGGGAGTAGCGGACGATCACACCGCAATTCTAGAGGTCTGCTCCGGCGGTCCCTTCGGTCGTACGACACGATCCGGACACACTCTTGGTGCGCTCTCGTGGCATTCGTTGCCTGTGTTGGCGATAGAATCAGCAGTGGGTGGTGGGATGGGGTGCCCCACAGGAGGGTCGCAATTTGCGGACTTCCTACCGCCCCTCCGCCGCCGCAAGCGCGATGTCGTCGCGGCGGCGCGCCCCAGGGATCCGAATCCTGTCGGCGGCGTCGTACGCGCGCGTCCGCGCGTCGGCCAGGTCGGCCCCGGTCGCTGTCACCGCGAGGAGACGCCCGCCGTTCGTGACGAGCCGCCCGTCGCTCCGTGCGGTCCCGGCGTGGAAGACGTGCGCCCCGGCCGCCTCGACCTCGTCGATTCCCTCGATCGGGGTCCCCGTATCCCCCGCCTCCGGGTACGCACCCGCGGCGATCACGACCGTCACCGCGCTCCCCCGAACGCGGCCGAGCGACGTCCCCGCGAGCGACCCATGCGCCGCCGCTGCAAGTACTGACAGGAGATCGCCCTCGACGAGGGGCAGGACCGACTGCGTCTCGGGATCTCCGAAGCGGCAGTTGAACTCGAGCACCCGAGGGCCAGCATCGGTCAGCATCAGCCCCGCGAAGAGGGTTCCCTGGAACGGCGTGCCACGCGCCGCAAGCCCGGCGAGCGTCGGCCGGATGCATGTCTCGAGCAGCTCGCCGAGTAGCGCGTCGTCCACGTCCGGTACCGGAGCAAACGACCCCATCCCCCCGGTGTTCGGGCCCTGATCGCCCTCGAACGCGCGCTTGAAGTCGCGCGCCGGCGCGAGCGGCAGAGCGTCGTTCCCGTCGCAGACCGCGAGCACCGATACCTCCGGGCCCTCCAGGAGCTCCTCGACGAGCACTGCATCCCCGAACCGCCGGGCGGTCTCGAGGCCAGCCGCCAGCTCGGCGTCGGTGCGGCAGACCACGACGCCCTTGCCCGCGGCGAGTCCGTCCGCCTTGAGCACGCAGGGCGCGCGCGGCTCGCCGAGCACGGCCGCGGTAGGCACGTTCGCAGCCTTCATGACAGCCTTCGCGAAGAGCTTCGAGCCTTCGATCCGGGCGGCCGCCGCCGACGGGCCGAACACGGGGACCCCGGCATGGCGAAGTGCGTCGGCGACCCCGTCGACGAGCGGCGCCTCGGGCCCCACGACGACCAGCTCCGCGGCAAGCGACCGGGCGAGCCCGAGCAGGCCGTCGCCGTCATCCGCCGCAACCGGATGACACGTCGCGAGCGAGGCGATGCCGGGGTTGCCCGGCGCCGCGTGGAGGTCGCTCAGGGTGGGCGACGACGAGAGGCGCCACGCCAGCGCATGCTCCCGACCACCCGACCCGACGAGGAGGACGCGCACCGCTCGAGTCTACGAGCTCGGCCTGCGCGACTCCGAGGGATCAGGGCTGGAGGGCGAGCACGGCGTCACGCGCCGCGCCCGTCCCGACGATCGAGACAGGCACCGAGAGAGCGTCGCCGACGAACGACACGTAGTCGGCGGCCGCCGCCGGCAACGACGAGCCGGTGAGCTCCACGCGCCAGCCCGGCAACGACTCGAAGACAGGCGCGCAGTGATGGAAGTCGGACTGATTGGCGGGGAAGTCCTCGGTCTCGGTCCCGTCCGGCAGCCGATACCGGACGCAAACGGGGATCTCCTCGAACGTCGAAAGCACATCGAGCTTCGTCAGCGCGAGCGAGGTGACGCCGTTCACGCGAACGGCGAAGCGGAGGGCGACGAGATCGAGCCACCCGCAGCGGCGCTCACGTCCGGTGACCGTGCCGAACTCCGCGCCCAGCTCGCGGACCAGTTGCTGGGCATCACCCTCGATCTCGCTCGGGAAAGGCCCCTCGCCGACGCGGGTGACGTACGCCTTCGAGACCCCGAGCACTTCGTCGATCCGCTGCGGCCCGATGCCGAAGCTGACGGCTGCGCCCGCCGCAATCGGGCTCGACGACGTGACGAAGGGGTAGGTGCCGTGGTCGAGGTCGAGCAGCGTCCCTTGTGCTCCCTCGAACAGGACGCGCCGATCGTCGCGCAGTGCACGATCGACGAGGAGCGACGTATCGGCGACATACGGCGCGAGTCGCTCCGCGCGCTCGAGCGTCCGGATCACGACCTCCTCGGCGTCGAACGGGTCGATGCCGTACACGCGCTCGAGCCACACGTTCTTCTCGCTCGCGGCTAGCTCGACCTTCTCGCGGAGGATCTTCGGGTCGAGCAGATCCTGCACGCGGATCCCGATCCGCGTCGCCTTGTCCGCGTACGCGGGTCCGATCCCGCGCCGTGTCGTCCCGATCTGGAGGCGGCCGAGCCGACGTTCGCGCGCACCGTCGAGGGCGACGTGCCACGGCATGATCAAATGGGCGTTGCCGGAGACGTAGACGAGCCCGTCGGTCCGGCGCCCGCGAGCCTCGAGCTCGTCGAGCTCCGCAACGAGCACGTCAGGGTCGACCACGCACCCGGCGCCGATCGCGCTCGCGACACCGCCGACGATCCCCGACGGGATCGCCCGGATCTTGAACGTCTCGCCGTCGACGACGATCGTATGGCCGGCGTTCGGCCCGCCTTGGTAGCGGCAGACGAGGTCCGATTCCTGCGCGAGCAGGTCGACGATCTT
>DASSBV010000042.1:0-3164 GCA_035698545.1 Gaiella sp. | reverse complement strand
CGGGACCACGATCGTCGCGGTCGGCGGAGTTCCCGGCAAGGCGTACGAGGTGAGCGGCTGGGAGGTCTGGGCACCGTTCAGGCCGCTCTACGAGGCGGGCGAGTACGCCGCCGTCGCCGATCGCGCGAAGGAGCTGACGGGCTCCGGGCCGCAATACCCCGTGCCGCTCTACAACCTCGCCTGCTGCGAGAGCCTCGCCGGCCGGACCGACGAGGCGCTGGGGCATCTCCGTCAAGCGATCGAGCTGATGGACGGGATGCGCGACTACGCCAAAGGCGACTCCGACCTCGACCCGATCCGCGAGGAGCCCGCCTTCAAGGAGCTCGTCGGCGTCTGAGCAGTCGGGGCGTGCGCTCTCAAGCGCGCGCCTCCAGCGGTCGATACGTCCAAGGTGCTTCAGCGCTCGTGGGCTCGCGGGGGACTGGCGACGGTCTACGCCGTGTTCGTCGTGTACGCCGCGATCGTCCTGCTCACCTCGCCGGGCGACGCTCTCAACGCCTTCGTCACCGATTGGCTGTACCAGGGCTTGATCGCAACCGCGGCGGTGATCGCCGCGGCCCGGGCAGTCCACGTCGCGGAGGACCGGCTCGCGTGGAGCGTGATCGCCGCGGCCCTCGCGTGCACGAGCTTCGCGGAGCTCTATTTCATCGCGTTCGAGCCCGAGGCCTACCCCTCCGTCTCCGATGTGTTCTGGATCGCGTTCTACCCGCTCGCGTACGCGGGGATGGTGCTGCTCCTCCGTCGCCGCACGGATTCGATCGCGCGTCCGCTGTGGCTCGACGGGCTCACCGCATCCGTGGCAGCGGGCGCGCTGGGCGCCGCGGTGCTGCTCGAGGTGGTGCTCGCCACCGCCGAGGGCTCGCGCTCGGAGATCGCCACGAACCTCGCGTACCCGCTCGGGGACGTGCTGCTGCTCTCCGCGGTGTTCGGCGTCTTCTCGCTCGCCGGTTGGCGGCTCGAGCGGCGCTGGCTCCTGCTGGGGCTCGGCCTCCTCGCGACGGCGGTCGCGGACGGCGTCTACCTGTTCACGGTCGACACGTATCAGGCAGGGGCGGCGATCGACGTGCTCTGGCCGCTCTCGTCCCTCCTGATCGCGACGGCAGCCTGGGTGCGGGCCAACGACGAGAAACAGCTGCACACCCACGGCAGACCGCTGCTGGCGGTGCCCGCGGCCTGCGCGCTGGTCGCAATCGGAATCCTCCTGTACGACCATTTCGCCCAGCTCAACGTCGTCGCAGTCGGCCTTGCCACCGTCACGCTGCTGCTCGTGATCGTCCGGCTCGGTCTCACGTTCCGTGAGAACGCACGGCTCTTCGCGCTCACGCACCACGAGTCACTGACCGACGCGCTCACAGGCATCAGCAATCGCAGGCGGCTGCTCGCGGACCTCCACCGCGTCCTCGAGCCGCCGACTCCGGCGACGCTGCTCATGATCTTCGACCTCGACGGCTTCAAGGGCTACAACGACAGCTTCGGCCATCCGGCAGGCGACGCACTGCTCGTGCGGCTCGCGGAGAAGCTCACGGCGTCGCTCGGGGACGTCGGCGCTTCGTACCGCCTCGGGGGCGACGAGTTCTGCGTCGTTGCGCCGATCGCATCCGGCGAGGCCGAGCTGTTGATCGACCGCACATGCGGAGCTCTCTCGGAGAAGGGCGAGGGCTTCGAGGTGACCAGCTCGTTCGGCGCGGTCCTGCTGCCCGACGAGGCGACGGACGTCAGCGCAGCGCTGAGCCTCGCTGACGAGCGGCTCTACGCGCAGAAGCAGGCCCGGCGCGGCGGGCCGAGCCAGAGCATGGACGCGTTCCTCGAGGCGCTCGCGACGCAGGAGCCGACGCTCCACGCCCACCTCGAGGGCGTCGCCGCGCTCGCGCTCGAGGTCGGGCAGCGGCTCGGGCTCGACGCCGCCATGCTCGAGGAGCTGTCGCGCGCGGCACAGCTCCACGACCTCGGCAAGGTCGCCGTGCCGGACGAGATCCTCTCCAAGACGGACGCGCTCGACGAGCGCGAGTGGGAGTTCATCCGCCAGCACACCGTGGTGGGGGAGCGGATCCTGCGGGCCTCGCCGGCGTTTCGTGAGGCGGCCACGATCGTCCGTTCGAGCCACGAGCGGTGGGACGGCACCGGGTATCCGGACGGCCTCGCCGGCGACGAGATCCCGCTCGCGTCGCGAATCGTGTCAGCCTGCGACGCGTTCGAGGCGATGACCTCCACCCGCCCGTACCGTGTGGCGCGCTCGGTCGAGGACGCCCTCGCGGAGCTCAGGCGGTGCTCGGCCACGCAGTTCGACCCCGCGATCGTGGACGTGTTCGTGAGCGTCCTGCGGGACCGCGTTCAAGCCGCCTAGCGGCGGTCCTCCTCAGTCGGGGGATCGCGCGAGACCGAGGAGGTAGGCGGCGGCCGCGCCGAGGAGCAGCGCCCCCTGGACGGCGTGCCAGCTGCCCGTGCCGTGCGTCGTGAACCCGACGATCGCCGAGCACGCAATCAGCGCGACGGCGATCGCGCCGTGAAGGCCGATCCGGCGGTGGTACCAGGGCGCGCGCTTTCGCATCTTCCAAGAGTGCCAATGCGGATCGAGGTCCGCTCCGTCCGGGGCCGGTCCTACCCTGCCGCCATGACAGTCGGAATCGTCGTGTTCGGGCTCGTGTTCCTCGGAGGGCTTGCGGTCGGGACCAAGACGCGTCGGCCGCTGGCGATCGCCGCGGTCGTGGTGGGGGCGTTCTCCGCGCTGCTCGTGATCCAGACGAACGAGCCGTTCGTCGCGTTCGCAGCATTCGCGCTGATCGCGCTCGGTGGGCTCGTCGCGGACTCCGTGCGCGAGACCGTCGGGCTCCTCCTCGGCCGCTGAGACCCGCAGAGCGCCGCGCTACGCTCCTTCCGCGCGGGCGTGGTGGAACGGTAGACACGCCGGCCTTAGGAGCCGGTGCTCGAAAGAGCATGGGGGTTCGAGTCCCTCCGCCCGCATGATTCCAGGTGTAGGGCGCCGAAGGCGGCCTGCACCCTCTCTGCTTGAATCAGGGGCATGGGCCAGGTCGAGGAGCTCGGCGGCAACCGCGTCCGCCTCACGGTCGACGTCACGCCGCACGAGCTCGAGCACGCGGTCGAGCACGCGGCCTCCGACCTCTCGGGCTCCGTCCGCATCCCCGGGTTCCGCAAGGGCAAGGTCC
>DASSBV010000041.1:0-4839 GCA_035698545.1 Gaiella sp. | reverse complement strand
GCGCTGGTCGTCTTTCTTCCGCGGCGCCTTGCCTGGGTCGGCGCGGTCGTCGTCGGTGTGGGGCTCGTGCTCATCTCGGTCGACACGGCCAGGCGGATCGACGACGCCTCCGCACACGAAGAGCGTTCGGCGATCGGCTCGGCGCCTCCCGCCTGGCTGGACGACGCCGGGGTCGACGACGCCACGATGCTCGAGACGGGCGATCGGAACTGGACGTCGTTCGCGCGCACGGTGTTCTGGAACCGCTCGGTGCGCGAGGTGCTCCGCGTCGCGTCGACGCCGCTTCCCTTCCCGCCGACGACCGCGTCGGTCGAGGTCGGCGACGACGGAGTGCTGGAGTCGCGCGACGGGTCGACAATCGAGCGGCCGGTCGTCGTCACGTCCGCCATGGTTACGCTCGCGGGCGAGCGACTGGTCGAACGCCCGGCGGGTGACAGCGAGGCGCCCGGCCTGGTGGCCTGGAGACCGGAGGAGCCGGTGCGAATCACGATGAGTCGCGACGGTTTCCTGCCGAACGGCGACTTCACCGGCAGAGCGCAGGTAACCGTCTATGCGTGCCGCCCCGGAACGCTGGACGTGACGATCCTCGGGAAGACCGGCGACCCCGTGCGAGCGTTCGTCGACGGGATCGAGGTCGCGACGCTCGAGACGCCGGCAGGCGACGCGGCGACGCACCGGATCCCGGCACCACCGTACGCCGACGGCACGCACGCGTGCGGGTTCGAGCTCCAGACCGATGGGTACGCCGGCTCGACGGCGGTCGTCTTCACGCCGCGATAAGCCCGATGGCCGCCCTGCTCGAGAGGGTCGGCGATCCGGTGCTCAGCCCGGAAACGGGTCGTCCGGCTCTGTCAGCGCCTCGATCGCGTCCCGCGCCGCGTCGAGCTCTTCCGACGCGACGAGCAGCCGGACCGGAACGTCGCCGTGCTGCTCCGGGTGCTCCTCGACCGCGCTCTCGAGCGTTGAAGAGATGCCGGCGCGGGTGAGCAGGGACTGGAGCTCCTCGGCCTCGTCGACGCTGCCCGCTACCGCGACCTGCACGAGCGCTGTCATGTGCCGGACCCTACATCCTGCGTTCGCGTGCGTCTGCCGCCCCGGGGGACGAGCTCGGGCAGGCCGCGCTCGGGCAATGGCACGTCGATCACGTCGAAATCGCGTGGGACGACGGTGTTGGGAAAGAGGTGCCGCGCCTCGGCCTCGACGTCGGAGCCCGAGTAGCGCGACGAGACATGGGTGAGCGCGAGGAGCGTGACCCCGGCCTCCCGGGCGACGAGCGCCGCTTCTCCCGCCGTCGAATGCTCGGTCTCGTGTGCCCGCGCCCGCTCCTCGGCGAGAAAGGTCGCCTCGTGCACGAGCACGTCGGCGCCTGCCGCCGCGTCGACCACGGTCGCAACCGGGGCGGTGTCCCCCGTGAGCACCACCGCACGGCCCCGGCGCGCGGGCCCGAGCACATCGGAGGGCCGCACCGCGCGACCGTCCGGCAACGTCAGCTCCTCCCCACGCTGGAGCGCGCCCCGCGCAGGACCATCCGGGATGCCGAGCGCGTCCGCCGCAGCGACGTCGAACCGCCCGGGCCGTTCGTCCTCCCTGAGGGCGTACCCGAGAGCCGTTCCGCCGTGCTTCACGGCGAACGGGACGAGCCGGTACCCGTCGCGCGTCACGGCGTCGCCCGGCCCCAGCTCGACGATCCGTAGCTCGTACGTGAGACGGCCGATGACGACGCCCAGCGCCTGGAGCAGCCCCTTCGTGCCCCGCGGCCCGTAGACGACGATCGGGACGTCGCGTCCGCGCAGCGCGAACGTCTTCAACATGCCTGGGAGGCCGAGGACGTGATCGGCGTGGAGATGTGTCAGGAAGACGTGCTCGAGGTCGGTGAGCCCCGCCTCGGAGCGGAGCAGCTGGCGTTGCGTCCCCTCGCCGCAATCCACGAGCAGGCGATCGCCGCCCCGCCGCACGAGCGTCGAGGAGGTGCCGCGCGACGCGGTCGGCGCCGACCCCGCGGTGCCGAGAAAGAGCAGATCGAGGTCCACGGGCGCCGATCGTAACCCTGCGCGTTCCAGAGCCCGCGTGCGAGACGCAAAGCTGCTGCCACCGCGTCCGACCGCCGCGCCCGCGGCACGCGTACGCCCAGCACACCCACCCCCAGGGGCACCCCCGGTGCCCTGTTGTCACGGTATCGGGGAAACACGTACGGGAGCGCGCCGGGATCGTGCCGAGATCGGAACGCCGGTTGCCCTCGTCATCCGCCCGACGAGGGGCGCCGGAGGAAACCTCCCGCCGCCTGCCGAACGACAGATCGGCCGGCGCGGCTCAGGCGGGAGACGCCGGGTCGCGCTCACGCACGACCAGCTTGCGGCTCACGCGGAAGAACGCCGGGCCGCGGCTCGCCCCGGACACGCCACGTGTCGGCTCACCCGGGAAACGCCAGGTCTGTGTAGACCATCTCGCCCTTGAATTTCCGGGCTGCGGGATCCCACGGAAAGAAGATCGCGTTGCGCCATTCGAGGCGTTCGCCCGTGGGCTCGTTGTCGAGCCATCGCCCCTGGTGCGTCGCGGTCACGATGGCCTCCTCGCAGACTCCCTGCGGCCCGATCACGATGTAGTCGAGGTCGAAGTGGATGTCCGGGAACGCGGTCAGCAGCTCCGTGTAGAACCGGGCCGCGCCCTCATGCCCCTCCCACCGCGCGCCCGTGCCGGCAACGGTGTAGACGCAGTCCTCAGTCAACGTCGCGATCAGCCCGGGCAGATCGCGATTGTCCTCCGCGATCGAATGCGCCTTCCACAGCTCGCGGATCGCCTCGTGCTCGTCGGGGTCCGACGGACGATTGAGCAACTCGAGGATTCGTTCGCTCGCCACGCGCGACCTCCGATCGCCGGTCGGGACTGGTGCGGCGAGTCTATGCGCGGTCGCTCAAGAAGGAAGCACGAGCATCTGGCCGGGCACGATCGTCGGCGACGTCAGCACGTTCCGCTTGCTGAGCTCCCACACGCCCTCGCGCGGATCACCGGCGTACGTCCGCTCCGCGATCGACCAGAGAGTGTCGCCCGGTTTCACGCGGTAGTGGCGCTCGGGACCGCCCGCGCCCCCTTCACCGGCGAAGAGCGCCCAGAGAAGCAGCACTGCAACGGCGAGGAAGAGAATCCGGACGAGGGACGATTGAACGAACATCTGTTCGCATCATGGCAGAACGTGTGTTCGGTGTCAAGCGTGGGAATTGCCCCGCGCAGAGCCGGCGGCAGCCGTTGGTCCAGGCTTCGCAGTATCGGCGCGAAGCGGGCAAGAACGTCGTCTCGAACCCAACTCAGGACGGGCCGCGCGTGGCGTCCGGGAGCTCCCACCTTCCGAATACGAGTGAGCCGAGGCGGGGTTAACGCAGCGTCCGCACGACCGTCGTGGCGCGTGTGGGATTCGACGCAGCCGAGAAGCGCACCGCCACCGTGGCCGTGCCCACGGTCACCCGTGGCAGCCGGACGGTCGCCCGACGATTCGCCTCGACGGTCCCGTTCGCACAGCGAACGGCTGTGCCTCGCGTCGACGTGAGTGCGCGTCTAGCGCTCGACAGAGTGTGCGCACCCGCAAGCAAGCAGACATGGGCGACGGCTCCCTCCGCCGCGGTGAGGCCGACCACGACCCTGCTCCGGCCGAGCTGCACGACGGGCCGGCCGGCACCGAGCACCGAGCGCAGAGGATGCCACCTGACCGTCCCCACGCAGCCTGGTGCCGCGATCGAGCCCTGGACGGCGGCGAGCGCGGGGCGCGGCGTCCCGTCGGCGCGCAGGAGCCCCGCCTGGAACCCGGTTCGCAGACCGTCGTCGCGGAAGCCGAAGAGGTTCACCGCCGCGATGTCAGGGTCGCAGGCGGCCGCACGGACGAGCTCGTCGTAGACCTGCGCCTGCGTGTCCTCGTCGGTCACGGGGACATTCTCGTCCCCCACGTACCCGTCGCAGCCCAGGGTGTCGACCTGCCAGCCCACCTCGTCGAGATACAGGCGAAGGCCGTTCAGCGTCGTCGGCTGCGGCGTGCCCTCGAAGGCATCCCACACCGCCTGCTTGAGCCTGTCCAGATTGACGAAGCCGACATTGGGCCAGCTGTATCCCCGGCTGAGCGGATCGGTCGCGCGGTTCGGGTATGGATGGAAGCTCAGCCCGTCCATCAAGGGCTTCGTCCTACCGCTCGCCCGGTACCAGGCGCCGAGGGCCGCCAGGAACCGCACAGGTGAGGTGGACACGTTGCTGCGCGCGGACGGGCGGTCGTTGCCCCTGGGAGAGAGCCCGAGGCCGAGCACCGCGAGGCTCGGGTCGACCGCTTTCAACGCGTCATAGCCCGCCGCGAGGAACGGCCCGAACGAGGAGGCGGAGAACTGCCTCGCCCGGGCGAACTGCGGCCGCCAGAACGCGGGCTGGTTCGGCTCGTTGCCGACCACGAACTCCCGCACATCCGGGTACTGGCGCGCGAGCTCGGCAAGCCACGCGCCGAACGACGCAGGCTGCGCAAGACCACCCTCTACCTCGCGGGGCGGATACGGATACGCGGCGAACACGACGCGCAGCCCCGCTGAGCGGGCGGCGGCCACCGTCAGGTCGAGCAGAGGCCGATCGCCGAGGCCGAGTGGGTCGCTCGGGAGCCACCGCACGGTGATCACGGCCTCCCGCATGCCGATCGACGCCATCTCCCGGTAGAGCGACGCTCCGGCGTCAGGCGCGAACTTCCCCGTGTCGTCGTTCGCCCCGAAGTCGGTCGCTGTCGCGGTGCCGGCACACGCCAGCGCACAGGCCACCGCGAGCGTCACCACGCGCACAACCCCCCTCGACCCCATCCGCCGCAGTCCTCTCCCTCGC
>DASSBV010000040.1:0-11414 GCA_035698545.1 Gaiella sp. | reverse complement strand
GGCATGGGGCGCTCGTTCGTGCAGGTCGAGCGCTATTCCGCCGAGCTCTCCGACTTCGTGATACGCGCGATCGGGAGCGGCAGCGAGGAGCTCGTCTTCGTCGGCTGGCTGACGCCGCTCCTCGCGATTGCGGGGCTCGTCGCGACCCGGCAACGCAGAGGCCTCGCGATCGTCCTCGCCCTCGCCGCCATCGTTCCCTGCCTGCTCGCGCTCGGCGGGAACCTGCCCGGGTACGAAACGGTGTGGCGGGTCGTCCCCGGGCTCGACTCGACGCGTGTCCCGGAGCGCTTCATGCCGATCGCCTGCCTCGCGCTCGCCGCCCTCGCGGCGTTCGGGCTCGATGCGGTGCTGACAACGCTTGTGGTGAATCACCACAAGCGTCTTGCGACCACCGCGGCCGTTGCCGCGGTGGTCGTGCTGGCTCTCGACCTACGGGTGCCGGTGTTCGGGGCGGTCGTCGCTGATCAACCCAATGCCGCATACGCCGCGATCCATGACGACGGCAGGCTGCTCGAGCTGCCCGTGTTCAGGCCGGACATCCACTACGGCAGCGTCTACCTCGGCTACGCGCGCCAGAGCCCGCGGGAGCGGCCGCAGGGCTACTCCACGATCGCGCCACCCGCGGCCGACCGGCTCGCGCGCCGGCTGCGTGGGCTCTCCTGCGGGCGCGGAGAGATCCCCGTCGAGCTCGGCATCCGCTTCGTCGCGATCCATCGCGGCCTCTACGAGCAGAGTGGCTTCTTCGGCCCGAGCTGCGCCGAGCAGGCCGAGGCGATGCTCAGGGAACGCGGTTGGCACTTTCTCGCCCGCGACGGGGCGATCGCGACCTACGCGCGCTAGACGTGCGCGCGGCCGCCGCCGGCGGCGAGCGCGCGTGCGACGACGGCGTTGTCGGCGCGCCAGACCTCCTCCGACACCGGCGGGAGGATGTCGTCCCAGATCGCGGCGAAGCTCATCCGCAGCTGCGGCATCCGCGCCGGCCGCGCCATGAACCAGAGGTGGAGATGCTCGCTGCCGTCCCCCCAGCGACCGACGTGGACGCGCTCGATGTTCCCGACCGAGTCGACTGCACGCTCGACGCGCACGATGAGCGGCCCGAGCTCCGCCTGCCGCTCGGGCGTGAGGCCGTCGAGATCGCAGTGCTCGCGCGGGTAGAGGAGCACGACGACTGGGAGGCCGCTCGGCTTGGGCAGCGGGGCGACGAGCCAGTGCTCGTCGCTCCAGATCGCGTCTGCGTCCCCGGTCGCGCAGCGCCAGCAATCGATGCCGCCCTCACCCTGACGCGGCGGGTCGTCCGCTGGTGGGCGGAGGGGTCGCGTGCGGATCTCGCCCTCGAACGGGAACGTCTCCCAGTCGTCGAGCGGAGGAATCGGCAGGCGGCCTTCCTCGTCGGCCGCCGCGAGCGCCCTTCGGTAGAGCTCCTCGGCGGACTCGGCCATCGTTGCATCGTCGCACGGACCGAACCGGCCGGTCGCGCGGGACGAACCAGCGGCGTACCGGCGACTTCCTCGCGGGGGCAACGGGCCTGCCGAAGCTCGCCGTGCGCAACGACCTGCTGGGACACGTCCTCGAGCTGAAGGGACAGCTCGACGCCTACGCGACGCACCAGTACGCGAAGGCAGCGACGATGTACCAGCACGCATACGACCACATGTTCATGACCGGCGACCTGCTCGCCGGGGCGATCGCGAAGCAGAAGAACCTGAAGTAGGAATGTCTACCGGCGGCGGGGAAGCGTCGGCTCCCCCGCCGCGAGCGGCACGAGCTCGAAGCGGTCGACGTCGACGAGACCCTTGTCGGTCAGCTTTAGCGAGGGGATCACCGAGAGCGCGAGGAACGCAAGCGTCAGGAACGGCGTCGCGCCGCGCCAGCCGAGGCCGTGCGCGGCCTCGTTGCACGCGCGGCTCTGCCCGACGACGACGTCGAGCGGCTGGTCGGAGAGCAGCCCGGCCACGGGAAGCGGGCACTCCGCGATGACCCGGCCGTCCTCGACTGCGACGATGCCGCCGCCGATCTCGGCGAGTCGTTCGACGGCGAAGACCATGTCCTCGTCGCTCGCACCGACGACGACAAGGTTGTGCGCGTCGTGCGCCACGGTCGACGCGAGCGCGCCGCGCGCGAGGCCCGAGCCGGAGACGAGGCCCAGCCCGATGCGTCCGGTGCCGAGGTGGCGCTCGACGACGGCGAGCTTGACGAGGTCGCGCTCCGGATCGGAGACGACCTGGCCGTCGACGACGAGCGGTTCGCGGACGAGGGACTCCGTCACGACCTGATCGTCGACGAGGCCGATCGCGCGAACCGATCCGCCCTCTGCGGCGATCGCGAGATCGGCGACCGCGACCGGTTTGATGCGGACGGTCTGCCGAACCCATTCCGGCACCTCCGCGCGGCCGATCTCGTCGATCGGACGGCCGCCCTTCAGCACGACGTCGGGCACGAACCGCTCGAGGTCGGGCAGGAGGAGCAGATCGGCGACGTATCCCGGCGCGACCGCCCCGTGGTTCCGCAACCCGTGCCATTGCGCCGGATGGAGGCTCGCCATCAGGATCGCGTCCGCAGGGTCGATCCCCGCCGCGACCGCGTCGCGCACCATGCCGTTCACGTGGCCGTTGTCAGCGATGTCGTCGGGATCGCGGTCGTCGGTGCAGAACGCGATGCGCCCGGGCCCGTACTCCGAGACCAGCGGCAGAAGCGCCTGGAGGTTGCGCGCCATCGACGCCTCGCGGATGAGGAGCCACATCCCTGCGCGCAGCCGCTCCCTCCCCTCCTCGACCGTGAGCGCCTCGTGGTCGGAGCGGATCCCCGCCGCGGCGTACGCCTGGAGCGACGGTCCGAGCACGCCCGGCGCGTGCCCGTCGACGTGCTGCGCGCCCTCGAGCTGGAGCTTTGCGAGCTCGCCCGGGTCGGCCGCGATCACGCCGGGGAAGTTCATCATCTCCGCGAGCCCGAGCACGCGGCGGCGGCGCATCAGCGCCTCGAGGTCGCCGAGCGCGAGCGGCCGCCGGGGGGACTCGAACTCGGAAGCGGGCACGCACGACGGCGCCATGAAGAACACCTCGAGCTGGAGATCGGCCGACGCGTCGTGCAGCCAGTGGACCCCGTCCGAGCCGAGGACGTTGGCGATCTCGTGCGGATCGGCGACGACCGCGGTCGTCCCGAGCGGAAGCACGAGGCGCGCGAACTCGTCGACGAGCAGCTTCACCGACTCGAGGTGCATGTGCGCGTCGATGAAGCCGGGAACGACGAAGCGGCCGGTCGCGTCGATCGTCTCCGACGCCTCGTACGACCCGACTCCCGCGATCGTCCCATCGACCACCGCGACATCCGCGTCGAGCCACTCCCGCGTGAACACCGAGAGGACGCGGCCGCCTCGCACGACGAGGTCGGCCGGTTCGTCCCCGCGCGCGACGGCGAGGCGGCGTTGCAGGGACTCCATCGCACGGACGATAACCGCTCGGCTGCGGCCGACCGCACGGCCCCAGACGTGGTCAACTGCCCGGAGACGAGGCGCTCAAGCAGCCGCGCGTCGGCGACCGCGAAGCCTTCCCAGTCGGTCCCAGCTTCGGCGTCGCTCCGCGATCGATCTTTTGTCGATCTTCGTCGGAAGGTTGGAGATCGGCAGCAGATGTTCTATGGTCGCCGGTGGAAGTGGCCGCCGAGGGAACGAGACTCACTGCGGTAGACCGCCCGGCCAAGGCGAAGCCGCTCTCGACCGCCCCCGAACGGGTGGCCGGGCTCGCCGCAATCCTCGACTACGTCCGCACGCACGGCTCGTCGACACGCACCGAGCTCGCCTCGGCGACCGGGATGAGCCGCGCCGTGGTCGTGCAGCGGGTCGGCGAGCTCGTCGAACGCGGCCTGCTGGAGAGCGGGGAGATCGGCGCGTCGACCGGCGGACGGGCCCCGCGCACCGTCCGCTTCCGCTCCGACGCCGGGCACCTGCTCGTCGCCGACCTCGGCGCGACGAGCGTGGACGTGGCGGTGGTCGACCTCTCGTGCGCCATTCTCGCCCACGCGAGCGAGCCGGCCGACATCGCCGCGGGGCCGGATGCGGTGCTGGGCCGCGCGGAGGCGATGCTGCAGGAGTGCCTCGCGCAGGCCGACGACCTGCCGGGATCGCTGCTCGGGATCGGCATCGGCGTCCCGGGGCCGGTCGAGTTCGAGTCGAGCCGCCCGGTCGCCCCGCCGATCATGCCGGGCTGGGACATGTACGACGTCCGCGGGCACTTCGCGTCGTACGGCGTGCCCGTCTGGGTCGACAACGACGTCAACGTGATGGCCCTCGCCGAGATCCGCGCGGGCGTCGCACGCGGTCACGAGAACGTCGTCTTCATCAAGGTCGGCACGGGCATCGGCGCCGGGATCGTCGTCCGCGGCATGCTCCACCGCGGCGCGCAGGGATGCGCGGGCGACGTCGGCCACATCCAGGTCACCGACGACGAGGGCGTCATCTGCCGCTGCGGCAACGTCGGCTGCCTCGAGGCGCTCGCCGGCGGCGCAGCACTCGGGCGCGATGGCGAAGCGCTGGCGCGGGACGGGCGGAGCACCCACCTGGCGAAGGTGCTCGAGGAGGAGGGCTCCGTCCAGGCCGCGGACGTCGCCATGGCGGCTTCGCACGGCGACGCGGCGGCGACCGAGCTGATCACGAACGCCGGCCGGCTGATCGGCTCGACGCTCGCCGGGATCGTCAACTTCTTCAACCCGTCGCTCGTCGTGATCGGCGGCGGCGTCGCGGGCTCGGGTGACCTGCTGCTCGCGACGATCCGCGAGAGCGTCTACCGGCGCTCCCTGCCGCTCGCGACGCGCGACCTGCTCGTCACCCGCTCGTCTTTGCGGGAGCTCGCAGGGGTCACGGGCGCCGCCGCGATGGTGACCGACGAGCTGTTCGCGCCGCCGCGGCTCGTCCACCGGCTCGCCGGGGTCGAGCACGAGTGAGAGGAGGAACGCTGATCACGTCTCAGGCTTTCCAGGTCTCTACGACCAGGTCAATGTCCCCCACGAGGAGGAGCAGGAGAAGATGAAAGTGCGTCAGTTCGGTGTGCGGTGGGCCGTGGCGATCGTCGCCGTGGTCGCCGTGTCCATCGTCGGCGCGGTGACCGCGTCGGCGACGCCCGACAGGGCACAGGCCGATTGGGTGCTCGGCGTCTCGAACACCCTCGTCGGGAACGGATGGCGCGAGGAGATGATCTGCGCCATCAAGGCCCAGGCGAAGGCGAGCGGCGTGATCGACAAGGTCGTCGTCGCGAACCGGAACGGCGGGCCTGCCGAGCAGATCGCGGACATCCGCAATCTCATCTCGGCGGGCGCGAATGCGATCGTGATCAACCCGTCGAGCGGCAACGCGCTCAACTCGGTGATCGCCCAGGCGGCGGCCCGGGGCATCAAGATCGTCTCGGTCGACCAGCGGGTGTCTGCCCCGCAGGCGTACAACGTGACGAACGACCAGGTTGCCTACGGGCGGCTCGGCGCCGAGTGGCTGTTCAAGAAGATGGGCGGCAAGGGCAACGTCGTCGAGATGCGCGGCATCGCCGGCGTGCCGGCCGACACCGACCGCCACGCGGGCTTCCAGCAGGCCCTGAAGAAGTACCCGAACATCAAGGTCGTGAAGTCCGTGTTCATGAACTGGGACTTCGCCACGGCGGGGAAGCAGATGCTCGACATCCTCAACTCGGGCACCCAGGTCAACGGTGTCTGGAACTCGGGCGCCGACTACACGGTGATCCGCGCCTTCAAGACGGCGGGCAAGCCGCTCGTCCCGATCGTCGGTGCGGACAACAACGAGTTCCTCCACCAGATGATCGCGCAGTACCCGAAGCTGCAGGCCGCAGCCGTCACGAACCCCGCCACGATCGGTGGCGCGGGGGCGGCGGTGGCGATCAAGCTGCTGCAGGGCAAGAAGGTCCCGCAGTGGGTCAAGCTGAAGCCGCTCGTCTGGTCGATGCCGAAGGACCGGAAGAGCATCAAGGCGAACTACTCGCCGAGCCGCGCGCCGACCTACAGCGCACGGCTGCAGATCAAGCCGTGGACGACGTACTCCACGAAGGACCTCTTCGGCTGCAAGGGGCCCTAGAGCGGCCATCGCGCCGGGGCGGCCTTCGGGCCGCCTCGGCACACTCACCACGACTGTCATGGCCGAACACCTCATGGAAGCCCGCGACGTGGCGAAGCGGTTCGGCCCGGTGGTCGCCCTGCGCTCGGCCGACCTCGTGGTCGAGCCGGGTGAGGTGCACGCGCTGCTCGGGGCGAACGGGGCCGGCAAGAGCACGCTCGTCAAGATCCTGACGGGCGTCCTACAAGCCGACAGCGGCACGATCGCCGTCGACGGCCGCTCGGCGCGCGTCCGCTCCCCGTCGAGCGCCGCCCGCATCGGCCTGGCGCCGGTCTTCCAGGATCCCGCGCTCGTGCCCGACCTCACCGTCTCCGCCAACCTCCGTATGACCCGGAGCGACGTCGACGCCGTCCGTCGTGAGCTCGCGTCGCTCGAGCTCGATGTCGACCTCGGTGCCCTCGTCGGCGATCTGCCGCTGCCCACCCTCCGCATGGTCGATCTCGCCCGCGCGCTCGCGCGAGAGCCGCGACTGCTGCTGCTGGACGAGATCACCGCTGCGCTGCCCTCCGACCTCGCGGAGCGGGTGTTCGTCGCGATGCGCAACCAGCGCGAGCGCGGGCGCTCCGTGCTCTTCATCACCCACCGGCTGAACGAGGTGATCCAGAACTGCGACCGGGCGACGATCCTGCGCGACGGCGGCGCGGTCGCGACGATCGTGCCCGAGGAGGGCGGCGAGGAGCTGATCGTCACTCACATGCTCGGCGAGGACGTCGCCCGCGCAGCCCTCGCGGCCGCCGAGCAGCCGGCGGTGCTGCGGCGGTCGCGCGAGACCGCGGACGAGACGCCGTCGCTCGAGGTCGAGAAGCTGACCACGCCGGGCGTCCACGACCTCTCGTTCACGCTCTCCGCCGGTGAGGTGCTCGGCATCGCGGCGCTCGAGGGGCAGGGACAGGGCGAGCTCTTCGACGCGCTCGCCGGCGCCGTCCCCGCGTCGTCGGGCGAGATCCGCGTCGCCGGCAAGCCGCTCGAGCCGCGCCATCCGTCCGACTCGATCCGCGCCGGTCTCGTCCTCGTTCCCGCCGACCGTCTTCACGCGCTCCTGCCGCAGCGCTCGGTCAGGGAGAACATCGCGGCGCCGCGGTACTCGAGCGTTCGCCGCTGGGGGCCGATCTCCATGCGTGACGAGGGCCGGCGCGTACGCGAGGCGATCGACGCGCTCGACATCGACACGCGCGCCGCGCGCCAGGTACGCCGGCTCTCGGGGGGCAACCAGCAGAAGGTGACGATCGCGCGCTGGCTCGCCTCGGGCTTCCGCACGATGCTCTGCTTCGACCCGACCCGCGGCATCGACGTGGGCACCAAGCGCCAGATCTACGCGCTGCTCCGCGGCCTCGCCGACGACGGCGCGGCGATCCTCTTCTTCTCCAGCGAGCTCGCCGAGTTCCCGCTCGTCTGCGACCGCGTGCTCACGCTCTACGGGGGGCGGATCACGGCGGAGCTCCCGGGCGCCGCGGCCGACGAGGGCGCTTTGCTCCGCGCGATGCACGGTCTCGTCGAGGAGGAGGGCGCGGCGGCATGAGCGAGCCCGCAGCCACCACGTTCGGCGAAGCCCGCCGGCAGCTCGACGTCCGTCGTCTTGCACGGCGGCACGGCTGGACAGTCGGCGTGTTCGTGCTCCTGCTCGTGATCGTCCTCTACTGGCGCTCGAGCACGGCCGTTGCCTGGGGCCCGTTCGACGTCCAGTCGGTCGCCATCGACGCGATGCCGCTGGCCTTTGCCGCCTGCGGCCAGGCGATCGCGATCATCTCAGGCGGGATCGACCTGTCGATCGGCTCGCTGATGGCGCTCGTCAACGTCGTCGCGGCGCGTTGGATGGTGACCATGAGCCTGCGCGAGGCGATCTTCTTCATGCTCCTGATCGTGCTCGCCGGGGCGCTCGCCGGGGCGCTCACCGGGACGCTGATCGTCGTGACGCGGGTCGCGGACATCATCGTCACGCTCTCGATGCTGTTCGTCTGGGCGGGCGCCGCCCTCGCGGTGATGACGATCCCCGGCGGCGGGATCCCGCCACGGCTCGGGACGCTCGTCACCGTCGACACGGTGTTCACGACGTGGTTGCCCGCGGCGCTCGTGATCCTGGTCGGCGTGGTCGCGGTGGTGTGGATCCCGATCCGGAGCTCCCGCCTCGGCCTCGCGCTCTACGCGGTCGGCTCGAACCGGAACGCCGCGTACCTCGCCGGCGTGAACGTGGCGCGGACGCGCATCGCCGCGTATGCGCTGAGCGGGACGTTCGCGGCCCTCGGCGGCCTTGCGCTGACGATGGCGTCGGGCATCGGCGACCCCCACGCAGGCGACATCTACACGCTGAACTCCGTCGCGGCGGTCGTGCTGGGCGGTGTCTCCCTGCTCGGCGGCGTCGGGGGGCTGATCGGCCCGATCGCCGCGGCCTTCGTGCTGACGCTCGTCAAGACGGTGCTGATCATCAGAGGCGTCGACCAGAACTGGGCCCAGGTGATCCAGGGGACGTTGATCGTCGTCGTGATGATGCTCGGCGGGCTCGCGTTGCGGCAAAAGGGGAAGTCGGGGACGTGACCACCACACCGGTACCGGAGACGCGGCGGATCGAGGTTCGGCGCCTGCTCGGCGACAACCCCGCGATCGTCCTCACCTTCGTGTTCGTCGGCCTCTTCATCGCGACGGACATCGTCAACCGCGTCCAGTCGGGCCACGCGTTCGCGACGCCGAAGCAGCTCTCGACGACCTTCCTCTACGCGGCGGTGCTCGGGCTGATTGCCGCGGGGCAGACCCTCGTGATGCTCACCGGCGGCGTCGACCTCTCGGTCGCGACGACAGTGACCGCTGCGGCGTTCACGGTCTCGCGCGTCGGCACGCACGGCGCCGCGGAGTCGATCGCGCTCGCACTCGGCGTCGGCCTCCTGATCGGTGCCGTCAACGGCGTCGGCGTCTCGATCTTCCGGGTGAACCCGCTGATCATGACGCTGGGGGTCTCGGTGATCACCCTCGGTTTGCTCACCGTCGAGGCGCAGGGCCAGTTCACCGCGCTGGTTCCGGACTTCGTCGCGACCCTCGGCTCGGAGCGCGTGCTCTCGTACATCCCGTACGACCTCTTCATCTGGGCCCCGATCGCCGCCGTGATCATCCTCGGGCTCCGCTACAGCGGCATCGGGAGGATGATCTACGCGGTCGGGGACAACCCCGTGGCCGCGCGGCTCGGCGGCGTGCGCGTCTGGCAGGTGCAGCTCTTCGTCTACGCGATGTGCGGGGTGCTTTCCGCGCTCGGCGGGATCCTCCTGGTCGGCTTCAACAACGCCGCCGACCTCGGCATCGGCGCGCCGTTCCTCCTCCCGTCGGTCGCGGCGGTGGTGATCGGCGGCACGTCGATCTTCGGCGGCTCGGGCGGCTATGCCGGGACGATCTTCGGTGCGCTGATCCTCACGGTGCTCGACTCGCTGCTCGTGATCCTGAACGCCTCACAGGCGACACGGCAGATCCTGTACGGGCTGATCGTGCTCGGGCTCGCAGCGATCTACGCCCGCACGAGCTCCTCCTCGTAGCCGTGCTCGGCGTGGCGAAGCTCGCGCCGGGCCCCGGCAACGTGGCGCTCGCGAAGCGTCCGGAGCCCGTCGCGCGACCCGGGCACGTCGTGCTGGAGGTCGCCGCCGCAGGCATCTGCGGGACCGATCTCCACATCGTCGACGACGAGTTCCCCTCCCGGCCGCCGGTCACGCTCGGGCACGAGGTCTCCGGGGTCGTCGCGTCACTCGGGGACGGCGTCGACGGCGGCTGGCTCGGCGCGCGCGTCGTCACGGAGACCTACTTCTCCACCTGCGAGACATGCGCGTCGTGCCGAGCGGGACGACGGAACCTGTGCCCGGAGCGACGCTCGATCGGCTCTGCCGTCGACGGCGGGTTCGCAGCGCGGGTCGAGGTGCCGGCCGGGAACCTGCATCGAATCCCCGACTGGCTCGACGGCACCGCCGCGGCGATGGCGGAGCCGCTCGCCTGCTGCTGCCAGTCGCTTCCTGACGGGATCGTCGGCGAAGGGGACGAGGTACTCGTCGTCGGGCCCGGCCCGGTCGGGCTGCTCGCCGCGCAGGTGGCGGGCGCGGCGGGGGCACGGGTGCACGTGCGCGGGGTCCCGCGCGACGTCGGACGGCTCGCGCTCGCGGCCGGCTTCGGCTACGAAACGTCGACGACGGAGGACGCGCCTTCGGGCGAGTTCGACGTCGTCGTCGAGTGCTCCGGCCACAAGTCGGGGATAGGGTTCGCACTCGACTCTGCGCGCCGCGGCGCGCGCTATGTCCAGATCGGGATCGCCGGCAAGCCGGTCTCGATCCCGTTCGACCTCGTCTGCTTCAAGGAGCTCACGATCACCTCGGGCAATGCCTCGACGAGCGCGTCCTGGCGGCGCGCCCTCGCGCTCGTCGAGTCGCGCGCGGTCGCGCTCGAGCCGCTCCTCTCGGCGGCCGTCCCGCTAGAGAAGTGGGAGGAGGCCTTCGCCGACAGCCGCGCCGGGCTCGGGGTCAAGTACGTCCTCGTGCCGTAGCGGTAATCAGACCAGCAGCGGCTTGAGCGTGTTCCGGGCGACGAGGAAGCCGCGCTCGACGAGCTCCTGCGTGCCCTCGAACTTGCGGTCCTCGTGCTCGACCGAGAGGACGTGGTCGTAGCCCACGGCATAGAGCGCCGCGACGAACCGCGACCAGTCGACCTCGCCGAGCCCCGGGATCCGCGGCACCTGCCAGCCGATCCCGCCCGAGAACGTCCCGTGCCGGTAGAGGCCCTCGCGCCGGATCTCGAGATCCTTCGCGTGGGCGTGGAAGATCCGCTCGCCGAAGTCGTAGACAGCCCGCTCGTAGTCGATCTGCAACCACACGAGATGCGAGGGGTCGATGTTGAGGCCGAAGCTCGCGTCGGGGATCGCCGTGAACAGCTCGTCCCAGATCGCGGGCGACCAGGCGAGGTTGTTGCCGCCGGGCCACTCGTCGTAGGAGAAGATCATCGGGCAGTTCTCGATCGCGATCCGCACGCCGCGCTCGCTCGCGTGGGCGACGAGCGGCGGCCAGATCTCGCGGAAGCGCTGCAGGTTCTCCGGCAGCGGGCGGTCCTTGTCGTTGCCGACGAACGTGCCCACCGTGTCGACGCCGAGCGTCTGCGCAGCGTCGATCACCTTGAGCAGATGGGCGTTGACCGCCTGGCGCTCGGCGTCGTCGGGATGCAGGTTGTTCGGGTAGTACGCGAGCGACGAGATCTCCATGCCGTGCCGCTCGAGCGTCGCGCGCACGCCGTCCGGGTCGAGCGCGTCGACGTCGATGTGCGTCACCCCGGCGTAGCGGCGCTTCTCACC
>DASSBV010000039.1:0-16921 GCA_035698545.1 Gaiella sp. | reverse complement strand
CTGATCGGCCGTGGTTTGGCAAATCCCTCGAAAGGGGGAGCAGGAATGTCGGTGCGGCGCCGAATCACATAGCACCCACCCTCCCCAGTACCACCGAGGCGGCCGCTCCCCCAAGCGGCCGTCTCTCTTTTCTTTGTCGCGAAGCGAGGGATCCGCAGAAGCGGATCCCTCGCCGCGAACCCCCGCCTGCGGCGGGTACACCCCTGAAGCGGCCTGCTTCGCGGCCGGAACCCGCTTGGCGTCGCCTGCTCAGAGCCTCCTCAGAACGCGTACCGCTCCTCTTTCCACGGATCCGCGTCGTTGTGGTACCCGTAGCGCTCCCAGAAGCCTGGTGCGTCGGTCGCCCTGAGCTCGATCGCGCGGAGCCACTTCGCGCTCTTCCAGAAGTAACGCCCGGGCACGACGAGGCGGAGCGGCCAGCCGTGCTCCGGGGCGAGCGGCTCGCCGTCGGCGTGGGTCACGAGCAGCGCGCCCTCCAGGTCGAGCGCCGAGGCAGGAACGTTGGCGGTGAACCCCGCTTCGCAGTGCGCGATTGCGAAGTGTGCTGACGCACGCGGCGACACGCGCTCGCGAATCGCGGCCCACAGGATGCCCGTGAACTCCGCATCGAACCGGCTCCAGCGGGTAACGCAGTGGATGTCCTGGACGACGGTCTTCTTCGGCAGCGCGTCGAGCTCGTCCCACGTCAGCGCCAGAGGGTGCTCGACCTCCCCGTTGACGCGAAAATCCCAGCCCGCGAGGTCGGCCGGGTAGTCCGGCACGTCGCCGGCGTGCAGGACGGGCCACTTCTCGGTGAGGTACTGGCCCGGCGGCAGCCGTGCGGGGTCGTAGCCCGCCTGCTCGACCTTTCGTTCCGCTCTCGACCTGAACACGCTCGCTACCCTCGTCTCGATGGCCGTGACGACGTTACAGGCAGCGCAGCGGCCCAGGGCCTACGTCTCCGTGAGCGGGCCGGACGCCGCTTCGTACCTCAACCGGATGGTCTCGAACGAGGTCGAGGAACTCCAGCTAGGCGGGTCGTGCGAGGCACTGCTCCTCACGGCAAAGGCGAGGATCGTCGCGCCGATGGTGGTGTGGCGGCGCGCCGACGACGCCTTCCTCTTGCTCACCGAGCCCGAGGCGGGAGACCGGCTCGCACGTGAGTTGCTGCGCTCCCGCTTCGCGGCGAAATGCGAGATCGCGGTCGAGGAGCACCGCTCCGTGGTCGTCCTGGGAGGCGATGACCTCGTGGTGAATCACCACAAAGCCGTCACGAACCACGACTACGGCGTGCCGGCGGTCGAGCTCGTCGACGCCGATCCGCCAGAGGATGCCGAGCCGGTCGCCGACGAGGATCTCGAGCGCCTCCGCATCCTCGCGCGGACGCCACGGCTCGGTCGCGAGCTCGACGATCGCGTGATGCCCGCCGAGGCGGGTCTCGAGCAGCGAGCGATCAGCTTCACGAAGGGCTGCTACCCCGGCCAGGAGCCCGTCGCCCGGCTGCACTTTCGAGGCCACCCGAACCGGGGTCTTCGCCTCGTCGTGCTCGACGATGGGGAGCTGCCCGCCTACGACGCCGAGCTCGTGCGCGAGGGGAAGGCGGTGGGGCGGATCACGAGCGTCGCCCGCGATCCCGAGCGCGGCATCGTCGCGCTCGCGTACGTCCGCCGCGAGATCCCCGCAGGGTCGCGGCTCGAGCTGGGCGACGGCCGCGCCGCCTGGCCCCTCGGCGAGACCGCCTGAGGCCCTTCGGGCGCATCGCATCGGGGGCGTGCTTGCTTTTGGTCCGCCAGTGAGTCGGCCGTGGCGGCCGGAGGCCGGCTCCGCCGGCCGGGAGGCCAGGCGGCGTCTCGTCTCTGCACACACCAAGAGAAGGGGGCTCATGGGGGAAACAGGGTTTCCGCCATGCCCCAAACAGGGTTTCCCCATGGCCATGCGCCCGGCACGATTCGAACGTGCGACCTCTGCCTCCGCAGGGCAGCGCTCTATCCCCTGAGCTACGGGCGCTCGGGAGGCGGAAGTGTAGCCGGTCGAGAACGGCGCCCCGGCCCTAGACTCCCCCTCATGCCGCTCTGGCTCTCGGAGGACGACGTCTCGTCCATCCTCGCGCCGGGCGACGGGATCGAGGTGCTCGAAGAGTGCTTCCGCAGGATCGCCGCGACGCAGGTGGAGCTGATGCCGCGGAGGCGGTTCGCGCTCGAGGACGGCTCATTTGCGGTCATGGCAGCGGCCGACCGCGGGCTCGGCCTGGCCGGGCTGAAGAGCTACGCGGTCGTCGGCGGCGCTCTGACCTTCGTCGTCTGCCTCTTCGACCTCACCGACGCGTCACTCGTCGCGGTGATCGCCGCCGACCGGCTCGGGCAGGTACGCACGGGCGCCGCGAGCGGCGTCGCGGCGAAATACCTCGCGCGGTCCGGTGCGCAGAGCGTGGGGCTGATCGGTGCGGGCTGGCAGGCCGAGTCCCAGCTCGCCGCGATCCGCGCGGCGGTTCCCTCGATCGAGCGGGTCGTGGTCTCGAGCCGTACCCGCGAACGCGCCAAGGCGTTTGCGGAGCGGCACGGCGCAGAGGTCGCCGAGACCCCGGCCGAGGCCGGCGCATGCGACATCGTGGTGACGGCGACCACGTCGAAGGACCCGGTGCTGCGCGGCGACTGGCTGCGCGAGGGGGCACTCGTTTGCGCGATCGGGGCGAACGACCCCCAGGCGCGCGAGCTCGACTCCCAGGTGCTCGTTCGCGCGACGCTCGTGTGCTGCGACTCGCTCGAGGACGCGCGGCTCGAGTCCGGCGACCTGATCGAGCCCGTCGCGGCGGGTCAGCTCGACTGGCTCGAGGTGCAGGAGCTCCACTCGATCGTCGCGGGTGAGCTTCCGGGCCGCCAGGCCGAGACCGACATCGTGGTGTTCAAGTCGAACGGGATCGCTCCGTGGGACGTCGCGATCGGCCACGAAGCGGTTCGGCGGGCGCGCGAGCGCGGCGTCGGCGTCGAGCTGTAGGGCGTGGGACGTGGGCTTTGGCGCGCATCCCTGGTGTCCGACTTGAAGTTGGACACCGCCGGCTACACCGGCTCCTCCGAGAACCGGATCTCCTGGGCGCCCTCCCAGAGGAACTTCTTCCCGAGGTCGGGCAGGTTTTCGCTCCCCTCGACGATCGTCGCGAAGTGGTTCCCGGCGAGCGCGCCGGCCTTCGAGGCGAAGCTCACGTAGCCGTAGGCGAGCAGGATCTCCGTCTCGGAGACGCCGCCCGGATAGAGCACGATCTCGCCGGGGTTGGGGTAACACGTCGCGTTCTCGGGGCCGAGCCCGAGGTCGAGGTCGCCGAAGGGGATCCAGCCGGCCTCGCCGCTCCAGCGGACGTGGATGATCCGCGACTCGAGCGGTAGCAGCCTGCGGAAGGCGGCTACGGTCGCGGGCGCAGCCTCCTCCTCGAGACGCGCGACGAACTCGAACCCACCTGCGCTGATCCGGAGCATGGCGGTCGATCCTAGCCCGACGCCGCCTGGGAGACGTACGCGGCGACCGCAGCGATCTCTGCGCTGTCGAGCTCCCCGGCGAACGACGGCATCACGCCCTTCCCGTCCCGCACGCGCTCGGCGACGAGCGAGGCGGACGGCTGTGCCGCATCGAGGTTCGGCCCGACGGTGCCGGTGGCGCCGGCGTCCGCCAGGGTGTGGCACCCGGCGCAGCCCGTCGAGAGAAACAGCTGCTTGCCGTGCGCGACATCCACGGGGGTCGCAGCGGGCGCCGACGAGTCCCCCGAGCGGTCGACGACCAGTGCGAGCGCGACGAAAGCGACGAGCCCCGCGACCGGCATCCACCAGTGCGTCCGGCCCGCGTGCCGCAGGTTGAAGAAAAGACGCGCCCAGCCGCCGATCACCATCAACGCGACCAGCACGACCCACGCGTTGTCGGCGCCGTAGGCGAACGGGAAGTGACCCGCGAGCATCGTCAAGACCACGGGCAGGGTGAGGTAGTTGTTGTGCACCGAGCGCTGCTTCGCCTGGATCCCGGGCGCGGGGTCGGGCTCGCGGCCCGCCTCCTTGGCGTGGATCAGCTCCCAGTGCGCCGGGATGATCACGACGAAGACGTTCGCCGCCATCACCGTGCCGATCATCGCCCCGAGCTGGAGCCATGCGGCGCGGGGTGCGAAGAGCTCGGACGAGCCCCATGCCGCGAGGGCGACCAGGACGAAGAGGATCGGCCAGAGGACGCGGGCGTCCGAGACGAGCCGGTTGAGCACGTCGTACGCAATCCAGGCGGCTGCGAGGAGGGCGAGCGAGATCACGACGGCGACCCACGGGTCGAGGTCGCTGCCGGGCTTCACCAGCGTGCTCGACGCCTCGAGGTAGTAGAGGACGATCATCAGCCCGAACCCCGAGAGCCACGTCGTGTACGCCTCCCACTTGAACCACGCGAGATGGTCGGGGAGCCGCGGCGGCGCGACGACGTACTTCTGCACGTGGTAGAAGCCGCCGCCGTGCACCTCCCAGAGCTCGCCGCCGACGCCCGCGGCGCGATCTCTTTCCTCTTTCGGCGCTCTGAGCGATTGGTCGAGCAGCACGAAGTAGAACGACGTGCCGATCCAGGCCATCGCGGCGATCACATGGAGCCAGCGCAGGCCGAGGTCGAGCCAGTCGCGAAGCGCGTCGGAGAGCGCGAGCGTCACGACGATCCGGTGTCGGACTTCAGTCCGACACCTGCTCTTTCTGCCGCCACCGGTCCTCGGCGATCGCGACCAGCTCGTCGAGCGCGGTCTCGAGCTCGACGTCGGTCGGATTGCCGATCCTCGTGCGGAGCACCTCGAGGATCTCGGTCTTCGGACGGCGATTCACGAACACGCAGAACCGGAACCCGTGGTGCGCCTCGTAGTCGGAGTTGAGGCGCAGCAGCTCGGCGAGTACCTCCGGGTCGACGTCCGCGCCCTGCTCGGCCGCCGAGCGCTTCGAGAGCCCCTTCCGCTGGCCGATCGCGGGATGCGCGTTCAGCACCTCGCGCTTCTCGTCGTCCGGCAGCTCGTGCACCAGCGTGCGTGCGCGGACGAGCGGGTCGGGCTCCTCGGCGAGGCGCTCGACGAACGCGGTGCGCCCCTCGAACAGCTCCGCGAGCTCGGCGGCGTTCAGCTTCCGCGGTAAGTCGCGCATCCGTAGGGCGAGACCAGGAGCGGGACGTGGTAGTGGCCGTCCTCGAGCTCGAGGGTCAACTCGACGCGGCGGAAGAACGGGGACGGCGGCATGAACGCGAGCACGTACGTGCCCGGCTCGAGGTCATCTGCCAGACGCGCGCGCCCCTCTCCATCGGTCTCCGCGGTCGCCAGGAGGTCATCGCCGAGTCGGAGCTCGACCGGGACTTTCCCGGCCGGCCTCCCGGCCGCCGTGTCGAGCACATGCGTGGAGAGAGAGCAGCTCACGCGGAGAATCTTCTCGCCTGGACCCGATGGGCCCGCGCGATCTCCGATTCCTCGGCCCGCACGAGCGCACCACCACGCACCACGTCCTCGCCGCCGACGACCAGCCGCTCGACTCGGTGTGGCCCCGAGAAGACGAGACCCGCGACGAGGTCCTGGGCACCGCCGAGCTCGAGCCCGTCGACCGCCCAGATCGCGAGATCGGCCTGGCGACCCGGCTCGAGCACACCGATGTCGTCTCGGCCGAGCACCTCGGCACCTCCGCGGGTCGCGAGCCGGAACGCCTCCCGCGCGGTCATCGCCTCGGGCCCGCCGCGACCCCGTGCGACGAGGAGCGCCTGCTTGACCTCGGTGAAGAGGTCGCTCCGCTCGTTGGACGCCGAGCCGTCCGCGCCGAGCCCGACCCGGCAGCCGGCGTCGAGCAAGTCGCGGACCGGTGCGACACCGGCTCCGAGGCGGAGGTTGGAGGTCGGGCAGTGCGCGACGCCGGTTCCCGTCTCGGCGAAGCGCGCCACCTCCGGGGCGGCGAGGTGCACGCAGTGCGCGCACCAGACGTCGTCTGCGAGCCAGCCGAGCCGGTCGAGGTACTCGACGGGCGTGCAGCCGTAGAGCTCTTGGCAGTACTGCTCCTCCTCGACCGTCTCCGCGAGATGGGTGTGGAGTGGGAGGCCGAGGCGCCGCGCCAGCGTCGCGGATTCCTCCATCAGCCGGCCGGTGACGGAGAACGGCGAGCAGGGCGCGACGGCGATCTGCACCCGTGCGCCTGGGCCCACCTCGTGTAGCTCCGAGTGGACCCGCTCGGTGTCGGCGACGATCGCGTCGAGGTCCTCGACGAGCTCGTCGGGCGGGAGACCGCCGTCCGAGACGCCCAGATCCATCGAGCCACGCGACGCGATGATCCGCACGCCGAGCTCGCGTGCCGCCTCGACCTCGGCCTCGAGGATCCCCTCGCGGCCGCGTGGGAAGACGTAGTGGTGGTCGAAGACCGTCGAGCAACCGGACAGCGCGAGCTCCGCGAGGCCCGTGCGCGCGGCGGCGTACTCCGCCTCCGCATCGAGCCCCGCCCACACCGGATAGAGCTCACGGAGCCAGGTGAAGAGGTCTGCCTGCTGCGCGCGGGCGCGGGTCAGCGTCTGGCAGAGGTGATGGTGGGTATTGATCAGCCCCGGCGTGACGACCGCGCCGCCGAGCTCGGCCCGTTCGGCGTCGTGCGCGCCGTCGGGCTCCGCGCCGGCGCCGACTGACTGGATCACGCCGTCCTCGACGAGCACCCAGCCCCCCCGGTGCTCGGTGCCGGCGTCGTCCATCGTCACCACCCAGCCGTTCGCGTAGAGCGTCCGCATGCGGGCGGACGTTATCGTCCGGCGTCGTGGCGGGAACGGCAGCCGACGTGCTCGCGCGCGCCGACGAGCTCGGGGCCATCAGCGAGGAGCCGGACCGGCTTGTCCGCCGCTTCGGAACGCCCGCGCTGGCACGGGCCTCCGACCGCGTCGCGGGATGGATGGAGGAGGCAGGGTTGACCGTGCGACGCGACGCGGTCGGCAACCTGATCGGCAGGGCGGCCGGCGACGCGCCGCCGTTCGTTCTCGGCTCGCACCTCGACACCGTCCCGAACGCCGGACGCTACGACGGTCCGCTCGGGATCCTCGTCGCGCTCGCGGCCGTCGAGCGCCTCTCTGCCAGAGGAGCCGCCCCGATCCCGCTGGAGGTCGTGGCCTTCGCCGACGAGGAAGGCACCCGGTTCGGCACCTCGTACCTCGGGTCGGCGGCCTACACGGGTGGGTTCGAACGCGAGTGGCTCGGGCTCGTCGACGCCGACGGGATCACCCTCGGTGAGGCGATTGCGGCGACGGGAGAGAACCCCGATTCGGCGGCGGAGCCGCCTCCGCCACAGCTCGCGGGTTATCTCGAGGTGCACATCGAGCAGGGACCTGTCCTCGAGCGCGAGGACCTCCCTGTCGGCGTCGTCTCTGCAGTCGCGGGCCAGACCCGACCCCGCGTCGTGGTCACGGGAGCCGCCGGGCACGCCGGGACGTTGCCGATGAACGGCCGGCGCGACGCTCTCGCGGCCGCCGCCGAGATCGTGCTGGCGGTGGAGCGCATCGGTCGCGGCACGGACGGTCTCGTCGCCACGGTGGGTGCTATGGAGCTCTCCCCGAACGTCGCCAACGTCGTGCCGGGCGAGGCGCGCCTATTGCTCGACGTCCGCCACGCGGAAGACGACGCTCGCGCGCGCGCGACCGACGCGATGCGGGCGGAGGTCGAGCGAATCGCGTCCGAGCGCGGTGTCGACGTGACGTGGACGCTCCGGTACGACACGCCGGCGGTCGAGCTGTCGCCCGATCTCCGGCGTCGGCTCGAGGGCGCCGTCGAGGAAGCGGGTCATCCCGTGAGGACGCTCGTCAGCGGCGCGGGCCACGACGCCGTCATGCTCGCTCGCGTCTGCCCTGCGGCGATGCTTTTCGTCCGCTGCGCGGGCGGGATCAGCCACGACCCGCGCGAGGCCGTCGAGGAAGCCGACGTTGCCGTGGCGCTCGACGTCGTCGAGCGGTTTCTCCGGGGCCTCTAGGGCGAGCCGGGCGTCTCGACAGCGGTCTTCGCTGCCTCCGCCTGCTCGCTGCCGACGGTCTGGAGGATCTCGGGCCGGTCGAGCAGCCTCGCGCGCTGCGCCGGGCTCGGCAGGCGGTTGACCACGTACTTGTCCTCGAGGATCTCCGCGAGCGCTCGTCCGCGCTGGTGCTCGCGGACCACGTACTGCGCGACACGCTCCTCCGCGCCCGACCGCTGGAAGAGGAACGAGAACAGGTCCTTGAACGCCATGCGCTGATGGTACTTCTACGAGCGCGCACGCACGGCTCGATCGTCCGGCCATTCGAGGTTCGCGTCCGGGATGGGGTCGCCGTGCGGGTCGTGCGTCGGAAAGCCGAGCGACTCGTCGATCCGTGCCTCGAGCTCCTCGGAGAGAACATGCTCCAGGCGGTTGGCCTCGTCGTGCACCTCGTCCACGTGGATCCCGAGCGTCTCCGCGAGGTACAGCTCGAGCAGGCGATGGTGCCGGATCACCTCGAGCGCGACGCGCTCGCCCTCCGGCGTCAGCGAGACGCCCTTGTAGGGCGCGTGGACGACGAGGGAGAGCGCGGCGAGCTTCTTCACCATCGCGCTCGCCGACGCGGGCGAGACGCCCATCCCCCGGGCGAGCGCCGTCGTCGACACCCGATCCCCCGCCTGCCCGAGCTTGTAGATCTCCCGCAGGTAGTCCTGGATCGCGTCGCTCAGGGTCGTCCGTCCCATGCCGCGAGTGTACGGACGGCTCCGCGTACGCCGTCTATGCCCTGCTAGCGTCGGCGCCCTCGTGAACGTCCGCGTTGGTCACAGCCCGGACCCCGATGACGCGTTCATGTTCTGGGCGCTGACGACGGATCTCGTCGACACGCGCGGGTTCAGCTTCGAGCAGGTGCTGGCGGACATCCAGACCCTGAACCACTGGGCGCGCGCCGCGCGGCTCGAGGTGACGGCGATCTCGCTGGCCGCCTATCCGTTCGTGCAGGAGGACTACGCGCTCCTGCCCCACGGAGCGTCGATCGGGAGTGGCTACGGCCCCGTCGTCGTCGCGCGCGAATCGTGCTCGCTCGAGGATCTGCAGGGGGTCGAGATCGTGGTGCCGGGCTCGCTGACGACAGCGTTCCTGGTGCTCCGCATGGTGCTTGGCGACTTCGCGCACCGCGAGCTCGCGTTCGAGCTGATCCCCGACGAGGTCGCGAGCGGCCGCGCGGAGGCAGGGCTGATCATCCACGAGGGCCAGCTGACGTTCTCCGAGCACGGCCTCGTGAAGGTGCTCGACCTCGGCGAATGGTGGCTGCTCGAATCGGGGCTGCCGCTGCCACTCGGCGTGAACGTCGCGCGCCGCGACGTCGACCGTCCGCGCGATCTCTCCGCCGTTCTCCGTGAGGCGATTCAGTGCGGGCTCGACAACCGCGGCGAGGCGCTCGAGTACGCCCTCCAGTTCGGCCGTGGCATCGACGCGGCCGTCGCCGACCGGTTCGTCTCGATGTACGTCAACGAGCTGACGAAGGACTACGGTGACGAGGGCCGCTCCGCCGTGGCGGAGCTCCTGCACCGCGGCGAGGAGTTCGGCGCGTTCCCGAATCCGGTGAAGGTCGACTGGGTCGAGTAGCACCCCGGGATCAGCTACTCGGCGAACGGCTCGATCGCGACCTCCGATTCCCTACGGACGACGATCGCGACCGAGCCGAGCACGATCGCGGCCCCGAGCGCGATCCGCCGGGTCACGGTCTCGTCCAGGAAGAGCACCCCGAGCGCGATCGCGACGACGGGGTTCACGTACGCGTACGTCGAGACGGTGCCGAGCGGGACGTGGTGCAGCAGCCAGACGTACGCGGTGTACCCGATGATCGAGCCGAACACGACGAGGTAGGCGAATGCGAGCAGCGATCCTCCCGAGAACGAGCTCGGGTGCGGATGCTCGGCGAGCCCGATCGGAAGCATGATCAGGCCCCCCGCAAGCATCTCGTACGTCGTCGCGACGAGAGCGTCGGCAGGCAGCGGGATCCGCGCGGAGAGAAAGGACCCGAGCGCCCAGGCGAACGCGGAGAGGCCGGCGAGCGCGATGCCCCACCACGTCGCCCCGCCCTCCGGGTGGAAGAGGATCGCGACCCCGCCGAAGCCGATCAGGACGCCGACGATCGCGAGCGTCGGCGGGCGGTCGCCGCTCGCCAGCCGCATCAGCACGACGAGCAGCGGCACCGAGGCGATGATCAGCGACGCGAGCCCTGTGGGGACCGTGCGCTCCGCCACGAAGAGGATCCCGTTCGCGCCGGGGAGCAACAGGCCGATGAGCGCCGCGCAGGCGAGCTCTCGCCGGCCGATGCGCAGCGCTCTTCCTCCGCGTCGCACGGCGACGAGGGCGGCCATGATGCCGCCGGCGACGAGGAACCGCGTCGAGACCGCGAAGAACGAGGGGATCGTGTCGCCCGCGACCTTGATGCCGAGATAGGTCGAGCCCCAGATCAGGTAGACGGCCCAGAGCGCCGTCCACGCTCTCGCCGTCACCGTCGGAGCGTCAACACGGCGCCCACCGCGAGGAGGGCGATCCCCAGCGCACGCGGCCAGCTGAGCGCGATCCGCTCGAACCCGAACAGGCCGTAGCGGTCGATCACCGCTCCCGCCGCTAGTTGCCCAGCGACGAGCAGGCCGATTGTCGCGGCCGTGCCGATCCGGGGCGAGGAGAGCGTGATCGTGAACACGACGAAGGTCCCGAGGACGGCACCGAGCCAGAGCCACTTGGGCACGGTCCAGGCGTCCGCGAGCGCGCCGAACCCCCGCCGTGTGGCGAGTAGCGCGCCAAATGCGATCAAAGCGGAGAGAAGCGTGACCCAGGCGAGCGCCTCGACGAGCCCGACCCGCTCTCCGAACCGGCCCATCACCGCCGCCTGCACCGAGCCCGCCAGACCCGCGAGAAGCGCCATCACCGCCGCGAGTCCGGTTCCGCCGCTCACGGAGCAGGACGCTATACGCTCGGGGCTCTCGCGAGCCCGGTGAAAGGAGCCGACGTGATCCGAGCCTTCGTCCTGTACGAGTCCGCCCCGGACGCCGACCGCTACGAGCAGCACGCGGAGCTCTGCCGCCAGGTGCCCGGCGGCGCGTTCCGTCACGGCCCGGTCTTCGGCGCCCCGATGGGTGAGCCGCGGTACCGCCACTACGCGGAGTGGGAGTTCCCGGACATGGACGCGTTTCGCACCGCTGCGCGGACGCCCGAGTTCGCGGCCACCGGCAAGGATGCAATGGAGATGGGCGTCCGCTTCGAGGTCGCGTTCGCCGAGGTCGCATAGTGCCCGAGCCGACGCACCCGCGCCCGCTCCCGCCCGAGGAGCTCGGCTTCGAGACGATCGTCTACGAGAAGGCGCCGCCACGGGCGACGATCCGGCTGAACCGGCCAGACGTCCTCAACGCCTTCGACTTCCGGATGCTGCGGGAGATCGCCCGCGCCTGCGAGGACGCCTCATGGGACGACGCCGTGCGCGCGGTGGTCGTCACCGGAACTGGCCGCGCGTTCTGCTCCGGCGCCGACCTCGCGAGCTGGGACGTCGACTACCTCGACCGGCCCGGCGAGTACTGGAAGTGGTTCGGTGCGTTCAAGGACATGCACGACCGCCTGCGCGAGCTCGGGAAGCCGACCATCGCGCGGATCAACGGCATCGCCGTAGGTGGCGGGAACGAGCTCCAGCTCGCCTGCGACCTCGCGGTTATGGTCGACGACGCGTACATCCGCCACGTCGGCCTCGAGCACGGGTCAGTGCCAGCCGGCGGTGCGACGCAGTGGCTTTCGCTTCTCGTCGGCGACCGGCGTGCGCGCGAGATCGTGCTCCTCTGCGACCGCATCTCCCCGGCGCAGGCGGAGGAGTGGGGGCTCGTCAACCGCGCAGTCGCTCCCGCCGAGCTCGACGCCGTCGTGGACGGCTGGGTCGAGAGCCTCGCGCGGAAGCTCCCGACCGCGACCCGTTACGCGAAGCATCAGCTCAACGTCTGGCGCGACCTCGCGTGGCACCAGACGGTCGGCCACGCGCGCGACTGGCTCGCGCTCTCGATGCTCTCCGACGAGACCCAGGGCGCCGTTCGCAGTTTCCTCGACTCGCGCAAGGCGCGTTAGAGTCGGCGCGTGGCCGACGAGGTCCTCACCAGCCGCGACGGCGCGGTCCTCACGATCACGCTGAACCGGCCGGAGGTCTACAACGCCTTCAACCGCAACCTGCACGCGGCGCTCCACGAGGCGCTCGGCGACGCGCAGGACGCGTCCGTGCGCTGCGTCGTCGTGACGGGTGCGGGGAAGGGCTTCTGCGCGGGACAGGACCTGAAGGAGTTCGGCCAGGTCTCGGGCTCGATCCGCGAGGCGCTCGAGCAGACCTATCACCCGAACATCCGGCTCGTCCGGGAGCTCGAGAAGCCTGTGATCGCCGCGGTCAACGGCCCAGCCGCCGGGGCGGGCCTCTCGTTCGCCTGCGCGTGCGACATCCGGGTCGCGTCCGACACGGCGACGTTCGTCCCGGGGTTCGTCGGAATCGGGCTCGTCCCCGACTCGGGCGGTACTTGGTTCGTCCACCGCCTGCTCGGCTTTGCACGCGCCTTCGAGTGGATGTGCGCGAACACGCGACTGTCCGCCGCCGAGGCGCTGGACTGGGGCCTCGTCTCCGCGGTCGTGCCCGCCGACGGGTTCGGGTCCCGCGTGGCGGAGCTCGCCGCCGAGTGGGCCGCGAGGCCGACGCTCGCCGTCGGGAGGACGAAGCAGCTGTTCGAGCACGCATTCTCTGCGTCGCTCGAGGAGCAGCTCGCGCTCGAGGCCGAGCTCCAGCAGGCGTCGGTCGGGACCGCCGATTTCGCGGAAGGAGTCGGGGCCTTTCTGGAGAAGCGCGCACCGACTTTCACCGGCCGCTGACCGAAGGGAGCCTCCCGTGTCGGAGTCCATTCCGGCGCTCGACGTGCCGAATCCCCATCCGCTCCACCTCGTCGTCAACGACGACCTCGAACGGAACCGCCTCACTGTCTTCTTCCGCTTGATCCTCGCGATCCCGCTCTTCATCTGGCTGGCGATCTGGTCGATCGCCGTGAGCCTCGCCGTGATCGTCGCGTGGGTCGTCGGCCTGATCGCCGGACGCGTGCCGGACGCGCTGCACGCGTTCATGGCGGCCTACGTCCGGTTCTCCACCCACGTGTTCGCGTACTTGGGGATCGTCGCCGACCCGTACCCCGGCTTCACCGGCTCACCCGGCTATCCCGTCGATCTCGAGGTCGCGCCGGCCGAATCCCAGAACCGCCTGACGATCCTCTTCCGTGTGATCCTCGCGATTCCGGCGGCGATCGTCTCGAACGTGCTCCAAAACGTCGCCGGCGTCGTCGCGCTCCTCGCGTGGTTCTACGCGCTCTTCACGGGCAAGGCGAACAAGGGCATGCGGGATCTCCAGGCCTACTGCCTGCGCTACTCGATGCAGACGCACTCGTACCTCCTGCTCCTGACGAGCCGCTACCCCTCGTTCTCCGACGACTGACCCGTGCGGGTCGAGACGGTCGACTACCACACGGGCGGCGAGCCGTTTCGCATCGTGACGGGCGGGACGCCTCCGCTCGAGGGCACCACGATTCTCGAGCGCAGGCGTTTCGCCCGCGAGCAGGTCGACCATGTCCGGCGGCTGCTCGTGTTCGAGCCGCGAGGGCACGCCGACATGTACGGCTGCCACGTCGTCCCGCCCAACGACGACGGCGCCGACCTCGGGGTCGTCTTCTTCCACAACGAGGGCTACTCGACCGCGTGCGGGCACGGGACGATCGCGCTGGTCACATGGGCGCTCGACTCCGGGGCGCTCGAGCGGCACGAGGGCGAGACCCGCGTGGTCGTGGACGTGCCGTCCGGCCGCCTCGAAACGTGGGCGCGGGTCGAGCACGGGCGCGTCTGCTCCGTGCGCTTTCGCAACGTGCCGTCGTTCGTCTGGGCCGAAGGAATCGGGGCCGCGGGGCGGGTGGTGGACGTCGCCTTCGGTGGCGCCTTCTATGCGTCGCTCGAGGAACGGGTGGAGCCCTCCGAGCTGCCGCGGCTGATTGAGCTCGGCCGCGCGATCAAGGCCGAGCTCGAGGCGGACCACGAGGTCGTCCACCCGCTCGAGCGGGAGCTGCGCGACGTCTACGGCGTGATCTTCTGGCAGGACGAGGGCGCTTCGCCCCTGACCCAGCGGAACGTCACGGTGTTCGCCGACGGCGAGGTCGACCGGTCGCCGTGTGGCTCTGGGACGTCGGCCCGGCTCGCGCTCCTCGACGCCCAGGGGAGGCTTCCACGCGGCGCAGCGTTGCGCCACCTGTCGATCGTGGGCTCGGAGTTCACCGGTCGCGTCGTGGGCGAGGCCGACCTTGCCGGCCGCCCGGCGGTCGTCACCGAGGTCGAGGGCTCGGCGTACCGAACCGGCACGGCGACCTTCGAGCTCGACCCGGACGACCCGCTCGGTGAAGGCTTCCTGCTGCGCTAAGGCGCGGCGAGCGCGGCGACGATCTCGTCTTCCACCGGAAAGCGGCCCTCGTGCTGTTTCGAGAAGACGAGCCTGCCGTCTGCATGGACGTCGAACTGGTTCTTCGCGCCCTCGACGGGCGTCGCGTCGTGACCTTCCCTTGTCAGCACGGCGGCGAGACTCGCGGCCCGGCGGTCGTAGCCGCTTCAGACCGGGCAGTAGAAGATCTCGACACGCACGTCCCGGACGCTACCCGACGCGGGGCCGGTGGCGCTCCACGATCGCGACCGTGTCGACACGCCGCGGCAAGGTGCCGTACGCACGACCGCCCTCGCGGCCGAGCCGCGTCGCGCAGAACGCGTCGGCGACCTCGGCGGGTGCATGGCGGACGAGGAGCGACCCCTGGAGGCAAAGGGCGAGCACCTCGACGAGGCGTCGGGCACGCGGCTCCTCGAGGTCGGCGAGCTCGGCGTCGAGGGACGCGAAGGCCGCGTCGAAGTGTCGGTTGGCGCCGCGGGCGAGCTCGAGCTCCGCGCGGAACGCCTCCAGGCTCTCCGGCTCGCGCTCGAGCGCCCGGAGGACGTCGAGGCAGTTGATGTTGGCGGAGCCCTCCCAGATCGAGTTGAGCGGGCTTTCGCGGAAGAGCCGTGGCAGGCCCGATTCCTCGACGTACCCGTTTCCGCCGAGGCACTCGAGCGCCTCCGCGACGAGCGGCGGGGTTGCCTTGCAGACCCAGTACTTTGCGACGGCGGTCGCGAGCCGGCGGAACGCATGGTCCTTCTCGTCGAAGGCCCGCGCGAGCCGCATCGCCGTCGCCGTCGCCGCCTCTGCGTCGAGGCAGAGGTCGGCGAGAACGTTCTGCATCAGCGGATGATCGGTGAGCGGCCGGCCGAAGGCGAAGCGATGCGCGGCGTGATGCATCGCCTCCGCGACCGCCCGCCGCATGAGAGCGGTCGAGCCGAGTACGCAGTCGAGCCGCGTGTGCACGACCATCTCGATGATCGTCGTGATGCCGCGACCCTCCTCGCCCACTCGGTGGGCGACCGCGTCCTCGAGCCGAATCTCGGCCGAGGCGTTCGAGCGGTTGCCGAGCTTGTCCTTCAGCCGGTCGATGCGGAAGCCGTTACGCGAGCCGTCGTCGAGCACGCGCGGCAGCAGGAAGCACGTGAGGCCATCGGGCGCCTGTGCGAGCACGAGAAACGCATCGCTCATCGGCGCCGAGCAGAACCACTTGTGGCCGTTCAGGATGTACGCCTCACCGGCAGGCTCCGCGCGCGTCTCGTTCGCGCGGACGTCCGAGCCGCCCTGGCGCTCGGTCATCGCCATCCCGCACAGCGCGCTCGACTTGTCGTGCGGCGGGCGCAGCGCCGGGTCGTACGCGGTCGACGTGAGGAGCGGCTGCCATTCGTCGGCGAGCTCGGGCGCGGAGGCGCGGAGCGCGGGGACCGCCGCGTTCGTCATCGAGAGCGGGCAGCCGACCCCGGCTTCTGCGTAGGCGAGGGTCATGAAGAGTGCTGCGCGCGCGACGTGACCGTGCGCGGCCGCGTGGAGGCCGTGCTGGACGCCGAGCGAGAGTAGGGCGTGCCAGGCCGGATGGAACTCAACCTCGTCGATCCGCTCGCCGAACCGGTCGTGCGTGCGGAGCGCCGGCGGATGCTCGTTTGCGAGGCGGCCGAGCTCGAGCGGCTCCCCGCCGCACAGCCGCCCGAACGCCGCGCAGCGCTCTTCCTCGGAGCTGGCTCCTTCCCTCCGCAGAGCCTCTACGAGCGGTCGGTTCTCGGAGAACAGGTCGTAGCCGGCGAGCGGCGGCGGCTGGTTCGCCGTACGGAGCCTCGTCTCCACGCGTCGAGTATCCGCCATCGGGTGCGCGGACGGCGTAGCTTTCGCGGCTCGTGAGCGGTGCGCAGCCGACGACGCCTCAGACCTGGCACCACGGGCTCGTCGCCACGTGGTGGGCCGAGTTCAACGAGGACTTCCGACCGCACGAGATCGCGTATTTCCAGCGGCACATCGAGCGGAACGGCGAGCCTGCGCTCGACGTCGCCTGCGGCACGGGGCGCGTGCTGATCCCGTGCCTTCGAGCCGGTCTCGACGTGGACGGCTGCGACGTCTCCGCCGACATGATCGAGCGCTGTCGCGCGAAGGCGGCGCGCGAGGGGCTGACGCCGACGCTCTTCGTGCAGCCCATGCACGAGCTCACGCCGCCACGGCGATACAGGACGATCTTCGTCTGCGGCGCGTTCGGGCTCGCGAGTACGCGCGAGCAGGATGCAATGGCGCTCCGCCGCTTCCACGAGGTGCTGGAGCCCGGCGGAACGCTGCTGATCGACATCGAGGCGCCCTATGCCGACGCGAAGCAATGGCGGTACTGGACGAGCGACGGCCGCCGCGGTCTGCCCGAGGAGCTGCCGCCGCCCCGGGAGCGCCGTCTCGCGTCCGACGGGGCCGAGTACACGTTGCGCGGGCGGGTCGTCGACCTCGATCCGCTCGAGCAGCGCGTCACGCTCGTGATGCACGCGGAGCGCTGGCGCGA
>DASSBV010000038.1:0-5805 GCA_035698545.1 Gaiella sp. | reverse complement strand
GACGAGCCCCGCAATCGCGAGGAGCGGCGTCAGCCAGCCGACGAAGACGAGCTCCTCGCTGCCGCTCCCGATCGCGCGTATCACGAAGTCGGAGAGCTCGGCGGAATAGCGCTCGACCTGCACGAACGAGCGCCCCATGCCAACCGACCCGGCAACGGCCCAGCGGTCGACGAGGAGGCCGGCCGCGAGAGCGGCAGCGATGCCGGTCCCGGCTTTCCACAAGTCGGCCCGCTGGACGCGCGCCCACGCGTAGCCGAGCGCGAGGGGGATGGCGCCGAGTGCGAGGTGGAGCTGGCCCGAGAGGGGGATCGCCGCAAGGACGAGCGCGGCGACGACGTACCGCCGCCGCTCCAGCGCGAGCAGCACGGCCGGAAGCAGGAACGCGATCAGGCCGATCAGGTGCCCGGCCGACTGGCCGACCCGGTACGGCATCAGGCAGAAGACCGCGCCGCCGACGAGCGCGGCGGGCCGCGAGGCGTCGAGCGAGCGGAGCCACCAGCACATCAGCCCGCCTGCGAGCACGAACGTGAGCAGGACGACGAGGTCGTACGCCCACACGTCGCCGAAGGCCGCCGACAGCGGCCAGTAGGGGAGCCCGAGGAGCCAGCCCTGAAGGCTCGGCGGCGCCTCCGCCTCCGGCCGGAACGAGTACGGGTCGGCGAGCGGCGACGAGCCGCGCTCGAGCTGGTGTCCCACGAGCCAGAAGCTCCAGCCGAGCTGGAGATGGTCTCCGGCGGCCGCCTCGCCGTACCCCGCCGCCGGCCGGGCGAGGTAGTGACCCTCGACGTGGCGGATCGCCGGCCACGTTGCCCAGAGCGCGCAGACGGCATAGAGCACGCATGCGACGACGACAAAACGACGACGGCCGGCCACGAGGCGACGACCGTACCGTCGGCGTCACCGCTTCGCGCAGCACCAGCCTTCGACGCGCGGGAAGCCGCTGCGCGAGTGGAACTGGTCCGTGACGTCGGCGGTGGCGCGCAGGCGGCCGCCGGAGCCGACGAAGACCCACTGGTCGGCCCGCGGCCAGGTCACCAGCAGCCAGCCCTGGGTCGGAGACGGGATCACGCTCGCGAGCCCCGAGCCGCGGAAGATCGTTCGCTGCGTGTCGAGATACACCACGTCGCCTGCGTTGCGCAGGAGCACGACGCGGTGCGTGCCCGGGATGAACGCCGCGTCGGTGAAGCGTCCGGCATCTGGCGCTTCGCGATGCACCGCGAGGCGACCGCGTCCCTCGTAGACGCGAAGGCCGTAGGGGGAGAGGACGAGCAGGCGTCGGCCGTCGTCCGACCACTCGAGCGCGCGAACGGGCGCGTTCAGGCCTCGATTTCCGCGCCAGAGCACTTGCCCCGTGTCTGTGTCCTGGACGCGGAGCTCGCTCGCGGAGACGTACGCGAGCACGTGCCGAGCACCCGGCCGCCACGCGAACGGCGCGCGGTCGGCGGGCGCGAGCAAGCGGTCGCCCGTCCCGTCCCCCGCGACGACCCGGATTCCGGTGCGGTCGGCGTACGCGATCCGGGTATCCGTCTCCGTGCCGCCCCATCGAGCCTGCGCGACGCCCGGTCGCGCGAGCGTCCAGCGGACGTCGCCGTCGGGCTCGAGCGCCGCGAGCTCGTTCCGGCGGGTTGCGACGATGAACCGGCCGAACGGCGACCAGCTCGCCTCCCGATACCCGCTGAGGAGCCGCTTGCTCCCGTCCTGGTCGACGACCCAGACGCCTGCGTCCGAGCCGACGAGCAGCCGGCCGGCGGCCGGGAGCGAGAAGAGCGCCGGCGCGGAGCGCTCGATGCCCACGACCTCGCGCACGCGGTCGACGACGGCCATCCCCGGCGGGCTTGCCGCCGCGAGAGCGACGGCGCACGCCGCGAGCACGACTCCGAGCGCGACCCTGCGCCCGCGGCGCGGACGCGTCACCGGCTCGCGCTCCCTGAACGCGGCCAGGACGACTGCGCGAGCCCGCTCGCTCGCCGCGTCCGCGTCGGGGATCGCGATCCGCTCGAGCTCGTCCCTCACAACTCCTCCCGCATCGCGTCGAGCCCGCGGCGCAGCCGCGAGTTCACCGTGCCGCGCGGAAGCTCGAGCAGACTGGAGATCTCGCCCGGCGTGTAGCCGAGCAGATGGCGCAGCACGATCACGGCGCGCTGCTCGGGCGGCAGGGCGCCGAGCGCCCGCAGGACCGAGTCGTCGACCGGCTCGTGATCCTCTGCCGAGGCGGTTTCCTCGACCAGCTCCGACTCGCGTCGCAGCGCACGGGCCCTGGCAGCGTCGATCGCTCGATTCACCGCGATCCGGTGGAGCCAGGGCCCGAAGGGCCGCCGCCGGTCGAAGCGGTCGAGATTCCGGATCGCGGCGAGAAACGCCTCCTGGGCGACGTCCTCGGCGAGCGCGGCGTCGTGGATCACGAGGTACGCGGCCCGATACGCCGCAGGCCAATGGGCGTGGAAGAGTGCCTCGAGGTCCGAGGCGGATCCGCGCTGGGCTGCCCGTACCCAGGCGCGCTCGTCCCGGCCGGCGCCCGCCACCGCAGGACCATACGACGGAGAGACCGCGGAAGGTCCATGCCCGTCCTACGGTCGCCGGCGCGGGAGAGGTCCGGGACCTCCCGGCCCGCAGCCGTCGTACAAGCTGCGTGAAGAGACGCGCGCTCCTCGCTGCAGCCCTCGCGGTCACTGTCGATCCCGCGCGGGCGCTCGGCGCCGTCGCGGGAGGCGCGGCCGTCGCGCTCGTCACCGCCGACCTCGAGTCCCACGTCGCGGCGGTCGATCTCTCCTCGGGCCGGATCGTGAAGCGGATCCGTACCGCCCCGGGCCCGCGCAGCGTCGAGTCGTCGCCGGTCGGGCAGGTAGTCGTCGCCCACATTCCGGCCGGGGTCGTCACGATCGTCGACGCCGCGACCCTCACTGTGCGTGCCGTGCTTCACGGGTTCGGCGAGCCGCGGTACACCGCGATGCATCCGGGCGCGCCGCTTGCGTACGTCACCGACTCGAAGCTCGGGGAGGTCGTGACGATCGACCTCGACCGAGGAAGGGTCGTTCACCGCACCCGTGTCCCGGGGCCGGCGCGACATGTCTCCGTCGACGCCGGAACGACGCTGTGGACGGTGCTCGGGTCTGCGGCCGAGCGCATCGCGGCTCTCGATCTCGCCGATCCACGCAGGCCGAAGCTCCGCCGCGTCTTCGAGCCGCCTTTCCGCGCACACGACGTGGTGTTCGCGCCGGACGGCGAGCACGTGTGGATCACGTCGGGCGCGCGGAACGCACTGGCGATCTACCGGCTCTCGGGAGGGGCGCCACGCCTCGTCGCGACGGGGGCGCCGCCTCAGCACGTCGCGTTCGCGGGCACGCGCGTGTACGTCGCGTGCGGCCAGGACGGGACCGTCCAGCGCCGCCGGCTCGACGGCACCCCCGTGCGAACGACCCGTGTGCCGCATGGCTCCTACAACGTCACGTTCGGTGCTGCGGAGCAGACCTTCGGTCGCCCGTCGATCGTGACGCCGTCGTTGAACGAGGGCACGATCGCGGTGCTCGAGCCGGGCGGCGCGGTCCGCTTCGTCAGGCACCTCACCCGCTCGGCGCACGACGCCTGCATCGCGCTGTCCGGCTGAGGAACCGCGCGGGCAGGACCGGTGTACCACCGACGTCGAGACTCAGGAGGTCTCCCATGAGATTGCGATTCGCCCTCGGCCTTGCGGCTCTGGCGGGCGCGGCGCTCGCGGGCGTCGCCTCGGCCGCCGGCCCCGCGCCGCCGGTGCTGCTCGGGACGCCCGGGATCGCCGTGGCCGGCGGAATGCACGTCGTCACCGTCGCCGGTCCCAGATCCGCAACCACTCGCGTCTGGCTCGTCCGGGACCGCGACGGGAAGACCGTGCGCGAGCGCGTCGTCCGAGGCGCCGTCGGCGTGCCGGCGATCACGTTCGAGGGGCTCGCGGACGGAACGTTTGCGAACGGGCGGCGCCTCGTCCTCGCCTCGTCGATCTACGACGACCCGACGCGCACCCGGTTCGTCGTGGTCGACACGCGCAGCCTGCGGCCGCTCCGGACGATCACGCTCCGCGGGGCGTTCGCGTTCGACGCGCTGTCGCCGAGCGGCTCCAGGCTCTTCCTGCTCCAGTTCCCGCAGGGCGTGAACGGCGGGATCCACTACCTCGTCCGCTCGCTCAACATGCGCACCGGTCGGCTCGAGCCCGGCGCGATCGTCGACAAGACCGAGCCCGACGAGCGGATGGGCGGCATCGCGTTGAACCGTGCCTGGGGGCCGAGCCGGACATGGGCGTACACGCTCTACAACGGCGGCGAGTCGCACGCATTCGTCCACGCGCTGAACACACGGACGCGCACCGCGCGCTGCATCGACCTGCCGTGGGAGGGCGAGGCGCAGTCGATCCTCCAGAACGTCCAGCTGACCGTCCGCGGCGGCTCGCTGACCCTGTCCGAGCCCGGCGGCGACGTCCTCGCGCGCGTCGATACGCGCACCTTCTCGGTCACGACCTGAGAGCGACGCTAGGGAAGAGGGGCTGACAACGCTTGTGGTGATTCACCACAAGCGTTGTCACTTGCGGGCGCTCGGCGGCGGTGACCTACGAGGCGGCTGCGTACATGCCCGCAGCCTCCGTCGCGTCGGCGATCCCGCGCACGACCTCGACGATGTCACGGTTCGCGTTGAACACGCGGAGCTGCGCCTCGGCGGAGTTGCCGCGGTCGAGGATCGCCTCGATCCCCTCGAGCTCGCGCTCCGCGCCGAGCTCGCGCGCGTGAGGCTCGAGCTCGCGGAGCGTCCGGCGCACGAGCTTCTTCAGCGGGATGCGGATCCGGCGGCCGGTCGCGAGATCCATCACCGGCGCATCGAGCCCGTAGCGCGCCGCGAGCCATTTGTTCTCGCTCGTGAGGATCCGATGGTGGCTCGGGATCTGCTCGCCCGCGTCGTAGCGCTCGGAGAGGAGCTTCACGAGGGCCTGGCAGTACGCGGCGATCGCGACCGCGTCCTCGACCCGCGTCACCGCGTCGCAGATCCGCACCTCGATCGTCCCCCACTTGGGGTGCGGGCGGATGTCCCACCAGATGTGCGTGTAGTCGGCGATGCAGCCGGTGCGCTCGAGCTGCCCGACCACAGCGGCGTAGTCCGCGTAGTCGCGGAAGCGGGGCGGCGGGCCCGAGCGGGGGAAGGCCGAGAAGACGATCTGCCTGCTCGAGGCGAGGCCGGTCGGCTCGCCGCGCCAGAACGGCGAGCTCGCCGAGAGCGCGAGCAGCGGCGCGAGATGCGGCAGCAGGCCGTTCACGATCTGGATCGCCTTGTCGGGGTCGTCCACCGCGACGTGGACGTGCATCCCGAAGATCAGCTCGCGCCGGGCGACGTACTGCAGCTGGTCGATGAGCGCGTGGTAGCGGTCCTTCGCGGTGATCCGCTGGCGCTCGAAGAGGCTGAAGGGATGGGTCCCGGCCGAGCCGACGCGGAGCCCGTGGTCGCGCCCCACGTCGCGCACGTAGTTCCGGAGCGTCGACAGCTCACGCATCACGTCGCCCGCCGTCGCGCAGACGGGCGTCGCGATCTCGAGCACCGACTGCATCAGCTCCGCGTTGATGTTGGTCTCGAGCTCGTGCCCCGAGATCGCGGCGAGCACGGTGTCGATGTGCTGAACAAGATCGAAGCTCTCGCCGTCGAGCAGCATGTACTCCTCCTCGACCCCGAGGGTGTAGGGCTCGCTCTGGCCGAAGGCGTGGTCGAGCACGCTGCCGCCAGGCGCGAAGCTCTTGCCGGTGATCGTCGCCGGATAGATCTGCTTCATCGCCGCAAGTATCCCTCTTTGCT
>DASSBV010000037.1:0-3129 GCA_035698545.1 Gaiella sp. | reverse complement strand
GTCTGGTCGGCGCTCTCGGGCGGCCGAGCCTGGGTGATCGCGTTCGCTGCGGCCGCGATTGCCCTCTGGATGGGGGATCTCGCCCGCAGGGTCTGGCCGTAACGCCAGGCAACGCCTGGCCTTCCAGTGAATGAGAGCGCCGATCCGCGGCGTATTCTGCTTCCGTGGCGGCGCGCAACTCGGATACCTTCGAGAGGGACACGCAGGCCCTGTGGCAAGAGTTCCGGCGGACGAACGACCGGGGCCTCCGCGACAGGCTGATCCTCACCTACGCACCGCTCGTGAAGTTCGTCGCTGGCCGCCTCGGCGCGAGCCTCCCGTCGCACGTCGACGAGCAGGACCTCGTCTCGTACGGCCTTCTCGGCCTGATCGGGGCGATCGAGCGGTACGACCCGGACCGGGAGATCAAGTTCGAGACGTACGCGATCATGCGGATCAAGGGCGCGATCATCGACGAGCTCCGCTCGCTCGACTGGGTGCCTCGGTCGGTCCGCTCGCGTGCGCGTGAGATCGAGCGCGCGATCGTCGAGCTCGAGCGCACGTTGTTGCGTGCTCCGACGGATGAGGAGATCGCCGCCAAGGTCGGCATCACCGGCGAGGAGCTCGACCGCAGCCTCTTCGAGATCTCGCGCTCCTCGATGGCCGCACTCGACGAGCTGTGGACGCCGCAGGGCGGGGGAGACCAGGTCGCCCTGATCGACACGATCGAGGACGAGGCCGGCGCGGACCCGGAGTTCTCGCTCGAGCAGACCGAGCTGAACGAGGCGCTCGCAGAGTCGATCGCGCGCCTGCCCGAGCGGGAGAAGCTCGTCGTGACGCTCTACTACTACGAGGAGTTGACGCTGCGGGAGATCGGAGAGGTCCTCGGCGTCACGGAGTCGCGCGTGTCGCAGCTCCACACGAAGGCCGTTCTGCGGCTCAAGGCGCGGCTCTCCGGCGGCGCGCGCGCCGCTGCCAAGTAGTCGCTAGCGCGGCTCCTCGACCGCCAGCGACCAGTGCGCGGAGCCGTGCACGTCGAGGCCGACCTCGATCGTCCGCTCCTGCGAGGCGACGTCGGCGAGGACGAGCGACTCGCCGGCCTGCACCTGCGTCGCGTCTTCGCTGTCCACTGACATGTGCACCTCGACCTCGCCGCCGAACAGGCCGAGCGGCGACGTGTCCACGGTCGTGAGCACGAGCCGGGCGCCGGCGGGGACCGTGAACGACCGCGGCTCCGCATCCTCCGTGCCTTCGACTCGCTCCACCGGCGTCCAGCGCGGCTCGCGGGCGACCGTCAGCTTCACGGTCGAGCCGACCTGCGCCCGCGTGCCCGCCTCGGGCGAGACGCCGAGAACGGTGCCCGGATCGACGTCGGTCTTCGGGACTTTCTCGACCTGAACGTCGAAGCCCGAGTCCTCGATCGCCTTGCGCGCCTCAGCTGCGGCGAGATCCTCGATCGTCGGAACGGGAACACGCGGCGGGCCCGTCGAGATCGTGACCTGCACGTGCGCGGGCCGCTTCACGCGGGTTCCCGCTGAGGGATTGGTCTCGACGGCGTGCCACGCGGCGATCTCGGTCGAAGGCGCAAAGCGCTTGCTCGGGACGAAGCCCGTGCGCTCGAGGAGCGACTGGGCGTCCTTGCTCGACAGCCCGGCGACCGACGGCATGTCCGTGAACGCGCTGCCGAGGCTGACCGAGACGAGCAGCGCACCGCGTTCCGGGATCTGCTCGCCCTCGGGCGGGTCCTGCCGCACGACGACGCCGCTCGGCGCGGACTCCGAGTACGCGCGCTGGACGATCTTGACCTTGGGAACGGGAACACCGGCGTCGTGGGCGCGACGGTCGATCTCCGCTCTCGCCTGGGCGACGCTCGATCCGATCGCATCGGGAGCCTTCACGCCGGGTGGGTCGCCGCCGGCAATCGCGTAGACGCCGCCGCCGACGAGAGCGATCAGCATGACCGCTGCGACCGCGGCGACGGCGAGCCTCCCGCGGTGCACCGCACGGTGCGAGCGCACACGCTGCACCATCGTCGCGGGCTCGTGGAGGACGCGCGTGACGAGCGTCGGCACGGGCTTTGCCGTCTCGCGGAAGACCCGCGTGACGAGCGTCGAGAGCTGGGTGGTGACCGCGGTCGGCGTCTCCGTCGAAGGGAGGACCGTCTCTCGCGCGCCGAGCGCGACTGCGGCGTCGGTGGCGGTTCCGCGTGCGGCCGGGTCGCGGGCCAGCAGTCGGTCGACGAGCGCGGCTGCCTCCTCCGGCACCTCCGGCGCGACCGTGCGGAGCGGCGGCGCCGCCTCGTGCGCGCGGCGAAGCCCCGTGGCGAGTCGGTCCTCGCCCTGGAAGGGCAGCCGGCCCGTCAGCAGCTGGAAGAGGATGCACCCGAGCGCGTAGAGATCGGTCGCCGGCCCCGTCGGCTCGCCGGCAGCCTGCTCCGGCGCCCAGTACTCCGGGGTCCCGGCGAGCACGCCGGAGACAGGCGCGCTCGTGGTGCTGCGTACGAGACGCGCGAGGCCGAAGTCGGTGACGACCACGCGGCCGGTCCCACGCTCGACGAGGATGTTCGACGGGGTCAGGTCACGGTGGACGACACCGCGCGCGTGGGCGTGCGCAAGGCCGGCGGCAACGGACGCGCAGTAGCCTCGCGCCTCGCCCCAGCCGAGGGTTCGTCCGGCCGCGATGGTGTGGAGGCCCTCGCCGTGGACGAGCTCGAGCACGAGCACGGTCTGCTTCTTGTCCTCGAGCACGTCGTACAGGCGCACGACGTTGGGATGCTCGAGTCGGGCGAGCGCCGAGGCCTCGCGGTCGAACCGCTGGCGCAGCTCCGGATCCTCCGCGACCCAGCTGTGCAGCACCTTCAAGGCGACGTCGCGCCCGAGGCGCTCGTCGCGCGCGCGCCAGACGACGCCCATGCCGCCACGGCCGAGCTGCTCGTGAAGGCGATATCGGTGGGCGACGGTCGGCACGGCTCTCTCCCGGTGTACCCCGCGCAGCGGCAGCGCACCGCGCGGGAACGCTAGTCCTGTCTCGTTCGGAGAATGTCAAGGGCCTCCTCCACCGTCGTAGACTCGCCCGGTGGTGACATGCCCCCGCTGCGGACGGGAAAGCCCCGACGACTTCGGGTTCTGCCCCACCTGCGGCGCGTCGTTG
>DASSBV010000036.1:0-51003 GCA_035698545.1 Gaiella sp. | reverse complement strand
TGTACGCGGGCTGGCCGTTCTTCCGTGCGCTCGTCGAGAACCTCGAGATGTCGCTCGCGAAGACGAGCATGGGCATTGCGGAGCGCTACCTCGAGCTCGTGCCTGACCAAGCCCTCGCCTCGCGGGTGTTCGGCGGCCTGCGCGAGGAGCACGATCGCGCCCGCGCCGCGGTGCTCGACATCGTTGAGGCGCGCGAGCTGCTCGACCGCCAGCCCGTGCTGCAGCAGTCCATCCGGCTCCGGAACCCCTATGTCGACCCGATGAACGCGATCCAGGTCGAGCTCCTCGGACGGCACCGAGCCGGCGATCCGGAGGCGCTGCGGCCGCTGCTCCGCTCGATCGCCGGGATCGCGGCCGCGCTGCGCAATACGGGCTGATGGCGATCCTCGGCGTCGACGTGGGCGGGACGTTCACCGACGCGGTGCTGCTCGCGGAGGGGAAGCTCCACACCGCGAAGGTGCCGACCCGGGCGCAGCAGGAGGGCTCGGTGGTCGAGTCGGCGCGGCTCGTGCTTCACGTTGCGGGTGAACCGGGGGTCGAGCGCTTCGCCCACGGCACGACCGTTGCTACGAACGCGCTGCTCGAGCGTACGGGCGCGCGCACGGCCCTCGTCACGACCCAGGGCTTCGAGCACCTGCTGCACCTGCGACGCCAGAACCGGGCGCATCTGTATCGCCTCGAGGTCGACCATCCCGAGCCGCTCGTCCCGCTCGAGCGCTGCCTGGGCGTGCACGAGCGCATCGGGCCGGACGGTGTCGTCACGCCGCTCGCGCTGGAGACGCTGCCCGACGTCGACGCCGAGGCGATCGCCGTCTGCCTGCTCTTCGCCTTCCGGGATCCGTCGCACGAGCGGGTAGTGGCCGCCGAGCTGCGCCGGCGATACCCGGAGACGCACGTCGTCGCCTCGCACGAGATCGCACCCGAGCTGCGCGAGTACGAGCGCGCCTCGACGACCGCGATCGACGCCTATCTCGGTCCCGCCGTAGCCGGCTACCTGCGTGCGCTCGGCGGCGCTGCCCGTGACGCCGGCCTGCCCGAGTCGCTGGTGATGCGGTCGTCGGGCGGTGTCGCGACGATCGACGAGGCAGCCGCCCACCCGGCTCTGATCCTGGTCTCGGGGCCGGCCGCGGGTGTCGTCGCCGCCGAGCGGATCGCCGCACTCGCGGATGTCGGCGATGCGATCGCCTTCGACATGGGCGGCACGTCGACCGACGTCTGCCTCCTCGCCGGCGGGCGCGCCGGCCGGGCGGACGAGCGGGTAGTCGCAGGCTTCCCCGTGCGCCTCCCCATGGTGGACGTCCACACGGTCGGTGCCGGCGGCGGCTCGATCGCCTGGCGCGACTCCGGCGGCGCACTCCGCGTGGGCCCGCGCAGCGCCGGCGCGAGCCCCGGCCCAGCGTGCTACGGGCTCGGAGGGACGCAGGCGACTGTGACAGACGCCAATCTCTCCTCGACCGCCTCCCGGCCGTCTTACCGGGTGGGCTCGAGCTCGACCGGGACGCCGCCAGATGGGCGCTCGGCGACCTCGACGCGGCCGACGTCGTCCGCGTGGTGAACGCGGAGATGCTGCGCGCGCTCCGCGTCGTCTCCGTCGAGCGCGGCCACGATCCGCGCGGCTCCGCGATCGTCGCGTTCGGCGGGGCCGGGCCGCTACACGCGTGTGCCGTCGCCGAGGAGCTCGGCTCGACGCGTGTGCTCGTCCCGGCGGCCGCGGGCGTGCTCTCTGCGGTCGGGCTCGTCGCGAGCGACGAGCGGAGAGACCACGTGCGCTCGTACGTCGCGCCGCTCCAGGACGTGGGAAGTCTCCCCGAGGTGGGAGAGGCAAGCCTTCGCTACCGCGGCCAGTCGTTCGAGCTGACCGTCCCGCTCGGACCGGAGCTCGAGGAGCGCTTCCATCGTGCGCACGAGGAGCGCTACGGCTACGCGGACCGCGCCCGAGTCGTCGAGCTCGTCACCGTCCGCACCGCGGACGTCCGCGAGGCCCCGCCGCTCGAGCCTCGCGCGACCGAACAACGCCGGCGCGTCTCGGGGCCGGAGCTCGTCGTCCTCGAAGGCGCGACGTGCTGGGTCCCGGACGGCTGGGCGGGCGAGACAGACCGCCACGGCACGCTGAGCCTGGAGCGTGAGCGGTGATCCCCGTCGAGCTCCAGGTGATCGGCAGCGCGCTCCGTGCGGTCGCAGAGGAGATGGGCGCCGTGCTCGTCCGCTCCGCGTTCTCGTCGAACATCAAGGAGCGCCGCGACTGCTCGACGGCGCTCTTCGACGACCGGGGACGCATGGTCGTCCAGGCGGAGCACATCCCCGTGCACCTCGGCGCGATGCCCGAGGCGGTCGCAGCGGTGATGCTCCGCGACCCTGCTCCCGGGGAGGTGTGGGCACTCAACGACCCGTACACCGGCGGGACGCATCTCCCCGATATCACGCTCGTCTCCCGCACGGCGCTCGGCTACGCGGTCAGCCGGGCGCACCACGCGGACGTCGGCGGGAGTGAGCCGGCCAGCCTGCCGGCGTTCTCGACCGAGCTCTCCGAGGAGGGCATCGTGATCCCGCCCACGCGGCTCGACGACGAGCTCGTCGAGTGGATTGCCACGAGCTCGCGCAACCCCGACGAGCGGCGCGGCGACCTGCGTGCCCAGCTTGCCGCCAACCGCCTCGCGGAGTCACGGACGAGGGAGCTTCTCGAGCGCCGCGGCCGCGAGCGGGTGGAGGCCGCGATGGACGAGCTGTACGCGTACGCGGAGCGCCGGGTGCGGGCCGGTCTCGCGAGGCTTCCCAACGGCCGCTACGAAGCGGAGGACGTGCTCGAGGCGGTCGACGACGATCTCCCCATCCGGGTCGCGGTGACGATCGCCGGCGAGGAGGTCGAGATCGACTTCGCCCGAACCGCGCCGCAGCACCGGGGGAACCTCAACTGCCCGCTCGCCGTAACGCGCTCGGCGTGCTTCTTCGTCGTTCGGATGCTGACCGACCCCGACATCCCGGCCTCGGGCGGTGCGTTCGAGCCGGTCACGGTGCGCGCGCCCGAGGGGTCGCTCGTCAACGCGCGGTCGCCGGCTGCGGTCGTCGCCGGGAACACCGAGACGTCGAGCCGGATCACGGACGTCGTGCTCGCGGCGTTCGGCAAGGCGGTCGACGTCCCCGCCCAGGGCGCAGGGACGATGAGCTCGACGACGTTCGGGACCGAGGCCTGGACCTACTACGAGACCGTCGGCGGTGGCCAGGGCGCCGGGCCGCTCACGGACGGGCCGTCGGCCGTGCACGTCGCGATGTCCAACGCCCTCAACACCCCGGTCGAGGCGCTCGAGCTCGCCTACCCGTTGCGCGTCGAGCGCTACGCGCTGCGGCTCGGCTCGGGCGGAGAGGGCGCCCACCACGGCGGCGACGGCGTCGTGCGGGAGATCCGTGCGCTCGCGGCGTGCAGGCTCTCCGTCCTCGGTGACCGCAGACGGCATGCGCCGCGTGGCGCCCACGGCGGCTCGGATGGCGCACGCGGCCGCACGCTCCTGAACGGCGAGGAGATTCCCGGCAAGGACACGCGCTCGCTCGACGCGGGCGACGTGGTGCGCACCGAGACGCCCGGCGGTGGCGGTTGGGGTGCCTAGGGCACCGGGCGGAGCTCGCCGCCGAGCCTCAGGAGCGGAGGGCCATCCTCGCCCTCGGTCGCGACTACCACGGCGCCGACAAAGAACGTGTGCGTCCCGGTCGCGACCTCGTCGGCCAGACGGCACTCGAGCCAGCCGAGCGCGCCGTCCAGGAGCGGCGCACCGAGCTCCCCGTCCCGCGCCGCGACGCCCTTCCACATCCCGATCGGCGGGACGCCGCGGGCGAAATGCTCCGCGAGGTGGTCCTGGTCGGCCGCCAGGAGCGACACGGCGAACGCTCCGGCTTCGCGGAGCAGCTCGTGGAGCGCAGCCTCGCGTGCGATCGCTATCCCCACGAGCGGCGGCTCGAGCGACAGCGACGTGAGCGTCGCGACGGTCAGCCCGACGCGTTGCCCGTTCGCCTCGACGGTCACGACCGCCACGCCGCTCGGATGGCGGCGAAGAACGGCGAGGAGAGCGTGGCGCGCGGTCATGGGCTGACTCTATGACCCAGGAGAGGCCGACTCTCCCCAGGTACGCTCGAAGGCATGTGCAGGAACATCAAGATGCTCCACAACTTCGACCCGCCCGCCAGCGACGAGGAGGTCCGCGCCGCCGCGCTCCAGTACGTCCGCAAGCTCAGCGGCTCGGCCAAGCCCTCGAAGGCGAACGAGGCGGCGTTCGAGCGAGCAGTCGAGGAGGTCACCGCCTCGTCGCTGCGGCTCCTCTCGGAGCTCGTCACCGTCGCGCCGCCCCGGAACCGCGAAGTCGAGGCCGCAAAGGCCCGGGCACGTGCCGAGAAGCGCTTCGGCGCCGCCGCCTAGCTCTCCTCAACCCGGGCGCCGAAGCTGCCGATATCCCCCTGGTGGCAGCTCGGCGTTCGGCTGCGCTGATGTTCATGGCGACGGCGGCCGTGCTGCCCGCGATCGCCATGCTCTCAGGCGGCGCCCATCACATCCAGGTCGACGCCTGGATCCACTTCGTCGGCGTGGGTGTCGCGGCCGCGATCGCGATGGGCGCGGCGCTCGTGCTCACCGTCCTCGGCGCGCTCTCCTCCGACGGACGTGCCGTCCTCGCCGGGCTCGCCTTCTCGATCATGGCCGCGCTTCTGTGCCTGCACGGCGCTTCGACGCCCGGCGTCCTCGTCGGCTCGAACGGCGTGGTCGCGTTCACGGGCGGCGCGACCCTTCCGGTCGGGTGCGCGATCCTCGCGCTCGGCACCCTGTCCGCCCTGCGCCGCCCCGACGCCGTGCGGCCGCTGCTCGTTGTCCTCGCCGTCGGCGCGACATCGATCCTCGCGCTCGGGATCTCGATGATCCACTGGCCGGGCCTCGTCCCTTCCGTCCCCGAGCCGCGGAGCCCGCTCGCGCTCGTCGTGCTCGCGGCGGGACTGGCGGCGACCACCCTGCTCGTCGTGCGCGCGCTGCGCACATATCACCTCACGCACCGGTTCCTCGACCTCGTGGTCGTCGTCGGCATCGCCTGGCTCGCCACCGCGCTCGTGGCGTCACTCGTCTTCAGCTTCCAGAACATCGGTTGGTGGTTCGGCCATGTCCTCGAGATCTTCGGCATGGCGCTCGTAGGGATCCCGGTGGCGCTGGATCTCCGGCGCGGCGCGAGCCATCAGTCCAGGCCGCTCGTCGGCGATCTGCGCGCGGTCGACCTCGTCGCGGCGGAGGAGGCGTTCCTCGGCTCCCAGGTCCGCGCGCTGCTCGTCGCGCTCGCCGTGAAGGACGGGTCAACCGAGGAGCACACTCGCCGCGTCGCCCTCCTCGCCGTCGAGGTCGGCGACGAGCTCGGGCTCCCGCCGAGCCGGCTCCGGTCGATGGCGACCGGCGGCCTCCTCCACGACATCGGGAAGCTCTCCGTCCGCGACGACGTGCTCCGCAAGCCGGCGTCCCTGACCGACGACGAGTTCGCCGAGGTGAAGCAGCACGCGGCCGCCGGAGTCGCGCTGCTGGAGGAGCTCGGCGGATTCGACCCGCTCGTCCTGGCGCTCGTCAACGACCACCATGAGCGGCTCGACGGCTCGGGCTACCCGCGCGGCCTCGCCGACGGAGAGATCTCGCTCGAGGCGCAGATCCTCGCAGTCTGCGACGTCTACGACGCGCTCATCTCGCCGCGGGTCTACCGCGAGGCGTGGCCGCGAGCGCGTGCGCTCGCGCTGCTACGGCAGGGAGCCGGTCTCGAGTTCGACCCCCGCTGCGTCGAGGCGCTCGAGCGGGTGCTCGCCCGGGACGAGCCGGCGCCGGAGCTCGGGGTGGAGAGGGAAGCGGAGGCTGCCGCGAAGAGCTACGCCGGCGCGAGCGAGGCGTTCTTGTCCGCGAGGTAGCGGAGGTACGGCTCGGGGTCGATCGGGCCGCCCGCCACGCGGAGGATCGTCTCCGAGGGTGTGAACTTGCGGCCGTGCCGGTACAGGCGCTCGCGCAGCCACTCGTAGATCTCGCCGAACGCGCCCTGCCCGATCTGCGCGTAGGCGTCCGGAATGTCCGTGAGCAGGCGCTCCCAGATCTGCACGGAGAGCACGTTCCCGAGCTGGTAGGTCGGGAAGTACCCGAACAGACCGCCCGCCCAGTGGACATCCTGGAGGCAGCCCCGGCGGTCGTCCGGTGGACGGATTCCCACGAGCTCCTCCATCCGGTCGTCCCACCGCTCGGGCAGGTCCTTGGTGTCCAGGCCGCCGAAGAGAAGCTCCTGCTCGAGGCCGAAGCGAAGGATGATGTGCAGCCCGTAGGTCGTCTCGTCTGCGTCCACCCTGATCAGCGAGGGCCGAGGTCGGTTGACCGCCCGGTGGAAGGTCTCGAGTGGCACGTCGGCGAGCGCCTCGAAGCCGTCGCGGAACTGGGGGTAGAACCACGTCCAGAACGGGAGCGAGCGCCCGATCACGTTCTCCCAGAGCCGGCTCTGGGACTCGTGGAGCGCTGACGAGCACCCGGTCGCGAGCGGCGTCCGGTCGAGCGACGCGTCGCCGCCCCGCTCGTAGAGCCCGTGTCCCGCCTCGTGCATGGTCGAGAAGATCGACGAGGCGTGCAGGTCGTCCTCCGCGTAGCGCGTCGTCAGCCGCACGTCTTGGGTGGAGAACGACGTGCAGAACGGGTGGACGGTCGAGTCGAGCCGGAAGAACTCGTCGGCGGCCCCGAACGCGCGGATCACCGCGAGCGAGAGCTCGTATTGCGTCGACTCGGGGTACGGCCCGGTGAGGAACCCCTCGTCCTCCTCCGGTGGGGTCGCGTCGACCAGCTCGCGGAGCGCCGGCTCCAGCCGATCGAACACCCGGCGTACCTCGTCGGTGCGCATCCCCCGCTCGAAGTCGTCGAGGAGAGGGTCGTACGGGTCGTCGCTCGGCGGGAAGCACGCGACGTATTGCCGTTTCAGGTCGAGCGTCCGGTCGAGCCACGGTTGGAAGCTCGCGTAGTCATCGTTCTCCCGGGCGGTCGCCCACGCCTCGACCGACTCGGATGCGAGCTTGGTCAGCTCCGCCTGGAGATCGGCCGGGACGCGCCGTGCCTTCTCCCAGTCGCGGCGTGCCACGTCGACGAGGCAGGCCTCGTCGGAGTCGCGTGCGGCGCCGTCGAGCTCGGATGCCGCCGCGTCGATCAGCTCGCCGATCTCGTCGCGGACGAAGAGCTCGTGCGCGAGGCGCCCGACCGTCGCAAGGTGGTCGCCGCGGGTGGTCGCGCCGCCGCGGGGCATCATCACCAGCTGATCCCACTCGAGCACCCGTGCGGCGGTGCGGAGGTCGATGATCTGGGCGAGCTCGCGCCGCAGCTCGGTCACCGTGTCGGACACCGGTGAGATCCTACCGAGCGCCTGGGGTCAGCCACCAGTGTCCAAAAGGGACAGTGGCGACCGACCGACGCGCACGCCGTGATCGGCGCTCGACAGCAACGGCTCGTCGTCCGGCGAGTCGCCGTATGCCCACACCTCCGCGTGCGCGAGCCCACGGGTCTCGAGGAGCGCGTGGACGCGCCGCGCCTTCTCGGGCCCGCGGCAGTTCGCTCCCACGAGCCGGCCGGTAAGCAGTCCGTCGGCGTCACGCTCGAGGGTGGTGCAGGCGACCTCGTCGGCGCCGAGGATCTGTCCCAGCGGAAGGAGGTATGCGTCGAGCGAGGCGGACGCGAGCACGAGGGTGTGGCCGAGGTCACGGTGCTGACGGAGCCGAGCCGTCGTGTCCTCGCGCATCCTCGACGACGCCACCCACTGTGCGAACTCCTCCCCTGCACGTTCGATCTCGACCGCCCGGAGCCCCGCGAGCGACGCGCACGCGAGGGCCTTCAGCCGGTCGCGGTCGCGGCGCGCGATCCCGCCGAGCAACTCCAACGGGTGACGGAGGAGCACCCGGGGGAGACGCAGGCCCGCGACGCGCCAGAGGAAAGGAAGCACGCAATCGCGGGTCGTCAGCGTGCCGTCCACGTCGAAGACCGCGACGGCCGGGCGCGGGGCGGAGCGACGTTCGGGCACGGCCGGACGAGGCTATACACTCGTGTCGTGTCGGACGGCCCCGAGATCTTCGACGACCTCTACCTGGGCCTCCAGGCCGGCGGTGCGCTTCGCAAGCAGCGGCGGGGTGAGGAGCTGACCGAGGAGGAGCGCGAGGCGATCGGCCGCTGGCAGCAGATGGCGATGTGGCGGAAGGGCGTCGCGATCGGGGCCTTCGCGGTCGGCACCTTCGGGCTCGGCTTCACCATCGGCGGGCTCATCTTCGGCCGTCGCGCGCGCAAGGCCTAGCCGCGCGAGCCTGCATCCGGCGCGTGGCGCGGGGCGGGGCAGGTCCATCGGCCTGCCCCGCCCGACACGTGTGGACGCTCAGTCCCAGGGATCCGAGAAGACGTTCCAACCGTCGTTGAACGCGGCCCCGTCGAAGGCGCCCTCGCACCAGACGTGGTCGCCCGGAGTTCCGCACGCGCCCTGCTGCGAGCTGCCCCCCTGGGCGTACGCGTTCGCGAGCGCCGACGCGAGCCGTTCCTGCAGCCCGGCGGTCTTCGCCGCGAAGTCCGGCTGGACGGGCGGCAGATCGTTGTCCGGAGCCCACGCGAAGCCCAGCCGGCCCTCGGGGCCGTCGGCCGGATGCGTGCCCGCGTCGTGCCGGATCGCAAACACCTGCTCGGAGAGGAAGTGCCGCATCAGGGTGTCGTCGACGTCGGTGAAGCCGAAGCTCGACTGCCACCTCCATGCCGCGTTCCCGAGGGAGAGGTACGTCCGGCGGAAGAACGCCTCCGCCGCGGCGCTCCGCTCGCCACCTGCGCGGGCGAGCGCGAGCGGGTGCGTCACGTACTCGATCACGTGCTGTGCCCGCGTTATCGCGGGCGCCGAGGGCACGCCCCACGCACGGATGTCCCCGTACGTCTCCTGTGCCCAGAAGCGGACGTAGCCGTCTGCCTCCGTCCAGAACGCGGAGTCGGACAGCCACCCCCGCATGGTCGCGAGGTACACGGACAGGTTCTGCGTCCGCTGGCCGAGCCCGACCACGAAGACGAGGCCTTGCGTGGCGGGTGCGGACCCGTCGCCTTCGTAGAGCCCCTTCAGGAAGTCGAGCAGGTTGCGTCGAGCCTGCCCAGCGTTCTGCCGGACGCTCGAGGGAACCTCGTTCAGCGCCCACGTGTCGCCGAGCGACACGTCGTAGCCCGCTGCGGCCATCCGCTTCCGGAATTCTCTGCCCGCGTCCACCCAGGTCTTCTTGTTCGTGGTCACCCACGTCTGCCAGGCGGTGAGCTGGGCCTCAGCCGCCGCGTGGAACCGTGGTCCGAGCGCGCGGATCCGCCAGGCCTGGTCGGGTCGGGGCTGGGTCTTGTTGCCAGCGATTGCGGGGAGGGAGATGGTGTAGTCGGCGCAGTGCGACGCCTCGCCGGCGAGGTGCTGCGCGAGGCGGATCCAGTCCGCCGCCGTGTACATCGCGACCTCCGCGTGGAGGCGGCAGTTCTTCAGCAGCGCATCGGGGCCTCCGGCGGCCACGAGCGCGGAATCGGCCTGTGCGGTCGCGGCGGCTGCGGCCTCGATCTCGGGGGCGATCGGGCCGATCGAGTCGACCGGCTCGATCCCGGTGCAGTCGACGGCGGAGAGCGTGGCTGCCTCCTCGTCGCCGCAGGGCGGCGGGTAGCCGATCTCGAGGTCGTTGGCGGGCGGCTCGTCGGCCAGGCCGGAGGTGGCCCCGGCGAGCGCGGTCGCAAGGACGACGACGACGGCGCCTGTGGTGAGAGCGATGCGTCGGCGCATCTCGGTCTCCTTTCCTTCCCAATCGGGAAGCTCAACCTCGCCCTCGCGGCTCATCGACCGCTAACGCCACGCTCACCGCCCGCCGCGGTCATCGCATCCGGGCAATCGCGTGCGCCGCACTGTGGAACCTCGATCCCCCGACGGTTGGACGAACGTACGTTCGGGAGATAAGCTAGGCGCCGTATGCCCGCCGACCATCTCGTCGTCCACGGCGCACGGGAGCACAACCTCAAGAACGTCACCGTCACGCTCCCGCGGAACGCGCTCGTCTGCGTCACCGGGCTCTCGGGCTCCGGCAAGTCGTCGCTCGCCTTCGACACGATCTACGCAGAGGGACAGCGCCGCTACGTCGAGTCGCTCTCCGCGTACGCGAGGCAGTTCCTGCAGATGATGGAGAAGCCCGACGTCGACTCGATCGACGGCCTCTCGCCGGCGATCTCGATCGACCAGAAGACCACCTCGCGAAACCCGCGCTCGACGGTGGGCACGGTGACGGAGGTCTACGACTACCTCCGCCTCCTGTATGCGCGGGTCGGCCGGCCGCACTGCCCGATCTGCGGACGCCCGATCGCGGGCCAGTCGCTCGACCAGATCGTCGAGCAGGTGCTCGCGCTGCCCGGGGGGACGAAGTTCACGGTCGACGCGCCGATCGTGCGCGGCCGGAAGGGCGAGTTCCGCGACGTGCTCGAGGAGCTCCGCCGCGACGGGTTCACGCGCGTCAAGGTCGACGGCGAGCAGCGCTTGCTCGAGGAGGAGATCGTCCTCGACAAGAAGTTCAAGCACACCATCGAGGTGGTCGTCGACCGGCTCGTGATGAAGCCGGACCTCCGTCAACGCCTGACGCAGTCGATCGAGACGGCAACCAGCTTGGCAGAGGGCCTAGTCGGAATCGGCGTCGTCGACGGCGATTCCTACCTCTACAGCGAGAACTTCGCGTGTCCGGAGCACGGCGTGTCGCTGCCCGAGCTCGAGCCTAGGATCTTCTCCTTCAACGCACCGCACGGCGCCTGCCCGCGCTGCACGGGCCTCGGCTCGCAGCTCGAGATCGACCCGGACCTGCTCGTGCCGGATCCGAGCCTCTCGATCGACGAGGGCGCGCTCGTGCCCTGGTCGCTCGGCGGCCAGGGCTTCTACGAGGCCGCGATCAAAGCGGTCGCCGACCGCTACGAGATCGATCTCCATACGCCGTGGCGTGACCTCGACCCCGAGCAGCAGGACCGGTTTCTCCACGGCACCGGCGGCGACAGGATTCTCGTCACGTACCGCAACCGGATGGGGCGGACGCGGCGGTACACGATGGCGTTCGAGGGCCTCGTCTCGAACCTCCAGCGGCGCTACCGGGAGACCGACTCGTCGCAGCAGCGCGAGCGGATCGAGGAGTACATGTCCATGCGTCCGTGCCCCGTCTGCCACGGCGCACGCCTCAAGCCGGAGGTTCTGGCGGTCACCGTCGGCGGCAACTCGATCCACGAGTTCGCGCAGCTGTCGGTCACGGCGGCGCTGCGGTTCGTCGACGAGCTCGAGCTGACCCCGACCGAGGAGCTGATCGGGCGCCGGATCCTCAAGGAGATCCGCGAGCGGCTGACGTTCCTGGACGATGTCGGCGTCGGCTACCTGAACCTCGACCGCGCGGCGCGCACGCTCTCGGGCGGCGAAGCGCAGCGGCTGCGGCTCGCGACGCAGATCGGCTCGCAGCTCGTCGGCGTGCTCTACATCCTCGACGAGCCGTCGATCGGGCTCCACCAGCGCGACAACGGCCGCCTGATCGGGACGCTCGAGCGCCTGCGCGACCTCGGCAACACCGTGCTCGTCGTCGAGCACGACGAGCAGATGATGCGCCAGGCCGACTGGCTCGTCGACATGGGCCCGGGCGCCGGCGAGCACGGGGGAGAGGTGGTCGCGGAAGGCACCGCGGCGCAGGTCACGCGGAACAGGCGCTCGGTGACCGGCGACTTTCTCTCCGGGAGGCGTCGGATCGAGATCCCGGAGCGGCGGACCGAGGATCGCGGCACGTTCCGGGTGATCGGAGCGCGCGAGCACAATCTGAAGTCGATCGACGTCGAGCTCCCCATCGGGAGGCTCGTTGCCGTGACGGGTGTCTCCGGCTCGGGCAAGTCGACGCTCGTCAACGAGGTCGTGTTCAAGGCGCTCGCGAACCGGCTCAACCGGACGCGGACGAAGCCCGGCGCGCACGACGCGATCGAGGGCATCGACTGCTTCGACAAGGTGATCGACATCGACCAGACGCCGATCGGCCGCACGCCGCGCTCCAACCCCGCGACCTACACCGACCTGTTCACGCACGTCCGCGAGCTCTACTCGCTCACTCCGGAGGCGAAGGTGCGCGGCTACAAGCCGGGGCGCTTCTCGTTCAACGTCCGCGGCGGGCGCTGCGAGACGTGCAAGGGCGACGGGCAGATCAAGATCGAGATGCACTTCCTCCCCGACGTGTACGTCCCGTGCGAGACCTGTCACGGGCGCCGCTACAACCGCGAGACGCTCGAGGTGCGCTTCAAGGGCAAGTCGATCGCAGACGTGCTCGAGATGTCGGTCGAGGAGGCGCTCGAGTTCTTCTCGAAGATCCCGAAGATCCGACGGCGGCTGCAGACGCTCCACGACGTCGGGCTCGACTACATCCGGCTCGGCCAGCCGGCGACGACGCTCTCCGGCGGCGAGGCGCAGCGGGTGAAGCTTGCAGCGGAGCTCTCGAAGGTCGCGACCGGTCGGACGCTCTACATCCTCGACGAGCCGACCACCGGTCTCCACTTCGCGGACATCGCGAAGCTGCTCGAGGTGCTCCAGCGCCTCGTCGACGCGGGGAACACGGTGCTGGTGATCGAGCACAACCTCGACGTGATCAAGCAAGCCGACTGGATCGTCGACCTCGGCCCCGAGGGGGGCGAGGCGGGTGGCGAGGTGATCGCGAGCGGGACGCCCGAACAGGTGGCCGCGGTCGAGGAGTCACACACGGGGCAGTTCTTGCGCGAGGTGCTCGCCGAGCCGGCTGCGGCGGCCGCCTGATCCCGGGTCGACGGTACGTGTCCAGAAGAGACACTACATATGACCCAGAAAAAGCGCTACAATGCGGCGCATGGACGTCGGGATCAGGGAGCTTAGGGCGGGGCTGAGCCGGTACGTCGCGCGGGTCAAGGACGGTGAGGAGATCGTGGTCACCGACCACGGCAAGCCGGTCGCGAAGCTCGTCCCGCTCAACGGCGAGAGGAAGATCGACCGCCTGATCCGCGAAGGCGTGGTCGTTCCTGCGCGGTCTCGGACCGGTTGGTTGCCCGAGCCGATCAGGATCAAAGGCACGGTCAGCGACATCGTCATAGAACAACGGCGCTGACCTCGTACTTCGACACGTCCGCCTTCTTGAAGCTGCTCATCCTCGAGCCGGGCTCGGAGCCCGTGCGACGCGCCTGGTCCCGGGCGAGCTCGCGCTGGGCGTCGGTCGCGTTGCTCGCGGAAGCGCGAGCAGGGCTCGCGTCGGCCAATCGTTCAGGACGATCGTCCGACGTGGCGCACGCCGAGTCGGTACGGCATCTCGGAGCTCTCTGGAACGAGATCGACGCTCTCGAGCTGACCGAGCCTCTTGCCCGCCGCGCGGGAGAGCTCGCCGAGCTGTGTGCCTTACGCGGCTACGACGCGATCCACCTCGCCTCGGCCGAGGCCGTCCTCGACGAGGGCGACGTGATGATCGTCTCCGACACGCGCCTCGCCGAGGCCGCGGCCTCGCTCGGGATCGACGCGCTCGTGCCGGCCGAGAGCTGAGCTCAGACCGTTACGACGCGGGAGCTTTCGCGGGCGGCGAGCCGAGCGCGGTGTCCAAACGCTCCAGGCGGTCGAGCCTCGGTTGCGCACGCAGGCGCTCGAAGGTCTCGCGCGCCTCACGTGCCGGCGGCGCCGCTTCGTCGAGACGGTCCTGCGTCGCGAGCCATTCCGCCTGCTCGAGCAGGGCGACCGCGACCCAGAAGGGGTCCTCGATCGCGCGCAACGCCGCGACCGCTCGCTCGTAGGGTGGCTCGGCGTCGTCGGTCAACGCGGCGAGTCGTGCCCGTTGCAGCTCGAGCTGGGCGAGCAGCGACCGGGGCGGGTCAATCGGCGCCGACTCGGCGAGCGAGAGCAGCTCCGCGAGCGCGTCGGACGAGCCGAGCGCGAGCGCGGACTCGCTCCCGCTCTGGAGCATGGCCTCGACGTTGACCGGGTTGTCGTTATGGGCGGGATCGCGCAGCTTTTCCGTCAGCTCGTGCACGACGTCGTCGTGGCGACCCTCCGCCTGGGCGAGCAACCCGCGAGCCCAGCTCGCGACGCCCGCCGCCTGCAGGTACGCAGTCTCCTCCCAGGCTGCGTATCCCGATGCGATCGCTCGCACGCGCTCGAGATCGCCCCGGTGGAGTGCTATCTGCGCGAGATCGAGGATCATCGAGGCCTGAACGGGATCTGTCGCGATCGCACCCTCCTCCGGCAGCTCGTCGACGACGCGCTCGGCGTCGTCCCAGCGTCCCGAGCTCACGTAGCAGCTGACGAGATTCGTCGTCAGGCTTCGCTCCCACGTCCGGTCGCCCCGGCGGCGTGCGATCGCGATCCCGTGCTCGACCACCTGTTCGGCCTCTTGGTTCCGCCCGGCGATCGAGAGGCGATACGAGAGGTTCATGCAGGCGCGAAGGGCGCCCCGCTCGTCGCCCGACTCCTCCGCCAGCACGAGCGCCTGTCTGATCAGCGCGACACTCTCGTTCGGCCGGCGATTGAGCAGGAGGCCCTTGTTGATCAACGCCTGGACGACGACGGACGACAGGCGGAGTCGTTCCGCGAGATCGAGCGACCGCTCGACGTGGGGCGTGGCCTCCAGGCTGCGGCCCTCGAAGAACAGCAACCGTGCGAGCTCGGCCGACACGGCGGCGATCGCCGGCTCGTCGGCCACGTGCTCGTGAGCCTCGAGCGCGCTCTCGAGCAGCGCGACCCCTTCCTCGATGCGGTTCGAGACGAAGAGCAGCTCGCCGAGCCGCACCTGTGCGCCGGCCGCCTCCGCGGGCACGCCCGCCTCCGTGAGGATCGCGATCGCCTGCTCCAGGAGCGGCGCGGCCTCGTCCAGCCTCCCGCCCGCGACGGCGAGCTCGCCCGCACGCGCGAGCGAGCGACCACGATCGAGCTCTTCGGGGGCGAGCTCGGCCGCCCGCTCGAACGCGCGTTGCGCTTCCAGGGACGCGGCCAGCGACGCCGCGCGCTCGGCCGCGCGGGTGAACCATCGGCGTGCCTCTGCGCGCACGTCCTCGCCGTCGGCGGCCGCAGGGTCGGCGTCGTGCGCGTCGAGGTAGTGCGTCGCGATCACCTCCGCGATCTCGTCCGGGTCGATGCCCGCGTCGGTGGCCAAAAAGCGCGCGGCGGCGAGATGTCGGCGGCGGCGGTCGCGCCGCGCGATGGTGTCGTACGTCACGCGCTGCACGAGCGCCTGAAGGAAGCCGAGCTGACCGCGCTCGGGCGAGAAGGGATCGGTGTCGACTGCGAGCAGCTCCTTGCGGAGGAGGCTCGAGACGAGCGGCTCGATCTCATCTTCCGTGCGCCCGGAAAGGGCGGCGAGCCCGCTCCGCGTGAACGTCTTGCCAAGCACGGACGCGTCCTGTAGGAGGCTCCGTTCGTCGTCCGACACCGTGTCCAGTCTCGAGGCGATCAGTGCGTGCAGCGTCTCGGGCACCTCGAACGAGGACAGGTCCCCCGCCACGATCCCTGCCCCCTCGGTCTCGGTGAGGAGACCGTGGTCACGTAGCATCCGCACCGTCTCGACGGCATAGAGCGGGATCCCCTCCGCGGCGACCCGCAGCCGACCGCGCACGTCGTCGGGCAATCCCGGGACGAGCCCGAGCAGGAGCGCGTCCATCGCGTCGTCACCGAGCGGCTCCAGCGGGAGCGTGGTCGCGCTTCGGGTCGCCCCCGGGAACGCCGGGTGCCGGTCGGCGATCTCCGGCCGGGCGAGGGTGAGCACGAAGATCGGGTGATGGCGCCCCCAGTCGAGGAGGTACTCGACGAACGCGACGAGACCCTCGTCCGCCCAGTGGATGTCCTCGAACACCATCACGAGCGGTCCCTGCTCGGCGAGACGCTCGAAGAAGCGCCGCCAGGCGGCGAACAGGTCCTCGCGATCGGGGGCGCTCCGTTCCGCGAGGCCGAGCAACTGCAGAAGACGAGGCTCGATCCAGGCACGCTCCTCGGGGTCGGCGAGATGCGCGTCGAGCGTCGCGCGGAGCTTGTCTGTCGCGGTCGACGCGTCCTCGTGCTCGGCGATCTTCGCCCGGCTACGAATCATCTCGGCGAGCGCCCAGTATGCGACGCCGTCGCCGTAGGAGAGGCAGCGCCCGCGGTGCCACCAGATATCCGCCGCCAGCCCGTCGATGTACTTCTCGAGCTCCCACGAGAGCCGTGACTTGCCGATCCCCGCCGCGCCGACCACGGACACGAGCCGCGCGCGCTGCTCGTCGGCGCTCGCGTGAAAGAGATCCTTGACGACCCGCAGCTCGCGGTCGCGGCCGACGAACGGCGCTTCGAGCCCCACCGCGCGGCCCTCCCCGCGACGCTGGGCCGAGACGCGCAACGCCTGCCAGAGCGACACGGGCTGTTCCTTGCCCTTCAGCTCGTGCTGACCGGCGGACGTGTAGGCGATGGCCGCCTCGGACGCGCGGCGGGTGGCTTCCCCCACGAGCACGGTGCCGGGCTCGGCCGCGGACTGGATCCGGGATGCCGTGTTGACGAGGTCGCCCGCGACCATCCCCTGGTCGGTCGCGCCGAGCGTGACGGCAGCCTCGCCCGTCAGGACCCCGGCGCGAGCTTGCAGCGCGGGATCGAGCGCGGGAATCGCCGCGACGAGCTCGAGCGCGGCCCGCACGGCCCGCTCGGCGTCGTCCTCGTTGGCGACCGGCGCGCCCCAGACCGCCATCACGGCGTCGCCGATGAACTTCTCCACCGTCCCGCCGTAGCGCTCGATCGTCGTGCGGGCGGTGTCGAAGTAGCGGGTCAGGAGCTCGCGCGTGTCCTCGGCATCCCGCCCCTCCGACGCGGACGTGAATCCGACGAGATCGGCGAACAGCACGCTGACCAGCCGCCGCTCCGCTCGCGGCTGTGCATTGTCCGAGATACTCGTAGGCGGCGCTGGCGAAACAAGCGCCGCCCCGCATTCACCGCAGAACTTCTCGCCAGGCTCGTTCGCCGCACCGCACGCCGGGCACCCGGCCGTCAGGGCCGACCCGCACTCGGCGCAGAACTTGCGCCCCTCGCGGTTCTCGGCGCCGCAGGCCGCGCAGGTCATGCCGTGACCCCTGTGCCCAGCCGGGCGAGACGCTCGAGCCACGGCTGTGCTTCGAGACGCTCGAAGACCGGGCCGGCCTCGGCGACGAGCTCGTCCACGTCGCCCCCGCCGGCGAGCAGCATCTCGGCATGCTCCGTTTGCACGACGGCGAGCGGGAAGGGCGCGCTCAGCTCGCGAAAGTGCGCGGCCGAACGCCGGAACAGGCGATCGGCCTCGGCCGGGTCGTTCTCCGCGACGAGGTGGGCGCGGAACCGGCTGCCGTGGGCCTGCATGAACAGGTTTGTGGCACCGGGAGGCAGCGCGTCGACGACCGCGACGAGCTCGGCCGCCTTCGCGACGTCGCCGAGCCGGAGCGCGGCCTCCCCGGCCGTCGCGAACGCCTCCTTGATCTGCTCCGCGCCGAACCCGAAATGGACGTGCGAGGCAAACGCATCCTCTGCGGCGGCGAGCGCCTCCGCGAGGTTTCCACTCGCGAGCTGGAACCGGGCGAGGCCGGAGTGGTACGCGGAGCGCTCCTGCTCGTCGCCCGAGCTGCTCATGTCCTCGAAGCGCGCCAGCGTCTCGTGGACGCGGTCGACCTCTCCGCGATGTCCGAGCACGGTCGCCTCGACGAGCGGCATGGTGGCGAACGCCTGCCGGAAGCTCGCCCAGTCGTCGATCGGCAGCTGGGCGGCCATCGCGAGCGCCTCGTCCCACTCGCCGAGCGCGAGGAACGGGTAGAGCTGTCCCAGGAACGAGATCTCCCAGTACCGGTTCCCGACGCGGCGGGCCTGGTCGAGACCGGCGCGCACCGTCTCGGCGCCTTCTACGAAGCGATTGACCTGACCGAGGGAGTCGGCGAGGTTGAACGACGCTCGAAGCGCCGTCGACGGCTTGTCGTGCTCGAGCGCGGTCTCGATGGCGAACCGGAGCAGCGCGATGCCCTCCGTGCGCCGATGCCTCGACAGGAGAATGACCCCCTTCGTCGTCAGCGCCTGCGCCAGCACCTCCGGCAGCTGGAGGCTCTCCGCCATGGCGAGGGCCGACTCGACGCGTTGGAGGGCGAGCTCCGGCTGCCCGTTGAAGAACAGGAAGCGACCGAGCTGCGCGGCCAGCATGGCGACGTCGGCGTCTGGCTCCTCGCTCGAGAGGAGCTCGAACGAGCGGTTCATCCGTTCGAGCCCGTCCTCGATCCGGCCGAGGTCCCACTCCGCCTCGGCGAGCCGTGCCTGAACCCGTGCGACCGCGTGGCGCTCGCCCGCCGCCTCGAACAGCGCGATCGCGCGCTCGAAGTGCGGAAGCGACTCCTCGATGCGTGCCCCGACGCGGGCCATCGCCCCCGCCCGCTCGTAGAGCTCCGCCTCGACCGGCGGATCGTCACACAGGGCCGCGGCCCGCAGGTAGGAGCGCTGTGCCTCGGCGTCGGCTCCGAGCGACGCGGCCCGCTCTCCTGCGCGCACGAGCATCTCCCGCGCCGTCTCACGGATCTCGCCGGCGTCCGCCGCGTCCGGGTCGGCCTGCAGAGCGTCGACATAGTGCGCCGCCACGACCTCGATGAACTCGTCCTCCTCGCCCGAGACGCCCTCGAGGAACCCCGCCGCTGCGAGGTGCTTCGACTTCCGCTCGCGCAGCGACAGCGTCTCGTAGGCGACCCGTTTGACGATGTCCTGGAGGAACGCGTACTGGCCGCGCTCGGGCGAGCGAGGATCGGCCTGCACAGAGAGGATCTCCTTGCGGAGCAGGCTCGCGAGCAGCGGCTCGAGCTCGCCCTCGGCGAGACCCGTCAGCACGGAAAGGCCCTGCTTCGTGAACGTCTTGCCGAGCACGGCGCCGTCCTCCACGAGGCGGCGTTCGGCCGCGCTGAGGGCGTCGAGCCGCGCGGCGACGAGCGCGTGCAGCGTCTCGGGCACCTCGAGCTGCTCGACGGAGCCGACGGGCCGGAAGACGTTCCCCTCGCGGGCGAGGGCCCCGCGATCGAGCAGCATGCGCACCGTCTCGACCGCGTACAGCGGCACGCCTTCGGCGCGCTCCAGGATCCGCGTCCGGAGGTCATGGGGCAGGCCGGGCACGAGCCCTGCGAGGAGGCTCTCCATCGCGTCCGGCGGAAGCGGCTCGAGGTAGAGCGGGGTGAAGCCGCGCTGACCCGCGCCCCAGCTCGGACGCTTGTCCGCGAACTCCGGTCGTGTCAGCGCGAGGACGAACAGCGGGTGGCCCCTCGACCAGTCGAGCAGGTACTCGAGGAAGTCGAGGAGACCGGCATCCGCCCACTGGATGTCCTCGAACACCAGGACGGTCGGCGACTCCTCGGCGAGCCGCTCGAAGAGGATCCGCCAGGCGGAGAAGAGATTCTCCTGGTCGCCCGGGGCGCCGTCCTCGAGGCCGAGGAGGTGCGCGAGGCGCGGCTCCACCCAGGCCCGCTCGTCGGCGTCCAGGATGTACTCGGACAGGGCGAGATCGAGCTTCTCCCGGGCTCCGGCCGGCTCCTCCTCCTCGGCGATCCCGCAGCGCATGCGCACCATCTCGGCCAGTGCCCAGTACGCGACGCCGTCTCCGTACGAGAGGCAGCGTCCACGGTGCCAGAACGTCTCGACGGCGAGGCCGTCGACGTACTTCTCGAACTCCCAGGCGAGCCGTGACTTGCCGATCCCTGGAATGCCGTTCACGAGCACGAGCTGCGCGCGGCCCTCGTCGGCGGACGCGTGAAAGTGCTCCCTGACGAGCCGCAGCTCCCGGTCGCGCCCGACGAACGGCGCCTCGAGCCCGGATGAACGGAGCGAGCCGCGCGCGCCCGCGACGACGCGCAGCGCTCGCCACAGCCGGAGCGGCTCCGCCTTGCCTTTCAGCACGTGCTCGCCGGCGTCGTCGTAGGCGATCGACGCCTCGGACGCGCGCTTCGTCGCGTCCCCGACCAGCACCGTGCCGGGCTCGGCGGCCGACTGGATCCGAGACGCGGTGTTCACGAGGTCCCCGGCGACCATCCCCTGTCCCTCGGCGCCGAGCGTTACGGCCGCCTCGCCGCTGAGTACCCCCGCGCGGACACGGAGGCTCGCGTCGAGCGTCGGGATCGCGCCGACGAGGTCGAGCGCGGCGCGAACGGCGCGCTCAGCGTCGTCCTCGTGCGCGACCGGCGCGCCCCAGAGCGCCATCACCGCGTCGCCGATGAACTTCTCCACCGTCCCGCCGTAGCGCTCGATCGTCGTACGGGCGAGGTCGAAGTAGCGGGTCAGGAGCTCGCGTGTGTCCTCGGCATCCCGGCCTTCGGACGCGGCGGTGAACCCGACGAGATCCGCGAACAGCACAGACACGAGCCGTCGCTCGGCTTGCGGTTGTGCGGCCGTCGTCTCAGTCCTAGGCTCCGCGAGCGCAGCGAGCGGAGCCCCACACTCGCCGCAGAACTTCGCGCCTGGCGCGTTCGGCGTGCCGCAGCTCCCGCACGCGACGGCGAGCGGCGAGCCGCATTCGCCGCAGAACTTTCTCCCCGACTCGTTGACCTGGCCGCAGGTCCCGCACGTCACGTCCACGATCGCCTCACTATCTCGGAAACCGCGGCGCGCATCTAGCCTCCCGGCACCATGAGCGGCCGCACCATAGCGATCGTCGGAGCGGGGTTCAGCGGGACGACGCTTGCCGTCCATCTCCTGCGCGCGGCCCCGCCCGGGCTCGAGCGGCTGTACCTCGTAGAGCGCGTCGAGGGGCGGCTCGGTGGCGTCGCCTACCGCACGCAGTCGGCCAGCCACACCCTGAACGTGCCCGTGGGGCGGATGAGCGCCTTCGAGGACGATCCCGACGGCTTCCTCCGCTTCGTCCGGCGGCGCGAGCCCGCGCTCACCGGTGGCTCGTTCGTCCCTCGCAAGCTGTACGGCGAGTACCTCGCGGACGCACTCGACGAGGCGCGGCGCACGTCGACGCTCCCGCTCGTCCGGGTCGCGGGCGAGGTCGTCTCCGTCGCGGAGGCAGCCGACGATCTCCTTCTGACGCTCGCGGACGGACGGCGGCTCCCGGTCGGCCACGCCGTCCTCGCGATCGGGAACTACCCGCCCTCCGACCCCCTGGTCGGCGACGAGGCCGTGTTCTCGAGCATCCGCTACGCGCGCGACCCGTGGGCGGGCGACGCGCTCGAGCTCGACCGCCGCGAGGACGTCCTGCTCGTCGGCACGGGCCTGACAATGTGCGACGTCGCGCTCGCGCTTCGCGACGCCGACCAGCAGGGGCGGATCTTCGCGATCTCGCGGCGCGGGCTCCTGCCGCATCCCCACCGCCTCTCGGCGAAGCCGCCGCCGCATCTCGACCCCCCGGCGACGCTCGAAACGTGGCCGTCGTCCGCCGTCGGCCTGCTGCGAGGGCTCCGGCGTGAGGTGCGGGAGCGCGCGGGGGAAGACGTCGACTGGCGCGAGGTCGTCACCTCGATCCGTGCGGACACGCCTGCGCTCTGGCAGCGCCTCGACATGGAGGAGCGGCGACGCTTCCTCCGTCACGCGCGGCCGTACTGGGAGACCCATCGTCACCGCTCGTCACCGGAGGCCGCGCACGCGATCGAGGAGTTGGTCGAGACGGGCAGGCTGGAGCTCGTCGTCGGGGCCCTCGAGTCGCTCGCCGAGGAGGACGGAGGCATCGTCGCGTCGATCCGGCGGCGTGGCTCGTCGTCGAGCGAGACCCTGCGGCTCGGCAAGGTGATCAACTGCACGGGTCCGGACACCGACCTCACCCGCGTGCGAGACCCACTCGTCGCTTCGCTCCGGCGCGACGGCCTGATCCGGCCCGATGAGCTCGGGCTCGGGCTCGACGCGGACGACGACGGCCGGCTCGTGGCCGCCGACGGGTGCGCGGGCGAACGCCTGACGCTCCTCGGTCCGTTGCGCAAAGGCCGGTTCTGGGAGCACACGGCGGTGCCGGAGCTGCGCGTCGCGGCGAAGCAGGTGGCGGATCGCCTCGTCCGCGAGGCTACCCTCGGGGTGTGAGCGAGCACCATCCCGTCAAGCCCGTGGAGCGCGCCGATCGGCTCGGCGCGGAGCGGGCGATCGCCGGGGAGGCCGCGAGCCGCGAGTGGTGGCGACGCGTGCCGAAGGTGGTGACCGAGCCCCGGACGGTGTTCGCGGCCCTCGCAGAGACCGACGACGCCGACGTCGACGCGCGCTCGGAGCCGGTGCTCCTGATCACGATCCTCGCCGGGATGGCGTGCGTGATGCTCACGCCCGCGTGGGGGACGGTGATGGACGACTCCACCGTCGACACGCTCGTGCTCGTCGTCGTCACCTTCGTCGGCGGCCTCTTCTACGGGGCGGCGGGCTACTTCCTGCTCGGTCTCGCGCTCTGGCTCGGCGCGAAGGCCGTAGGGGTCGAGACACCCTTCAAGATCGCACGGCAGATCGTCGCGTTCGCGGCGTTCCCGCTCGCGCTCGCCTTCGTCGTGCTCGTGCCCACGATCGCGATCGCCTTCGGCTCAGACTGGTTCCGGACAGGTGGCTCCGACGAGGGGTCGGGACGGGCGGTCGTGACTGCGATCGGCCTCGCCTTCGTCGCGTGGTCGGCGGTGCTGGTCGCGCTCGGGCTGCGCACGACGTTCCGCCTCCCGTGGCGGGGCGTCCTCGGCGCGCTCCTGCTCGCCGGCGTGCTCGTGGCTGCGTTCGCCGTGCTGCCGAGCGTCCTCTGAGCGTGGCGGCTCCGAGCCGCGCGCTCAGAGAGCTAGTTACAAGTTGTAACTAGCGTTGTCTCGCGGCTCCACGCTCCGCCCGCGCGTCTTCGCCGGCGCGGACGGCGGCCTCGAAGGCCGCGCGCTCCTCGTCCGACATGCCGTACGTGTGGACATCCTCCGGGAACCGGCGCTCGCGGACGTCGTCGGCGTACGCGGCCACGGCGTCGCGGATGGTCGACGCGAGGTCGGCATAACGCTTGACGAAGCGCGGGGACCGGCCGTCGTACAGACCGAGAAGGTCGTGCCAGACCAGGACCTGTCCGTCGGTTCCTCCTCCGGCGCCGATCCCGATCGTCGGGATGTGCAGGCGGCGCGTCACCTCGACGGCGACCGGCGCGGGCACGGCCTCGAGCACGATCGAGAAGCAGCCGGCCTCCTCGAGCGCGAGCGCGTCGGCGACCAGCCGGGTGGCCTTGTCGGCCGTGCGTCCCTGAGCCTTGAAGCCGCCGAGCATCGTCGCGGACTGCGGCGTCAACCCGATATGGCCCATCACCGGGATCCCGGCGCCGACGATCGCGCGGACGCGAGTCAGCGTCGGCCCGGCGCCTTCGAGCTTGACGGCGTCCGCACCTGCGTCCTTCACGAACCGGATCGCGTTCTCGACGGCGGTGTCGTCGGAGACCTGGAACGACCCGAAGGGCATGTCGGCGATCACGAGCGGACGGCGCGCGCCACGGGTGACGGCGCGGGTCAGCACGAGCATCTCCTCCATCGTCGCGGGCACGGTCGAGTCGTGGCCGAGAACGGTCATCGCGGCCGAGTCGCCGACGAGGATCAGGTCAGCGCCGGCCTCGTCTGCGAGACGGCCGGACGGCGCGTCGTAGGCGGTGATCATCACGATCGGCTGCCGCCGCTCGACGAGCGAGGCAAGCTCGGTGATGGGCAGCTTGCCCGGAGCCGGCGTACCGGGTGCGGGGGTGCGTGGGCGTGTGCTCATGACTCGTCTTCCTCCAGGGGGGCGTTGTCGATCAGTCGGGTGTCGCCGGCGCGGACGGCAGCGGCGAGGACGGGTGGGTCGAAGGGCGCGACCACGACGTAGTCGACCGCGAGCCCGGCGTCTTCGAGAATCGCGCGCGCGGTCTCGGGATCGTGGGTGGCGAGCGCCCGGGGTAGGGCCAGAGCCCTGGCGCGCTCGTCGGCCGAGAGGTGCACGTTCCGCGACGAGAGCGCGAGACCGTCCGCGTCGCGGACCGTGGGCAGCACCGCGAGCCCGAGCTCCAGGTGGAGGTCGGCGATCATCCGCCGGAGCACCTCGACCTGCTGCGCGTCCTTCTGGCCGAAGTAGGCGACGTCGGGCCGCACGATCGTGAAGAGCTTGAGGCAGACGGTCGCGACGCCGCGAAAGTGCCCTTGCCGGTGCACACCTTCGAGGATCGCGCCGAGCTCGGTCACGTCCACCCAGGTCTGGTACCCCGGCGGATAGAGCTCTGCCATGGACGGGATGAACGCGACATCGACGCCCGCCTCGCGCGCCAGCTCCAGGTCGCGCGCCTCGTCGCGCGGGTAGCCGTTCAGGTCGGCCGCGTCACCGAACTGCGCGGGGTTGACGAACAGGCTCATCACGACCGTGTCGCAGTCGCGGCGGGCAGCCTCGAGCAGCGTGAGGTGCCCCGGATGGAGGGAGCCCATCGTCGGGACGAGGCCGATCGTCCCGTCGCGCCGCCCGGCGAGTGCGTCCCGCACGTCGGCCACCGTGCGCGCGACGATCATGCGGGCTCTCCTTGCAACAGTCTGTTGCTTGCCGTCAGGCGCGCCAACGCGTCGTACGCGTCGAGCAGCTCGGGCGCATGCTCGGCGATCGCGGCGCGATGGCGCTCGACGGTCTCCCAGTCACCGCGCTCGATCGGCCCCGTGAGCTGGAACCCGTTCTCGATCACGCGCCGCAGCAGCGGGTCGAGTGCCTCGTCCGGGACGTTCGCGGCGGCGAGAAGCTCGCCCGCGGCACGTCGGAGCGTGACGAGGTAGTTCGAAGCGACCGCCGCCCCCGCGTGGTAGAGCGCGCGGTGCTCGTCCTCGAGGACGAACGGACGCAGCCCGAGGACCTCGGCGAGCTCGGTCGCGGTGGCAAGCGCCTCGCTGCTCTCACCCGTGACCGCCGCCCAGGCGCCGTCGAGCTGCTCCGGGCCGCGGTCGAGGGTGAACGTCTGCAGCGGGTGCAGCGAAAACCGCCGCCCGTGGGGCGCGAGCGCCGTGAGGGGTGTGGCGCCGCTCACGTGGCCGATCCATGGTCCCGGGTCGACACCGGCCGCAACCTCGGCGATCGCGCGGTCGGGCACGCAGAGCAGCACGACGTCGGGCTCGCGACTCGGCAACACCAGCCCCCGCTCGGTCAGCCGCGCGCTCACCGCGCGTCCGACGCGCCCATGCGCCCCGATGACTTCGACGTTCTCGATCATTCAGGCTCCAGTTCCTCGCGGATACCGGGCACCCCAAAGGATAGTCGAACCGACGGCGCCTACATGCGGGCGAGCCGCGCGACGAGGCCGTCGTGCACCCGCGGCCAGTCGTCGTCGAGCACGGCGTACCAGGCGCTGTCGCGGTTCTCGCCCTCGCGGACGAGCATGTGATGCCGGTGGATCCCCTCGAAGGTCGCGCCCATCGCCTCCATCGCTCCGCGTGAGCGCTCGTTGCGGGCGTCCGTCTTCAGCTCGACGCGGCGGCAGCCCCACGTCTCGAATGCATGACCGAGCATCAGGAGCTTCGCCTCCACGTTGGTCCCGGTGCTCCACGCCGAGGGGTCGAGCCACGTCCAGCCGATCTCGACCGAACGGTGCTCGGGGCGAAGCGCCAGGAACCGCGTCGAGCCGACGACCCGTCCGTCGCGCAGCGTCACGAGGGGGATCTCCGTGCCGGCAGCGCGCGCGGCGACGGCGTCGTCAATCCAGGCGTCGAACGCCTCTCGGGTCGCGGGCTGCACGACGGAGAGCCAGCGCCAGGTCCGCGAGTCGCGCGACGCCCCCCAGAGCCCGTCCGCGTGGCGCGGCGCGAGCGGCTCGAGCCGCACGATCCTGCCCTCGAGCGCGGGTACGTCCCAGCCTGCGCCGCTCACGGCCACTACACTACGGTCATGCCGATCTACGAGTACGCCTGCATGGAGTGCGAGGACCACTTCGAGGAGCTCGTTCGCTCGAGCGACCAGGCGGTCACCTGCCCGAGCTGCGGCGCTGCGAAGGTGCTCAAGCAGCTCTCCTCGTTCGCAGTCCACGGCTCGACGCAGAAGCCGAGCGGTATGACGAGCTCGGGCGGCGGCGGGTGCTGCGGCGGCAGCTGCGGCTGCGGCCACTAGACGCTGTCGAACCGCTTCGGCCGGGCGACCGGACCGGCCCGTAGAGTTGATGCCGATGGACGCGTCGGAGCGCGCAGCGTCACTCCGCGCGGTGGCCGCCGAGGCCGCCGGGTGCGTCCGGTGCGCGCTTTCCACCGGCCGCACCGCGGTCGTGTTCGGCGAGGGCGACCCGGACGCGGAGCTGGCGCTCGTCGGCGAGGCACCGGGATTTCACGAGGACCGGGAGGGGACGCCGTTCGCTGGACGGTCGCGCGATCTCCTCGAGCGACTCCTCGGTGGGATCGGTCTGCGGCTCGACGAGGTGTACCTCGCGACCGTGCTCAAGTGCCGCACGCCTGGCAACCGCGACCCGGCGCCCGAGGAGACGGCCGAGTGCGAGCCGTACCTCTATCGCCAGCTCGAGCTCGTCCAGCCCCGAGTGGTCGCCAGCCTCGGCAGCTTCGCGACGACGCTCCTCTCCGGCCGGGCGCTCGGGATCACGCGCGTCCACGGCCAGGAGCAGGAGGTCACGCTCGGCGGGCGTTGCGTCACGCTCTTCCCGCTCTACCACCCGGCCGCTGCGCTGTACACGCCGACGATGCTCGAGGTGCTCGAGCGCGACGTCGGCAGGCTCGGCGAGCTCCTGGGGCGGCCCCCGCAGGCTGCGGCACGGTCGGAGCGCGAGCCGATCCCCAGGGAGCGGCCGCTCGTGCGCGAGCCCGCCCAGCTCGGCCTCTTCTAGGGATGCCCGGCCTCGAGCTCGTCTCCGGCTCGCCGGAGGAGACGGAGGCGCTCGCGGGACGGCTCGCAAGGCGGCTCGCTCCCGGCGACGTGGTGCTCGTCTCGGGGGAGCTCGGGGCGGGGAAGACGACCTTCGTGCGCGGCGCCTGCCGCGCTCTCGGCGTCACCGCACGCGTGACCAGCCCGACGTTCACGATCGGCCACCGCTACGCGGGGACGATGGACGTCTCGCACCTCGACCTCTATCGCTTTCGCGTCCTGGAGGCGGCGGAGTGGGGGGACCTCGAGCCGTACTTCGACGCTGCCGTCGTGTTCGTGGAATGGCCCGAGGCCGGGAGCGGGACGCTTCCGGCCGAACGCGCGCGCGTGCGGCTCGAGCACGTCTCGCCCGAGCGGCGAACCGTGCACGTGGACGCGGCGGAGGAGTCGCTGCTACAAGCTCTCACCGGTGCTGATCCTGGCCTTCGACACGGCGACTGACGTCGCCACGAGCGCGCTCGTCTCCGACGGGGAGGTGCTCGGCGAGCGAGCCTCGCGCGCGCAGACGCTGCTCGAGGACGTCGATGCGCTGTTTCGCCAGGCCTCGGCACGTCCGCGCGACCTCGACGCGCTCGTGGTCGGCACCGGCCCGGGGAGCTTCACCGGCACGCGAGTCGGCATCGCGGTCGCCCGTGGGCTCGGGCTCGCGCTCGGCGTCGAAGGCGCCGGCGTCTCGACCCTGGACGCGCTTGCGGCCGGCGCCAACGGCGCGCTGCCGATGGTCGACGCGCGGCGCGGCGAGGTGTTCGTCCCCGGCCCCGAGGCTCGTGCGCCGGAGAGGGTCGACGCGTCGGGCACGCTCTGCGTCGGCAATGGCGCCGTCCGCTACCGCGACATCCTCGAGGCGGGCGGCGCGATCGTCCCGCCGGACGACGACCCGCGCCATCTCCCGCGCGCCGCGCTCCATGCCTCTCTCGCACGCGAGTTCGGCCCGGTCGAGGAGATCGAGCCCGTCTACGTCCGTGAGCCCGATGCGAAGCCTCGAGAGGCGTGACGTCGTGAGCATCACGCTGCGCCGGCTCGAGCTCGGCGACCTCGACGAGGTCGAGCGGATCGAGCGGGCCTCGTACCCGACACCCTGGTCGCGCTCGATGTTCGCGGGCGAGCTCGCGAAGCCGAGCTCACTCTCGCTCGGCGCGGTCGACGAGGCGGGCGCGCTGGTCGGGTACCTGATCCTCTCCCGCTACGTCGACGCGTGGCACGTGATGAACGTCGCGGTCGCGCCCGGTCGGCGACGCGAGGGCATCGCCTCTGCGCTCCTGCGGCAGCTCCTCGACGAGACCCGCGGCGGCGACGCCCGCCGTGGCTACACCCTCGAGGTCCGGGTCTCCAACGTCGGCGCGATCAGCCTCTACGAGCGCTTCGGCTTTCGCCCGAAGGGCGTGCGGCGCGGCTACTACACCGACAACCGAGAGGACGCGCTGATCATGTGGCGCGACGCCGATCCCGCCGAGGAGGAGGCGCCAGGCGCGTGAATGGGCTCGTGCTCGGGATCGAGACCTCGTGCGACGAGACGGCGGCGGCCGTCGTTCGGGGGGACGGCACGATCCTGTCGTCCGTGGTGGCGTCCCAGGCGGATCTCCACGCCCGCTACGGAGGCGTCGTGCCGGAGGTCGCCTCGCGGCGGCACCTAGAGCTCATCTCTCCGGTCGTCCGGGCTGCGCTCGACGAGTCGGGAGCGACGCTCGCGGACGTCTCGCGCATCGGCGTGACGCAGGGCCCTGGCCTCGTCGGCGCGTTGCTCGTTGGGCTGTCGGCCGCCAAGGCGCTCGCATGGGCACGCGGCCTGCCGCTCGTGCCCGTCGACCACCTTCGCGGGCACGTTGCGACGCTGTACCTCGAGCCCGACCCACTCGAGCCGCCGTTCACGTGCCTGCTCGCGAGCGGCGGCCACACGATGGTGCTCGCCGTTCGCGACCGCTCCGGATTCGAGGTGCTCGGCGCGACGATCGACGACGCGGCGGGCGAGGCGTTCGACAAGGGGGCGCGCCTCCTCGGCCTTGGCTATCCCGGAGGCGCCGAGCTCGATCGGCTCGCCCGAGACGGCGATCCCGACGCGTTCTCCTTCCCCGTCGCGCGTGTCCCGGGACTCGACTTCTCCTTCTCCGGGCTCAAGACCGCGCTCCTGTACGCCGTGCGGGACCTCGAGGCGGACGAGCTCGAGTCGCGCCGGGCGGACCTCGCCGCGTCCTACCAGCGCGCGATCGTCCGGGCGCTCGTCGGGCGCTTGCAGGCGGCGGCGGAGCAGACAGGCGAGCGGACGGTCGCGGTCGTCGGCGGTGTCGCCGCGAACTCGGAGCTGCGCGCCGCGCTCCCGGACGCCCGCTTCGCGCCGCTCGCGCTCTGCACCGACAACGCGGCGATGATCGCGTCAGCGGCGCGCTTCGCGCGACCCCTAGCCTCGCCCGGCTACCTTGCGCTCGATGCGTACGCGTCCGCGTAGCGCGGCGGCTCTCTCGGCGGCCGGAGCCGCGCTCGCCGTCGTCCTGGCGCTTGCGCTCGGCGGCGCCGCGGGAGCAGCGGACGGCGACGACGCGAGCGGCGCAGCTGGCTGGCAGGGCCTCCTCGGCAGCAGGCCGTTGCCGCAGCTCGGCGGGCGCTGGATCGTCGTGCTGAAGGCGCCGTCGCTCGCAGATCGCGTCCGCCGTGCCGGCGGCCAGGCGACCGAGCGAGAGATGCGCGCCTGGACAGACGCGGCCGCCGACCTGCAACGGCGGGCGATTCTGCGGCTCGCCTTCCATGGAGCGCCGATCGACCCCGAGCAGTCGTACGTCCGGGTCTTCAACGGCTTTGCCGGGGCGCTCGACCCACGGCTCATTCCCGCGCTCGAGCGCGACCCGGGCGTCGCCGGCGTCTATCCGGTCCGGGCTGTGTATCCGGCAGCGGTGCCGAGCCCGAACGTCGACGCGGACATCCCCGAGCCGGGGGCCGACACGCGCGTCGACGTTTCGTTGCCTGGAGCCGATGGCACCGGGATCACGATCGCCCTCCTCGACACGGGGGTCGACACGCGGCATCCGTACCTCCAGGGCTCGCTCCTCCCGGGAATCGACGAGCTCGATCCGGGAAGCGATGCCTCCGCCGAGCAGAACCCGACTCTGCCGGGCCGGCCCGAGCGCCATGGGACGGAGCTCGCCGGTCTCGTCGCCGGATCGCGCGGCCCGGAGGGGTTGCATGGCGTCGCCCCCGGCGCCTCGATCCTGCCGATTCGTGTGGCGGGCTGGCAGCCGGATGCCGAGGGAGGCGTCTCCGTCTACGGCCGCTCGGACCAGCTGCTCGCCGGGCTCGAGGCCGCGGTCGACCCGAACGCCGACGGCGATGCGCACGACGCCGCCCGAGTCGCGCTCGTCGGCGTCGTCGAGCCCTATGCATCCTTCCCCGATAGCCCGCTCGCGCGCGCCGCGCGCGGGGCCCTGGAGCTCGGCACCCTCGTCGTCGCCCCCGCCGGCAACGACGGCGCCGCCGGACCGGGCTACGGGAGCGTGGCCGCGCCAGGCGGGACGCCCGGCGCGCTCGGCGTCGCGGCGACCGACTCGCGCAGGCGCAGCCCGACCGCGCATGTCCTGCTCCGCGCGGGGCTCGGCGTCCTCGCCTCGGGCGAGACGCCGCTCGGGGGCGCGTTCGGCCCCGGAGACGTCCTCGACGCGCCGGTCGTCGCTCTGCCGCGCCGCCAGGTCGTGGCGGTGACGGAGGGCAATGCGCTCGACCGGCTGTTCGACCCCGCCGGCTACAGCAAGGTCGCGGGTGCCGCAACGCTGCTGCCGCCCGGCCCGACGACACCGGAGGTCGTGAGCGAGCTGTCCGCCGCGGGTGTCCGGGCGGTGCTCGTGCAAGGGCCGCTGCCGGCCGGCTCGCTGGGGATCGACGACCCGATCGACGTGCCGATCGTGGGCATCCCGCTCGGCGCCGCGACGAAGCTCCGTGCCGCGCTTCGCGCGGGCATCCCCGCCCAACTGTCAGTGGGCGCCTCCGCGTTCGACGCCAACGCCGCATTCGGCGCCGTCGCGCCGTTCTCGAGCACGGGGCTCGCGCTGGACGGTGGTGCCCAGCCTGCGATCGGCGCGCCCGGCGTCGGCCTCGTGACGTCGGTGCCCGGCCGCAACGAGGGCGGCTCCGCGCGGTACGGGACGATCAGCGGCTCGAGCGCGGCGGCGGCGGTCGTCGCCGGCGCGGCGGCTCTCCTCGCGGACGCCAGGCCAGATCTCGACTCGGGAGGGCTGCGCGGTGCGCTCGTCGCCTCCGCGCGCCGAGGCCCGGGCGGGACGGCCGTAGGGCTGGTGAACCCGTCGGGGGCTTCGGCCGAGGAGCTCGTCGCGGACCCGCCCACGGTCACGCTGGGAGCGTTGCTCACGCGGCGGAAACAGACGACGGGCGAGCTGACCCTGCGCAATGTCTCGCGCCGGCCGCTCCGGATCCGGCTGAGCGCCGGCCCGTCGTCCGCGGGCGTGACCGTCGAGACGAGCCGGAGTCGCATCGTGCTGCGCCCGGGGAAGTCGGCGACGATCGGAGTCACGGTGCGCGCGCAGACGCGGCCGTCGGCCCCGACGGCCCTCGCCGGCGCGATCGTCGCGACTGCGGGCAGGGGAGTGCGGCTCCGCATCCCGTGGACGGCGGCGGTGCCGGTCACGAACCGCCCGGTGGTTAGCGGCGTCCGGCTCTCCCAGGAGCGCTTCGCGCCGAACGAGCGCTCGCCGACCGTGCTCACGCTCGTCGCCGGTCGCGTCGACGGGTCCCCCGAGCGACCGCAGATCCTGCCGCTCGCGCGGCTCGACATCGAGCTTCTCCGCGGCAAGCGGCCGGTCGGACGGCTGGTCCGCCTCCGCGACCTGCTGCCCGGGAGGTACGCGATCGGCGTGACCGGGCGAGGCCCGCAGGGCGCGCGGCTCAGGTCGGGCTCGTACGTGCTTCGGATCATCGGCTCGCCCGTCGGCGGCGGCCGGCCGACCGTGGTGAACGTTCCCTTCACGCTCCGCTAGAGTCGGCCGCGCGGTGGCACGAGGCAGATGAGCGCGACCGAGACGTCGACCCACCTCCGGGAGAACCCGTTCTCCCTCACGCGTGCACAGCTCGCGCGGGTCGGCGAGGCGTTCGGTGTCGATGCGAACCTCCTCGCCGTCATGCGGGGGTGCAAGAAGAGCGTCGAGGTGTCGGTTCCTGTCTCGATGGACGACGGGGCGGTGCGCGTCTTCGACGGGTATCGCGTCGTGCACAACGTGACCCGCGGCCCGGCGAAGGGCGGCATCCGCTACCACCCGAGCGTCACCCACGACGAGATCAAGGCGCTCGCGATGGGCATGACGTGGAAGTGCGCGCTGATGGGTCTTCCCTTCGGCGGCGCCAAGGGCGGCGTGGTCTGCGATCCGAAGGCTCTCTCCGCCGGCGAGCTCGAGCGCCTCACGCGTCGTTACACGACCGAGATCATCAACGAGATCGGACCGGAGAAGGACATCCCCGCGCCGGATGTCGGCACGGACGCGCAGGTGATGGCCTGGATCTTCGACACCTACTCGATGAACGTCGGGCACTCGGTGCTCGGCGTGGTCACGGGGAAGCCCCTCGCGCTCGGCGGGTCGGTCGGGCGCGACGGCGCGACCGCGCGAGGCGTCCTCTACTGCATCCGCACCGCGTTGCAGAAGGAGGGGCGCAGGTTCCCGGACACGCGGGTCGCGATTCAGGGTTTTGGCAACGTCGGCCGGAATCTCGCCCGGCTCCTCGCCGAGGAGGGCGCTCGCGTCGTGGCGCTCTCGGACTCCAACGGCGCGGTCGTCAACTCCTATGGGCTCGACGTGCCGGCGGCGATCGTCCACAAGGCGGAGCACGGCGTCCTCTCGGGGCTGCCGGGCGGCGAGGACGCGACGAACGAGGATCTGCTCGAGCTCGAGTGCGACGTCCTCGTCCCGGCCGCGCTCGAGCAGGCGATCTCCGCCGACAATGCTCCGCGCATCCGCGCGCACATGATCTGCGAGGCGGCCAACAGCCCCACGACGCCGGGGGCGGACGACGTGCTCGAGGACCGGGGCATCCTCGTACTGCCCGACGTGCTCGCAAACGCAGGCGGCGTGGTCGTCTCCTACTTCGAGTGGGTGCAGGGCCTCCAGGAGTACTTCTGGAAGGAGTACGAGGTCAACGCGAAGCTGAACGACATCGTCGTGCGTGCTTTCGAGGAGACATGGTCGACCCGTGAGCGCTTCGGCACGAGCATGCGCACGGCGGCATACGGCCTCGCGGTGCAGCGCGTCGCCGAGGCGACGACCACCCGCGGCCTCTATCCGTGACGCACCCAGGATGGACGTGCGCGTCTACGTCGCGGACGGCTGCCATCTCTGCGAGGTCGCCCTCGAAGTCGTGCGGAGCGTCTGCGGTGAGCGCTTCGAGGTCGTCGATATCACCGACGTCCCGGAGCTCGAGCGTCGATATCGAGCGGTGATACCGCTCGTCGAGCTCGACGGGATCGAGCGCTTCCGCTACGAGCTGACGGAGGACGACCTGCGGGACGCTCTCGGCGCCGGGCGGCCTTCTGCGGGCTGACGGTTCCCCCGTCGGGCGCGCAGGAACGGTCGGCACAATGCGCCGCGTTGTCACGAACTCCCCGGGAGGACGCTGGTGGCGGAACGCTTGACGGTAGGGGTCGCCGCTCGGCTGAGCCGGTACCTCCAGGTGCTGACGCAGGCGAGGAAGATGGGCAAGGACCGGATCTCCTCGCAGGAGATCGCCGAGTACACGAACATCAACGCGACGCAGATCCGGCGCGACCTGTCGGCGTTCGGCAAGTTCGGCAAGCGGGGCGTCGGCTACTCGGTCGATGCGCTCCTCTCCGAGATCCGCAAGATCCTGCGGACGCAAGGTCAGCACAACATCGCGCTGATCGGCGCGGGCCGGCTCGGCGCGGCGATTGCGTCGTCGCCGATCTTCGCCGAGCACGGGATCACCATCTCCGCGGTGTTCGACATCGACCCCGAGAAGATCGGCACGTCGCTCGGCGGCGTTCCGGTCAGCTCGCTCGACGCTCTCGACGCCGTCGTGCACGATCGGAGCATCGTCGTCGGTGTGCTCGCCGTTCCCGCGGAGGCGGCCCAGGACGCGGCCGACCGGCTCGTCGGGGCAGGCGTGAAGATCGTCTTCAACTACTCGCCGGCCTTGATCGACACGCCCTCCGACGTGCAGGTGCACACGTCGAACCCGGCGGTCGAGCTGCTGTACGCGCTCTACTTCCACCTCACCTGACGCCCCACCCGGGCAGGATGTCGGCCGTGCGCATCCTGCTCTGGCACGGCTATTTGCTCGGGGGGACCGGCTCGAACGTGTACACGCGCCAGCTCGCGCGGGAGTGGAGCCGGGCGGGGCACGACGTGACGGTGCTCAGCCAGGAGCCGCGGCCCGAGGCGTACGACCTCGGCGGTGCGGCGACAGTCCGGCCGGACGTCGGCGGCTTCCTGCCCGTGTTCGTGCTCGACCGCTACGAGGGCTACGAGGTTCGCCGCGTCCAGGAGTGCACGAGGGCCGAGCTCGACGCATGGGTCGAGGCGAACGCAGCGGCGATCCGCTCTTTGCTGCCCGCCGACCTCGTCTTCACGAACCACGTGCTGCTCGGCGGGCCGGTCGGCGCCGAGAGCGGAGCACCGTTCGCCGTGAAGGCGCACGGCTCGGAGCTCGAGTACTCGATGCGGGGCAACGCGGGGCTCGAGAGCTGGGGGAGGGAGTCGCTCGAGCGCGCACGTGCGACCTTCGTCGGGTCGGAGCACATCCGTGCTGTCCTCCGAGAGGTCTGCGGGCCGGTCGATCGCGTGCACGAGGTGCCGCCGGGCGTCGACGTCGAGCTGTGGCTCCCCGAGGATCGTGCTGACGCCTTCGAGGCGCTGATCCACGAGGCACGCCTCGACGCGTCGAACCCGGGCAACCGCGACGAGCGCCTCCCCGACGAAGGGAACGCCGGGCGGCTGGAGACGTTCCTCGCGGGGGAGACGCCGCCGACGATCGTCTTCTTCGGGAAGCTGATCCAGGAGAAGGGAGTCGACGTCTTGCTCGACGCCATGCGGGGGCTCGACGCGCGGCTCGTCGTCGTCGGCTTCGGCCCGGAGCGCGCCACGCTCGAGGCTCGGGTGAGAGCGGATGGGGTGCGGGCAATCTTCACGGGGCCGCTCGAGCACCGCCACCTCCGGCACTTGCTCGCGCTTGCGGACGCCTGCGTTGTGCCGTCCGTCTTTCCGGAGGCCTTCGGGATGGTCGCCGCCGAGGCCGCCGCCGCCGGCTGCCCACCGGTCGTCGCGCGCCACTCGGGACTCGCCGAGGTCGCCGCGGGCCTCGAGCAGGCGCTGCCGCCCGAGCTCGCGAGCCTCGTCTCGTTCCCGAGCGGGGACGCGACCGCTCTCAACGAGCGGCTGACGGCCCTGCTCGCGCTCGGGCCCCACGACCGCGTGCTCCTTCGGTCGACCGTCCGCCGGGTGGTGGAAGAGCGCTGGAGCTGGGCCGGCGTCGCCGAGCGGCTGCTGAACGCAGTGTCTGACTTAAGTCAGACACTTGGCGCCCACACTACGAACTAGCCTTCGCTGGGCATGCACCCGTCGGATCACCTGCCGTGCGACCAGCTCCTCGCCGAGGCCAGAGAGCGCTTCGAGGAGGCCGAGGACTTCACGGTCTCGGTGGAGGAGGAGTTCGCGCTGCTCGACCGCGAGACGCTCGACCTCGTCAACCGCTTCGAAGAGGTCCAGGCGGCGGCGCGCGGAACGCGGCTCGAGCCGAACCTCGTCGGCGAGCTGATCGCCTCGGAGGTGGAGGTGAAGACCGGCAAGCAGGCCACGTTCGCAGACGTCCCGGGCGCGCTGGCCGATCGCCGCGCGGAGCTCGCGGCGCTCGTCGAGCCCCTGGGGATCCTGCTCGGCGCGACGGGAACGCACCCGTGGTCGAGCTGGCGCGACCAGCGGATCATCGACACACCGCATTACCGGCGGAACGACGAGATCCTCAAGTACGTCGTGTGGAGGAACAACACGTTTGGCGTCCACACGCACGTCGCGATCCGGGGCGCGGACCGCGCTGTCCAGGTCACGAGCGGTCTGCGGAACTGGCTCCCCGAGCTCCTCGCCGTGTCGGCCAGCTCCCCGTTCCACGAGGAGGTCGACACGGGTCTCCATTCGGCGCGCACACAGGTCTTCACGCGCTTCTTCCCGCGCTGCGGTGTGCCGGACGCGCTGCGCTCCTGGGAGGAGCATGCGGAGTACGTCCGGTTTCTCTACGAGACCGGCTCGATCGACGAGTCGACCCAGCTCTGGTGGAGCGTCCGTCCGCACATGGACTTCCCGACCGTCGAGATCCGGATCTGCGACGCGCAGCCGGACCTCTCCGAGGCACAGTCGCTGGTTGCCTTGATGGTCTCCCTGACGGCGCGCTGCGCACGCGCGATCGACGAGGGCGAGCCGCTCCCGGAGCAGCCGCGCCGCCTGATCGAGGAAAACCTCTGGCGCGCGATCCGGCACGGGCTCTCGGGCGAGCTGATCGACCTCGAACGCGGCGACGTCCTCCCGGCTCGCGCACGCGTCGAACGGCTCGTCGAGTGGGTGCTGCCGGTGGCGGACGAGATCGGGGCGACGCCGTGGCTCCGGCTGCCCGAGCGGAATGCGGCCGAGCGCCAGATCGCACAGCGCGCGGCGGGCGCGTCGTTCGAGGAGATCTACGCCGGCCAGGTCGGCGTGACCGCACCAGTGCGGTGAACCGAGGCACGATCGACGTTCCTTCTGCATAATCCCCCGCGCTGACGCCTGATCGGCGTCTCTTTGTATGGGCGTTCACCCGGAGGATTGATGGATTTCTTCGTTGACCATGCCGTGCTGTTCGCGCTTCTCTGCGCGGGCCTTGCCATCCTGTACGGCCTCTATTTGACCTGGTGGCTTCTCTCGCAGCCGGCGGGCAACGAACGGATGCGGGAGATCTCCCGCGCAGTGCAGGAGGGCGCAGCCGCGTACCTCCGCAAGCAGTACACGACGATCGCGGCAGTCGCGGTGGTCCCGTTCCTGCTGATCGGGTTCTACAACGACCTGGGCTGGGGCACCGCGATCGGGTTCCTGTTCGGCGCCATTCTCTCGGCCGCTGCCGGCTTCATCGGAATGAACGTCGCCGTGCGCTCGAACGTTCGCACCGCGGAGGCCGCCCGCGAGGGCGTCGCGCCTGCGTTCCGAGTCGCGTTCCGCGCCGGCTCGGTCACCGGCCTGCTGGTAGTCGGCCTCGGGCTCCTCGGGGTCGCGGGCTACTACTGGATCCTCACCGGCTGGATCGGCAACAGCCCCGAGTCCGCGGTGGACGACCTCATCGGGCTCGCGTTCGGCGGCTCCCTGATCTCCGTCTTCGCCCGGCTCGGCGGCGGCATCTTCACGAAGGCAGCCGATGTCGGTGCCGATCTCGTCGGGAAGATCGAGGCCGGCATCCCCGAGGACGATCCACGGAACCCCGCGGTGATCGCGGACAACGTCGGCGACAACGTCGGCGACTGCGCGGGCATGGCCGCCGACCTGTTCGAGACCTACGCCGTGACGGCGGTCGCCGTGATGCTGCTCGGGACGGCGTTCCCCTCGGGCCAGCTCTGGCTCTACCCGCTCGCGCTCGGCGGCGTCTCGATCATCGCCTCGGTGATCGGCACGTTCTTCGCGTGGATCGGGCGGGGGGAGAACGCGATCATCAACGCGCTCTACAAGAGCGTGATCGTCGCGTCGGTCCTCTCGGCACTCGGGTTCATCCCGGTGACGACCGCCTTCGACGGCGACCGCTTCTCGTTCTGGCAGCTGTATGGGCCGGCGCTGATCGGCCTCGCCGTGACCTTCCTGCTCGTCGCGATCACCGAGTACTACACGGGCTCGCGCTGGCACCCGGTGAAGAAGATCGCCGAGGCCTCGCAGACCGGCCACGCCACGAACATCATCGCCGGGCTCGCGTATGGCATGCAGGCGACGGCCGCGCCGGTGCTCGTGATCGCCGCAGGCATCGTGGGCGCGTACTACGCGGCCGACCAGTCGATCTTCGGGATCGGCGTCGCCGTGATGGCGCAGCTCTCGATGACCGGCCTGATCGTCGCGCTCGACGCATACGGGCCCGTCACCGACAACGCCGGCGGCATCGCGGAGATGGCCGACATGCCCGAGTCGGTGCGCGGGGTGACCGACCCGCTCGACGCGGTCGGCAACACGACGAAGGCAGTCACGAAGGGCTACGCGATCGGCTCGGCGGGCCTCGCCGCGCTGATCCTCTTCGACGAGTACGTCCGCCGTCTCGCCGACGAGGGCCTTGGGGTGAGCTTCGACCTCGAGAACCCCTGGGTGATCGCCGGCCTGTTCGTCGGCGGCCTGATGCCGTTCCTCTTCGCGTCGATGGCGATGACCGCCGTCGGTCGGGTCGGCGGCGAGGTCGTCGAGGAGGTGCGCCGCCAGTTCCGGGAGGACCCGGGGATCATGGAAGGCACCTCGCGCCCCGACTACGCGACGTCGATCTCGATCGTCACCGGGTCGGCGATCAGGAGCATGCTCGCGCCGGCGCTCGTCCCCATCCTGTTCCCGATCGTCGTCGGGATCATCAAGCCCGAGATGCTCGGCGGGCTCCTGATCGGGACGATTGTCACGGGCATCTTCCTCGCGATCGCCATGACCTCCGGCGGCGGCGCCTGGGACAACGCGAAGAAGCTGATCGAGGACGGCGCCTACGGCGGCAAGGGCTCGGAGGCTCACGCCGCGGCCGTCACAGGCGACACGGTCGGCGACCCCTACAAGGACACGGCCGGCCCGGCGATCAACCCGATGATCAAGATCGCCAACATCGTCGCGATCCTGATCATCCCCATCATCGCCTCCATCCACGGATAACAGCGTGGGGGAACCCATGTTTCGCGCGTGGGGGAAACCATGTTTCCCCCACGATCCCCCTTCTTTCGGTTAGCTGCCTTTCACGCTGGTCTGGCCTCTCGGGCGAATGAATCGCCCTCCGGCCGCAACGGCGGCTGGTTCCGCAACGGATGTCCGATAGCGGTCGTCCGTGAATGCCGTCGGCGCGGCCGGAGGCCGGCTTTGCCGGCCGGGAGGCCCGGTGCGGGTGACCCGTGCGCGGCGCTGAAGAAGAGGGCTGGCGGGGGAAGCATGGTTTCCCCCGCCTAGTATGCGCCGGTGCCCGGGACGAGACGGCGCCGTGAGGTGCGCATGGAGCGCGTGCTCGGCACACCCGCGCTCTTCGCCACCGCGTACGGGAACGTCGGCTCGTCGATCTACTACGCGCTCGGCGTCACCGCCTCCTTCGCGCTCGGGCTCACGCCGCTCGTCTTCGCGATCGCGGGCGTGATCTTCGCCGCGACCGCGGCCAGCTACGCCGAGAGCACTGTGCGCTACCCGGAGGCGGGCGGCTCGTCGAGCTTCGCCCGGCACGCATTCGACGAGCTCGTCTCGTTCGGCGCCGCGTGGGCGCAGACGCTCGTCTACGTCGTCACGATCGCCGCATCCGCCTTCTTCGTCCCGCACTACCTCTCGATCTTCTGGGAGCCGCTGCGGACGAACCCGTGGGACATCGTCGGCGGCATCGTCGTGATCGTCGCGCTCGTCGCGCTGAACATCGTCGGCGTCCAGGAGGCGGCGCGGCTGTCGGTCGTCCTGGCGGTCATCGACTTCGCGACGCAGGTGCTGCTCGTCCTGATGGGGACGGTGCTGGTCTTCAGCCCGCAGGTGCTCGTCGACAACGTCCACTGGGGCGTGGCCCCGACGTGGTCGAACCTCGCGGTCGCGATTCCGATCGCGATGCTCGCCTACACCGGGATCGAGACCGTCTCGAATCTCGCTGAGGAGGCGCGCGAGCCTGCCCGGACGATTCCGGGTGCGATCAAGCTCGTCGCGATCGCGGTGTTCGCGATCTACCTGACCCTGCCGCTCGTGGCCCTCTCGGCGATGCCCGTCGAGCGGATCGACGGGCAGCTGACGACGCTCCTCGGGCTTCCGCCCGAACAGGGCGGCTACGCGAACGACCCCGTGCTCGGGATCGTCGACAACCTCGGGCTCCACGGGGCATTCCTCGACTCGATGCAAATCTACGTCGGGCTGCTCGCCGCGACGATCCTCGTCGTCGCGACGAATGCGGGGGTGATCGGCGCGTCCCGGATCACGTACTCGATGTCGAGCTACCGGCAGATGCCGGAGATCTTCCGACGGCTCCACCCGCGCTTCAAGACGCCGTGGATCACGCTCCTCGTGTTCGCGTGCGTCGCGCCGATCCTCGTGCTGCTCCCGGGGGACGTCACGTTCGTGGGAACGCTCTACTCGCTGGGCGCGACGCTTTCGTTCACGGTCGCGCATGCATCGACGATCGGGCTCCGCGTGCGCCGGCGCGACGCGGAGCTGCTCTACAAGTCGAGGCCGAACCTGCGGATCGGGAGCGTCGACTGGCCGCTGTTCGCGATCTTCGGGGGCATCGCGACGGGGATCTCGTTCGTGGTGATCGTCGTGCAGAACCAGGCGACCCGGTACGTCGGCCTGGGGTGGCTCGTCGCCGGGTTCCTCGGTTACCTCGTCTACCGCCGCTACGTCCTGCGTCTCCCCGCCCGGGAGACGGTGAAGGCGCCGCCCGCCTTCGGCGCGGCGCTCGCGCTCGAGTACCGGCGGATCGTCGTCCCGATCGTGCCGGGCAGTCCCTCCGACGACGCCCTCGACCTGGCCTGCCGCCTCGCGGCGGAGCGCGGGGCGCGGATCATCGCGCTGACCGTGCTCGAGGTGCCGCTCGAGCTGCCTCTGGACGCGCCGCTCCCGGAGGAGGAGCGCCGCGCGAACGACGAGCTCGACGAGGCGGTCGCGATCGGCGATACCTACGGCGTGCGCGTGATGGGCCGTCTCGTGCGCGGGCGGAGCGCGTCGACCGAGATCGTGCGCGTGGCGGAGCGGCGGGGGACGGAGATCATCGTCCTCGGCTCGCCACGCAAGACGCTCGTCGACCGCCGCCGCGGCGTCTTCGGGACGACGGTCGACCGCGTGCTCCGCCGCGCCCCGTGCCGGGTGATGATCGCCGCCTCCAGGAACGGGAGCCGCGGATGAATTGGTACAGCCGGGCGATCGTCGTGTTCTCGCTCGCGTTCATCGCCATCGGGGTCGCGCTGCTCGTCGTCACCGCGGTCAACGGTGGCGGGGCCGTCGGCTTCGTGCTCGGCGGGCTGTTCATCGCGCTTGGGGTCGCGCGCATCCAGCTCGAGCGAAAGCGACACGGCTGATGGCGCGCAAGATCCGCGGCTTCGAGCGCGCGCTCGACGCTCCCGCGCTCTTCGCGATCGCGTACGGCGAGATCGGCGCGTCGATCTACGTCGCGCTCGGCATCGTCGCGAGCGCCGCTCTCGGGCTGAGCCCCGTCGTGCTCGCCGTCACAGGGTTGATCTTCCTCCTCGTCTCGCTCTCGTACGCGGAGGGCACGGCCGCGATGCCGGAGACGGGCGGCGCCGAGACCTTCACCCGGCGCGCATTCAACGATCTGACGGGGTTCGTCACCGGCTGGGCGCTGTTCCTCGACTACCTGATCGTGATCGCGCTGTCGGCGCTGTTCCTGCCGCACTACATCGGCTCAGCGCTCGAGATCGAGACGCTCAGAGACGCGCCGTGGGACACCGTGACCGCCGTTGCGGCGATCGCCATCGTCGCGACCGTCCGCCTCGTCCGGCGGAGTCGCCTGCACACGCCCGCGCTCGTCGTGGCGCTGCTCGACCTCGGCGTGCAGTCGCTGATCGTGATCCTCGGCCTGGCGCTCGTCTTCTCGCCGGAGGTCCTGACGAACGGCTTCTCGCTCGCTCCCGGCCAGGACTGGGTCGACGACGTCGTCTATGCCATCCCGCTCGGCTTTGTGGCGTACACGGGGCTCGAGACCGTCGCCAACCTCGCGGAGGAGGCGCGCGAGCCGGGGCGGACGCTGCCGCGCTCGCTGTTCACCGCGATCGGGCTCGTCGTCGTGCTGACCGTCCTCGTCGCGATCGTCGGCGTCACCGCGTTCCCCGCGACCGGCGGCACGACCGAGCTGGGCGGCCAGTGGCTCGAGGCGCCGCTGGTCGGGATCGTGACCGCGTTCGACGGTTCCTTGCCGTCGGGGCTCGTCGACGTCCTTCGCGTGGCGGTCGGATTGTCGGCCGCGCTGATCCTCGTGATGGCGGTGACGACCTCGATCTCGGGCTGCGCCCGGCTCGCGCACTCGATGGGGACGCACGGGATGCTTCCCCGGCAATTCGGCCGTCTCGAGCGGAAGACCCTCGTCTCGCGCGAGGCGATCGCCCTGATCGCACTCGTCGCGATCGCCGTCCTGCTCGTCGCGGCGCCGGTCGAGGACGAGGCCCGCTTCCTCGCCGGCACCTACTCGTTCGGCGTGCTGCTCGCGTTCACCCTCGCGCAGCTCGCGGTGATCCGGCTGCGGCGGCGCGAGCCCGACCTCGGAAGGCCGTTCCGCGCCCGGCCGGACGTCCGTCTCCACGGCGTCGACGTGCCGCTCCCCGCGTTGATCGGCGCGCCGCTCACCGCCGCCGTGTTCGTGATCGCGCTCGTCACCCACGAGTCGGCGCGCTACGCCGGCCCCGCCTGGATCGGGCTCGGGCTCGTCATCTACGGGGTCACGCGGAGTCGTGCGCGGCTCGGGATGCTCCAGGACGTCGATCCCCGGATCGCGCTCCCCACCGGGGTGATCTTCGACCGGATTCTCGTCCCGATGAAGCTCGGGGCGATCGGCGAGGAGATGGTCGCGACGGCGATCGCGCTCGCGAAGGAGCGCGGAGCGCGGGTCGAGGCGATCACCGTCGTGCAGGTCCCGCGCGAGCGGGCGCTCGAGGCGCCGCTTCCCCCGGACCTCGCTCGCGCCGCGGCCGAATCGATCGCCGAGGCGCGCGCGCTGGGCGAGGAGAACGACGTCGAGGTGCATGCGGACGCCGTCCATGCCCGGTCGATCGGGCACGCGATCGTCGACGAGGCGGAGCGACGTCGGGTCGACCTCATCGTCCTCGGCTCCTCGCCGCGCTGGCGGCGCCAGTCGCGCTTCTTCTCGCCGACGGTGGACTACGTCCTGAAGCACGCGCACTGCGAGGTGCTGGTGGTCGCGTTCCCCGACGGCGTCTTCGAGGAGGGGTGACGTGTCGAGTACCCTCACCGGTATGAAGGTCGTGATCGTTGGGTGCGGCCGCGTGGGATCCGGGGTCGCGAAGCAGCTCGCAGCACAGGGCTGGGACGTGACGTGCATCGACGAGGACGAGGGCGCTCTCGCGCGACTCGGCGAGTGGCGCGGCGGCTTCGTGGTGGGGCACGGCATGGACGTCGACGTCCTCGAGCGCGCGGGCATCGCCGAGGCGGACGCGGCCGTCGTTGCGACGAACGGCGACAACACGAACGTCGTCGTGGGCCAGGTCGTCCAGCGACGCTACAACACGAGTTGCGTCGTGGTGCGCGTCCTCGACCCGGCGCGCGCCGCGTTCTACGCCGAGCGGGGCCTGCGGACCGTCTGCCCGACGCAGACGGCGATCGCGACGCTGATCGACGTCGTTCGCTCGTGCGAGGCGAGCCCGGTGGGGACGAGCTGATGTACGCGATCGTCGCAGGCGGAGGAAAGGTCGGCGCGAACATCACGCGCTCGCTCCTCGCGATGGGCAAGGAGGTGACTCTCGTCGAGCAACGGCGAGATCGCTTCGAGCAGCTCGAGGCCGAGCTCGGCCCGGTGGTGCTCGCCGGCGACGCGACCGAGCTCTTCGTGCTCGAGCGCGCGGGGATCGCCCGCCCGCCCGACCTCGTGCTAGCGGTGACCGGGGACGACGAGGACAACATCGTGATCGCGCAGATCGCGCAGGACGGCTACCAGGTGCCGAAGGTCGTCGCGCGCGTCAACGACCCGCGCAACCAGGCGCACTTCGACCTCCTCGGCGTGACGCGCACGCTCTGTGCGACGTCCGGCCTGCTCGGCCTCGTCGAGCACGAGGTGCCCGAGCACGGGCTCGTCAAGCTCCTCGAGCTCCGTCGCGAAGGCCTCGAGGTCGTCGAGCTGTCGGTCTCGCCCGAGGCGCCCGCCGCGGGCAAGCGCGTCGCAGGGCTCTCGCTGCCCGACGAGGTCCGCCTCGTCTCGATCACTCGGAACGGCGTCGCCGAGGTGGCCGGCCTCGAGACCGTGATCCGGCCGGGCGACCAGGTGATCGCGATCTTGAAGCCGGGGCTCGAGGACCGGCTGCGCAAGGCTCTCGTCGGCTGACGCCGACGAGAGCCCAGAAGAACCACGTCTTCTCCGGCACTTCGCCGCAGGCGAAGTACCCGTCCCTCGTAAAGAATGGCCCCTGATGACGCTCGCCGAGCTCGCCCTCACGGTTGCGCTGCTCGGCATCCTGGGGCTCGCGGCGAGCCGGTTCGGGCTCTCGGCGATCCCGGCGTACCTGTTCGCGGGGATCATCCTCGGGCCGAACACGCCGACGTTCGTCAACCTCGTGCAGCCCTCGGAGGTGACGCATTTCGTCTCCGAGATCGGGCTCATCTTCCTCCTCTTCTTCCTCGGCCTCGAGTTCAGCGTCGACCGGCTCGTCCGCAGCGGCCGCCACGTCGGGCTCGGCGGCGCGATCGACCTGGTCGTCAACCTCGGCCTCGGCCTCGTCGTCGGCCTGGCCGCATTCGGCCCCACCTTCGCCGCGCTCGTCCTCGCCGCGTGCATCTACGTCTCGTCGAGCGCGATCGCGGTCAAGGCGCTGATCGACTTCCGGCGGCTCGCCGACGACGAGACCGATCTCGTGCTCGCGATCCTCCTGTTCGAGGACATCGCGATCGCGGCGATGCTCGGGTTCGTCGCGACGGGTGGCGGCAACGTCGGGACGACCCTCGGGGTCACCGCCAAGGCGCTTGCGTTCGTGGGCCTGTCGCTCGTCGCGTCGCGGTGGCTCGGAGCGGCGATCGGACGGCTGCTCGAGCGCCTCGAGCTCGAGTTCTTCGTGCTCGCGATCTTCGGGTTCGTGATCGGGATGAGCGCGATCGCGAGGTGGCTGGAGATGTCCGAGGCGATCGGAGCGCTGATGGCGGGTGTGATCCTGTCCGACAGCGGGGTGCGGGAGGAGATCGAGCAGCGGTTCTTCGCCCTGCGCGACGTGTTCGCTGCGCTCTTCTTCTTCGTCTTCGCCCTGACCATCGACCTCGGGCGGATCGGCGACGTCGGGTGGATCGTGCTCGCAGCGCTCGTGGTGACGCTCGTCGGCAAGGTCGGCGTCGGCGTCGTCGCCGGGCGGCTCGGCGGCTTCACCGCTCGCCAGGGGATCAACGCGGGGGCCGCGCTCGTCGCGCACGGCGAGTTCACGATCATCCTGGCCCAGCTCGCCGCCGGGAACGTCGTCCTGAGCGTCGCCGACCGCGACCAGATCGTCGCGTTCGCCGGTCTCTACGTGCTCGCGTCGGCGACGGTCGGAGTCGTGCTGATGAAGGAGTCGAAGGTGCTCGGGCACCTCATCCCGTCGCGGCCCGCGCTCGAATGAGTCGCGCCTGCTGCTTCACTGTGACCACGTCGAAGGAGGATCGATGCCCCTCGAGCTGAAAGAGACGCGCCTGCCGGGCGTGGGGGTGAAGTGGACCTTGCACCCTGCCAGCGGCAGCCGCGTGACCGTGATCCAGCACAACGACGGCGAGCGCGAGATCTACGTGCACCGCCGTGCAGGCGACGAGGATCCGTCCGTCGTCCTCGAGCTGCACGACGACGAGGCGCGGCAGCTCGGCGCGCTGCTGAGCGGCGCGTACGAGCGGCCCAAGATCGTCGAGGACCTCGAGATGGCGCTCGGAGAGTTCCAGATCGAATGGATCCGGGTGCCCACCGGCAGCTGGGTGGACGGGCGCACGCTGGCCGACTGCGGGATTCGCAGGCTGACGGGGGCCACCGTGATCGCGATCCTGCGCGAGTCGGAGTCGATCGCGGGCGCGCAGCCCGATGACATCGTGCGGGAGGGTGACACGCTCGTGCTCGTGGGCCAGGCCGGCCAGTTCGGCGCGGTGCGCAAGCTCCTCGCGAACGAGCCCCAGGCAGGCTGATCAGACCCGCCAGTACCCCCGCGTGAGCAGTACGAGGACGGGGAGCACCTCGAGCCGGCCGATCCACATGAGCCCCGCCATCGTGAGCTTCGACACGTCGCTGAACGGCGCATAGCTTCCCATCGGGCCGGCGAAGCCGAGGCCGGGACCGACATTGCCGAGGGTGCCGGCCGAGGCGGCGATCGTCTCTGTGACGCCGAGCTCCACGTTCGAGAAGCGCGCGTCGATCGCGAGGACGGCCGCGCCGACGACGAACGTGCCGACGTAGAGCAGCACGAAGGCGAGAACGGCACGGAGGGTCCGCTCGTCGACCACCTGCCCGTTCAGCCTGATCGGCATCACGAGCTCGGGATGGATCGTCTGGCGGAGCTCTCGACGCAGGATCCGGCCGACCAGCAGGTGCCGCACGATCTTGACCGAGCCCGTGGGCGAGCCCGCGGAGGCGCCCACGAACATCAGGCCGATCATCGCCATGATGCTGAGCGTCGGCCAGGAGACGTAGTTCGTGATCGCGAACCCGGTCCCGGTCATCAGCGACGTCGTCTGGAAGAACGCCTGCCGGACGGCGGTCTCGCCGGTCGCGAGATCGGCGCGCAGCAGCTCCGCGAGCACGACGAGTGTCCCCAGGACGAGGAGCACGATGTAGAGGCGAGCCTCCTCGTCGCGGCCGAGCACGCGGGGTCGGCGGCGGACGATGGCGCGGTAGAGCAGGCCGAAGTTGAGCCCCGCGAGCACCATGAACGCCGCGATCACCCATTGCGTGATCGGCGCGAAGAGCTCCAGCGAGCTCGCATCGGGCGCGAATCCGCCGAGCGGCATCGTGCTCAGTGCATACGAGACGGCGTCGAACGGGCCCATGGCGTCGTCGAGGCCCGTCAGCCAGATCACGAGCAGGAGGCCGATCAGGACGAGCGTCAGCCCGATGTAGAGCAGCCAGAGGCGTCGTGCCGTGTCGCGGATCCGCTCGGCGAGCTGGTTCACCTCCGGCCCCGGCAGCTCGGACTCGAAGATCTGCCGGCCGCCGATCCGCAGCCTCGGGAGGACGGCGAGCGCGAGGACGATGATCCCCATGCCGCCGAGCCACTGGCTGAGCTGCCGCCAGAGGAGCAGCGAGCGGTCCATGCTCTCCGGGCTCACGACGACGCTCGCTCCGGTCGTCGAGAAGCCCGACATGCCCTCGAAGAACGCGTCGACGGGACGCGACAGCTGCGGGTCGTCGGAGAAGAGGTAGGGAAGCGCGGCATACATCGCGGCCAGGAGCCACGTCAGCGACACGACGAGATAGCCCTCGCGGAACCCGATCGGGCCGGGGGAGCGCCTGCCGAGGAAGTGCAGGCCCAGCCCCACAGCACCCGTGATCACGCCTGCGGCGAGAAACGGCCAGACCGGCTCGCGGTAGCCGACTGCAACAGCCGTGGGGACGAGCGACGAGAGGCTCAGGTATGCGAGCATCGTCCCGGTCAGCCCGAGGGCACCGGGAAGGTCGATCGCGAGCCAGGTCCGGCCGGCGACGCGGCCCGCCGCGTCGTGCCTCACAACACCCGCTCGACGTCGGGGACGCGCGACGTCTCGGTGAAGACGATCACGCGGTCGCCGGCGTGCAGGATCTCGTCGCTCCTCGGGAACACGGCCTTGCCGTCGCGGACGATCGCCCCGATCAACGCGCCGCGGATCGGCATGTCGCGGAAGCGCAGGCCGACGTACTCGCTCGTGGGCTGCGTCGTGATGTCGAGCACCTCGTACCGGTCGCCGTCGAGCATCGCCACCTGCTGCGTCCGCGGATCATGTGCGAATCGGACGATCTCCTCCGCGGTCACGCCCCGCGGGTTGATCGTCACGTCGACACCGGACTGCTCGTAGACCTTCGTCGAGACCGGGTCGTGCACGATCGCGATCGTGAAGCCGACCCCGTGTACGCGCGCGAGCGTCGCTGCGTAGTGGTTCTTCGCATCGTCCTTGATCGCGAAGACCGCAGCCTGCGCGCGGCCGATGCGTTCCCGCTCGAGGAAGTCCGGGTCGACACCCGTCGCGTTGAACACGCGACAGCGAGGTAGCTGCTCCGCCACCTCTCGTGCTCGGTCGAGGTCCGGCTCGATCAGTCGCACCCCGATGTCCTGCTGGCTCAGCATGCGCGCGATCGCGGTTCCGACCTGGCCGCCGCCGTAGACGACGACGTCCTCCACGGGCCGCTCACCCGGCGCGAGGAGCGCGGCCCAGGCTCGGGCAGCGACGGGCGAGCCGATCACGATGATCCGGTCGCCGACCTGGATCGCGTCCTCGCCACCAGGGAGCGTCATCGAGTCCTCCCGGATGATCGAGAGGAGGCGCGAGTCCTCAGGGATCTTGGCCTGCCGGAGCGGCGGGCCGACAAGTGTCCTGTCGGCGCCCTCGGGGACGTCGAACTCGACGATCTGCACCTGACCCCGCGCGAAGACGTCGGTCTGCCGCGCCGCCGGCATCCCGATCGAGCCCGAGACGGCGTGCGCGGTCTCGAGCTCGGACGAGACCGCGAAGTCGACGTCGAGCCGGCCTGCGCGCCAGAGCTGGATGTACTCGATGTTGGACGTGCGGATCACCGTCGTCGCCTTCGGCGCCTCGATGCGGGCGAACGAGCAGGCCACGAGATTCACCTCGTCGCGTGAGGTGCAGGCGATGAAGAGGTCGGCCTTCTCGACCCCGGCGTCCTGGAGCGCCATGCGGCTCGCGCCGTTCGCCTCGATCGTGCGCACGTCGTAGCGGTAGGCCAACGCCTCCAGGCGTTCCCGCGTGACGTCGATGACGCTGAGGTCGTGCTCCGCCTGGAGCGCCTCGACGATGGTCGAGCCAACCTGGCCAGCTCCGACGATCACGATCCTCATGCGGGGGCGAGCCTAGCGCCGCAGGACGGACGGCGAAGGCCGGCGGCTATCCTCGGGAGCGTGACGCGCGCCGCGCTTGTCCTCGCGGTCGCCTGCGGCGCGATCGCGGTCGGCGCCTCGTCCGCCGCGCCGTCGGCATCGCCTCGCCTGGTCCCGATCGCCCGTGGCCTGGAGAGCCCCGTGCTCGCGATCCAGGCGCCCGGTGAGCCGAGCCGTGTCTACGTCGTCGAGCAGCCCGGACGGATCCGGGTCGTCGAGCGTGGCAAGGTGCGGGCGCGTCCGTTCCTCGACATTCGCTCGCTCGTCGCGTACGGCGGCGAGCAGGGCCTGCTCGGGCTCGCGTTCTCGCCCTCCTACGCACGCGATCGCACCTTCTACGTGAACTACACGGCGCGCCCGGACGGGGCGACGAAGGTGGTCCGCTACCGGGCTCGGAACGGGCGCGCGCTACCCGGCAGCGCGCAGCAGATCCTGCGCGTCGACCAGCCGTACGCGAACCACAACGGCGGCAACGTCGTCTTCGGGCCCGATCGGAAGCTCTGGGTCGGCATGGGCGACGGCGGCGCGGGCGGCGATCCGGAGAACCACGCACAGAACCCGGACAGCCTGCTCGGCAAGCTGCTCCGCCTCGACGTGCGGCAGACGAATCCGAAGCCCGAGATCGTCGCCATCGGCCTCCGGAACCCGTGGCGGTTCACCTTCGACCGCAAGACGAAGGATCTCTGGATCGGCGACGTCGGGCAGGGCTCGATCGAGGAGATCGACCACCTGCCGCGCGGGACCACAGGGCTCGTCAACTTCGGCTGGGACGTGTACGAGGGGCGAAGCTCCTACGAGGACAAGTCGCTCGGCCCCGGCCGGCTCGTCCAGCCCGTCGCGCAGTACACGCACGCCCAGGGCTGCTCGGTCACCGGCGGGTACGTCTACCGCGGCAACGCGGTCCCGCGGCTTCGCGGCCGCTACGTGTTCGGCGACTACTGCTCGGGGACGATCTGGAGCATGGCCGCGACCGGCGGAGCCCTCCGCGTCGAGCCGGTCAAGGTGCCTCAGCTGACCTCGTTCGGCCAGAGCCTCAACGGTGCGCAACTCTATGTCGTGTCGCAGAGCGGCACGGTGTCGCGCTTCGTGCGTTAACCGGCGCGGCGGCGGACTCTGGGGGACTGGCCGAGCGCCGCGTACGCGACCGCGTTGAGCGAGTCCGTCAGCGCGCGGAGCTCTCGCGTCACCTGGAGCAAGCCCTCCTGCGCCTCGAGGCGGCCGTCGATCCGCTCGAGCTGCTCGGCGATCCGATCGAGGCGCTCGAGGAGCGCGTCGAGCTGCCGGTCCGGGACATCGCGGCCGTCCATGGGGCCGATTCTAGATTTCGCGGGCCCGCTCGAGCAGTCGCGCCCGCGTCGTGACCAGCTGGGCGTCGTCCCCGAGCAGGGCCCGCAGCCGGTCGACGGAGCCGGCGCCGCACTCCACCGCCTCGACTCGCCTCGCCGCGCCAAGCTGCGCGACGGCGACCTGCGCGAGCTCGGCCGGGGCGTCGGTGCAGACGCCGAGACGAACCCCCGCCGAGGCGAGCCCTCGCAGCGCGGCGCTGACGGCGCTGTCCGGCCGGAAGTACACCGGGGCACGGTCCTCCGCGTAGCGGCCGAGGAGCGTGCGCCAGTTGCCGGCGCCGTCGTCGAGCGAGGCCGCAGCGTCGCCGCGGTCCTCCGGGAGCGACCCGGGCTCGACGCCCAGCACCCGGCTCGCGTCGGCGAGCCAGTCGTGCCACAACGGCCGGGTGTCACCGAGGACGCCGTCGAGGTCGAGCAGCAGCGCGGTCATGTGCGCCGGCTCCAGCGCAGCCATACCAGGGCGCCGACGAGCGCCCCTACAGTGTCGATCGCGACGTCGAGCGACGCGCCGTGTCGGCCCGAGACGAACGTCTGGTGGATCTCGTCGGTGACCGCGTAGCCGGCGGCGAGCGCGACCGCGACGGCCGGCCGGCGCGTCGCCCGCGCGAGCAGGAGCCCGAGCACGGCGTACTCGGAGACGTGCGCGAGCTTCCGCAGCACGAGATCCCAGGTGCCGAGCCCGGTGCCGAGGCTGGGCACCGCGGAGAAGGCGAAGATCACGCCCGCCCAGATGACGACCGGGAGCCAGAGGGAGAGCGCCGAGCGCCTCGGCGTCGCGACCTGAGTCGACACCGCCGAATGGTAGGCTCGCCGCACCAAGAGGAGCGCGGTGAGGGAACCCGGTGCGAATCCGGGACGGTCCCGCCGCTGTGAGGGGAGATGCTCTCCCGCCACCGACGCCACTGGCCGCGAGGCCGGGAAGGCGGCGGGAGGGGGCGCC
>DASSBV010000035.1:0-4620 GCA_035698545.1 Gaiella sp. | reverse complement strand
CCGCCCAGTCCGCGACCGCACCCTCCGTCGTCATCACGAGGAAGCAGAGCGCGCCGATCAGCATCACCGCGCGCGACGGGAGCGCGAAGCCCGGCGACCGCGGCTCCTCTCCCGCGTGGAGCGAAGCGCCACCGAGCCGGCCGGCCGCTGCCGCCACCACGAGCCAGAGGACACCCACAGCGACGGCCCCTTCGACCCGCGGGTCGACGTCGAGCGCGACGGCCGCCGCGACCGCACCCGCGCCGGCAAGGCCGCCGAAGCTCCAGCACGCGTGGAGCGACGACATGAGCGGCTTCCCACCCACGCGCTCGACCGCGACACCGTGGGCGTTCATCGACACGTCCATCGCGCCGTTCCCGGCGCCGAACACGACGAGGGCCGCGGCGAGCAGCACCGGGCCGGACGCGGCGAGTGGGAGAAGAAGCAGCGGCGGGTAGACGAGCGCCGCGAGCCGCAGCACGCGCGCGCTCGCGTGGCGGTCGAGCACCTGCCCCGTCAGCGGCATGGCGACGAACGCGCCGGCGGCCATGAAGAGGAGGACGACCCCGATCGTCGCCTTCGAGACGTCGAACCGGTCCTGGACGAACGGGATCTGCGCGACCCAGGTGCCGACCAGGGCGCCGTTGACGAAGAAGCAGACGGAGGTGGCGGCGCGCGCGGTCACCGCACAACCGTAGTTCCCTCGACGATTTCGCCCGTTTCGAGAGCTGACCGGCAACCTAGACTCCGCGCATGCCGGCGTGCCCGAGTTGTGGCCGTGAGAATGCGGACGACGCGCGGTTCTGCAGCGCGTGCGGCGCCGAGCTGTCGGTCGCCGAGCGGCAGCGGGAGTCGCGCAAGGTCGTAACCGTGCTCTTCTGCGACCTCGTGGGATCGACTGCGCTCGGCGAGTCCACCGATCCCGAGGCGCTCCGGGCGCGCATGCGCGGCTACTTCGCAGACCTCCGCTCGATCCTCGAGCGGCACGGCGGCTCGGTCGAGAAGTTCGTCGGCGACGCGGTGATGGCCGTCTTCGGCATCCCGGTCGCCCACGAGGACGACGCGCTGCGCGCGGTGCGCGCGGCGTGGGAGATGCGGAAGGCGGTGTCCACCCATGGGCTCGCGGCGAGAATCGGCGTCAACACGGGCGAGGTCGTGGTCGGCGGTGAGGGCGAGACGCTCGTCACCGGGGACGCGGTCAACGTGGCCGCACGCCTCGAGCAGTCGGCGCCTGCAGGCGAGGTGCTGCTCGGCTCCGGGACGAGGCTGCTCGTCCGTGACGCCGTGCGCGTGGAGCCCGTGGAACCGCTGACGCTCAAAGGGAAGGCACAGCCCGTCGAGGCCTTCCGGCTGCTCGACGTGATCGCGGGAGCGGAGCCCGTGGCGCGCCACCCCGAGAGCGTTCTCGTGGGCCGCGAGCGCGAGCGAACGAGGCTCCGACGCGAGTACGAAGACACGGTCGCCGACCACGCCTGCCGGCTGGTCACCCTGCTCGGCCCTGCCGGCGTCGGAAAGTCGCGACTCGTTGCCGACTTCCTCGAGCACGCTAGCCAGGAGGCGGACGTTCTCCACGGGCGCTGCCTCAACTACGGCGAGGGCATCACGTACTGGCCGCTGGTCGAGCTGCTCCTCGCGATCGGTGTCGAGCCGGAGACCGTGCTCGGCAGCTCGGCCGCGGAGACGCAACTCGCGTTTCGTCGTCTCCTCGAGGAGCGTGCTGCCAAGCGGCCGCAGGTCGTCGTGTTCGACGACATCCACTGGGCCGAGCAGACGTTCCTCGAGCTCATCGAGCATGTCGCCGACCTCTCGCGGGGAGCGCCGATCCTCCTCCTGTGCGTCGCTCGTACGGAGCTGCTCGACGCGCAGCCCGGTTGGGGCGGCGGGAAGCTCAACGCGACGTCGCTGCTGCTGGAGCCGCTCGGCACGGACGACTGCGACCGGCTGATCGACACGCTTACGGTCGACGCGATCGACGACGAGACGCGACAGCGCATCATCGTGGCCTCGCAGGGCAACCCCCTCTTCGTCCACGAGATGCTCGCAATGGCGCGCGAGCGGCGAGGCGACGGCGAGATCGTGGTTCCGCCCACGATCCACGCGCTTCTCCAGGCGCGCCTCGACGCGCTCCCCGGAGACGAACGCACGGTCATCGAATGCGGCTCCGTGGAGGGGCAGGTGTTCCACCGGGGCTCGGTCGCCGAGCTCGCGCCGCCGGTTCGCCCGGCCGTCGAAGCGCATCTGTCCGCGCTCGTGCGGCAGGAGCTCATCCGTCCCGACAGCAGCGTCTTCACAGGGGACGAGGCGTTCCGCTTTCGCCACATCCTGATCCGCGATGCCGCGTACGAGTCCCTGCCCAAAGCGACGCGGGCGCGACTGCACGAGCACCACGCGAACTGGCTCGGGGGCCAAGAGCTCGTCGAGCGCGACGAGCTCCTCGGCTACCACCTCGAGCAGGCGCACCACTACCGCACGGAGCTCGACCCCGACGCCGCCGAGCTCCCCGGCCTCGCCGAGCGCACAGCAGAGCACCTCGCTGCGGCCGGGCGTGCTGCCCTCGACCGGGGTGACACGCGCGCGGCACGCACGCTCCTCGAGCGAGCCACCGCCGTCCTCCCGCCGGACGACGAGCGCAGGCTCGCGCTCGCGCCCGAGCTTGCGGACGCGTACTACGAGCTGGCAGACTCGCGCGCCGCCGAGATCCTGGCGAAAGCCCGCTCGGCGGGCAACCCGATCACGAGAGCCCGCGCCGCGGTGCGGCTCGTCATCTCGAGCCCCTTGTCGAAGGAGCAACGCGTCGCCTTGCTCGATGAGGCTCGCGTCGTGTTCGAGGCCGAAGGCGACGACGTCGGGCTTGCCGAGTACTGGCGGGCCGAGGCCCAGGAGCGATGGGCCGCGTGCCGCGCCGAGGAGACTGCGCAGGCGTGCGAGCATGCGCTGTTCCATCTCGACCGGGCGGGCGCAGCGTCCGGCTACCTGGACCGACGCACCCGTCACCTCCTGCTGCGGACGTTCATCTTCAGCCCGATCCCGGTCGACGATGCACTTGCACGCGTCAGGGAGCTCGCACGCGAGGATGATGGCCCGCTGGTGCGTGCGGGTGAGCACGGCGTCACCGGCGCCCTCCTGTCGATGAGGGGCGAGATCGACTACGCGCTCGAGCTCCTCCGCGAAGCCCGTCGGGTCTTCGTCGACGCGGGGCACCCACTCCTCGCGGGGGGACTCGCCATCACCGAGGCAACGATCGACATCCGAGCGGGGGACTGGCAACAAGCCGAGCAAACCCTCCGTGATGCCTTCGCCGACCTCGAGGCGCGCGACGAGCACACCTACTCCTCCACCCTCGCAGCCATGCTCGCGATCGTGCTCGTCAGCAAGGGCGAGCTCGACGCCGCGCGCGAGGCGTTCGACCAGGCCCGACGGATCACCACGGACGACGACCTCATCAACTTCGTGTTCACGGGCTTCGCCGAAGGACTGGTGCTCGCCCACGAGAGCCGGCTCGAGGAGGCCGAGGGCGTCGGTCGGCACGCCGTCGACCTCGCCGACGGCATCGACTTCTGCTTCGGGCGCCCGCTCGCGCACTCGTACTTCGCGGAGACGCTCGCGCTCGTCGGCAAGCCGGACGAAGCCGCCCGCCACGCGGCCACCGCGCTCGGGATCCTCGAGGGGAAGGGCGACGTCATGCTCGCCGCGCGCGTGCGGGAGCGGGTCGCTGCGGTCGGCATCCACATCTCAGAGCAGGTTGCGTGACCTGCGCCCGCTGGTGTCCGACTTGAAGTCGGACACCAGACGAGCGACGACACGCGCCGGCGTGACGCGCCGCGCGAGCCGTAAAGTGAGGGTGTTCGAGCGAGTGAGGAGGCGAGCATGAGCGAAGCGACGGAGAAGGCGATCCTGGCGGGCGGCTGTTTCTGGGGGATGGAAGATCTCTTCCGCAAGCAGCCCGGCGTTCTCTCGACGAGGGTCGGGTACTCGGGCGGCGAGGTCGAGAACGCGACGTACCGAAATCACGGCACGCACGCCGAGGCGATCGAGATCGTGTTCGACCCCGAGCAGACCTCGTACCGCGAGGTCCTCGAGTTCTTCTTCCAGATCCACGACCCCACGACGCTGAACCGCCAGGGCAACGACGTCGGTACGAGCTACCGCTCGGCGATCTTCACGCTCGACGACGAGCAACGGCGGATCGCCGAGGAGACGATTGCCGAGGTCGACGCGTCGGGGCTCTGGCCGGGGAAGGTCGTGACGGAGGTCGCGCCGGCGGGGCCGTTCTGGGAGGCCGAGCCCGAGCATCAGGACTACCTGGAGCGCTACCCGAATGGCTACACGTGCCACTACGTGCGGCCGAGCTGGAGCCTGCCGAGCCGGGAACGAGCCGCCGCCGGCTAGCAAGCGAAGATGCGGTTCCTCGATCGCGCGCAGAGCCGGATCCCGCAGCCGTGGCGCACCGTCGTCGACTGGCTCGTGACGCTCGCGCTGGCGGCGGGGTTCGTGCTCGCTTTCGAGGCGCAGGTCGCAAAGCCGTACCGGATCCCGTCCTCGTCGATGGAGCCGACGCTGCATTGCGCGAGACCCGGCGCGTGGTGTCAGGGTCGGTTCGACGACCGCGTGATCGCCAACCGGCTCGCCTACCGCTTCAGC
>DASSBV010000034.1:0-7392 GCA_035698545.1 Gaiella sp. | reverse complement strand
TCGAGCGGGTCGGCGCCGGCGACCATGCGGCGCGCCTCGCGGAGCTCAGGCGGAAGCTCACCGCGGAGGGCCTCTTCGCGGCAGAGCGCAAGCGCCGGCTGCCACGCTTCCCGCGCGCCGTGGGGCTTCTCACCGGCGCCGACGCGGCCGCACGCGGCGACGTGATCGCCGCGATCACGACGCGTTACCCGGCCGTCCGCCTCGTCGTCGCCGAGACGCGAGTCCAGGGACCGTATGCGGTCGGCGCGATTACCTCGACGCTTGCTCGGCTCGCCGCGTGCGAGGGCATCGACGTCGTGATCCTCGCGCGCGGCGGCGGCAGCTTCGAGGACCTCCTCCCGTTCAGCGACGAGCGGGTCGTCCGCGCGGTTGCCGCCTGTCCGGTGCCGGTCGTCTCGGCGGTCGGTCACGAGCAGGATGAGCCGCTCTGCGATCTCGCCGCCGACGTGCGCGCCCCGACCCCGACGGCGGCCGCGCGCCTGGTGGTGCCGGACCTGGACGAGCTCCGAGCCGGCCTCGAGCGGGCACGCCAGCGCCTCCACGGCGGCACCCGCCGCGCGCTCGAGCGCGACCGCAGACGCCTCACGCGTAGCCGAGAGCGGCTGACGGCAGCGCCGAGCCTCTTCTTCGAGCGGCGCCGCGCGGCGCTCGACCGGGCGAGCGCGAGGCTCCAGGCGCTCTCTCCGCGCGCCACCCTGGCCCGCGGCTACGCGATCGTCCGCACCTCCGACGGGGTGCTGCGCGACGCGGCCGACGTCGCCGACGGCGCACGGATCGATGTCGAGCTGGCCCAAGGCGGGCTCGCCGCGCGCGTCGAAGAGGTTCGTCCGTGAGCGACGAGCAGACGTTCGAGGAGCTCCAGCGCGAGCTCGACGAGCTCGTCGCGCGGCTCGAACGGGGCGATGTGCCCCTCGACGAGGCACTGGCGCTGTACGAGCGGGGCGAGGCGCTCCATCGTGCGCTCTCGGAACGGCTCGACCGGGCGGAGCTCCGGATCGAGGAGCTTCGCGCGGAGGACGAGCCGGACCCCCGTGACAGCACTTCCCCGGCAGGGTAAGGTCGCGCCCATGGCAAAGCCCAGCGCAGACCTGATCCGCGGCATCCCGATGTTCTCCGAGCTCGACGACTCGTCGATCAACCAGCTCGCGGACGACTTCATGGAGCGCGACTTCGGAGAGGGCCAGACGCTCGCCACAGAGGGTGAGGGCGGGCTGAACTTCTTCGTCGTCGAGAGCGGCACGGTCGACGTCTCGATCGGCGGCGAGGTGGTCGCCGCGCTCGGCCCCGGCGCCTCGTTCGGCGAGGTCGCGCTGGTCGACAAGTCCGCCCGTTCGGCGACCGTCACCGCCAGCTCTCCGGTTCGGGCCTACGGTCTGCCGGTGTGGAGCTTCCGGAGCTTCGCCGAGGCGCGCCCGGTCGTCCTCTGGAAGCTGCTGGAGTTGCTCGCCGAGCGTCTCCGCGCCGCCGAGCACAGGTAGGAGCCGGCGGGGCAGTGGATCCCGCGTCCGACGCCGAGCTCGTCGCCCGCTGCCGCGCGAACGAGCAGGGCGCCTGGGACGAGCTCGTCGAACGCTACGCGCGCTATGTCTACGCCATCGCGGCGCGCGTCTATCGGCTCGAGCCGAATGACGCCGAGGACGTGTTCCAGGAGGTCTTCGCGCGTGTGTTCGAGCGGCTCGACACGCTCAGAGAGGCGGACGCGCTGCGCCCCTGGATCGCCCAGACGACACGCCGCTGCGCGGTCGACACGCTCCGCCGCTCCGGGCGCGAGCCCGCGATCGACCAGCTGCCCGACGAGCCGGACGACAGCCTCGCGCAGCTCGACGAGGCGATGACCGTCCACGCCGCGCTCGCAGGGCTCTCGCCCGACTGCCGCGAGATCCTCGACCGCTTTTTCACCCGGGACGAGAGCTACCGCACGATCGGCGAGGAGCTCGACCTGCCGGCCGGGACGATCGCGAGCCGCATCGCGCGCTGCCTCGCGCGGCTCCGCGCGGTCCTCGAGCCCGACACGCTCTCGCGCGCCGGGAAGAAAGCCGCCCGCCCACGCGTCGGGTGAGTAGGTGGAGACGCCGATGACGACACCCGAGGAACGGATCGCGGAGCTGCTCCGCGCCCTCCCCGCCCCGCCCATGGGGTGGGTCGAGGCCGCGAAGGAGCTGCCGACCGCTCGAGGCGAGCTCGACACGATCGTCGAGCGGAGCGAGCGCGACGCGCAGTTCCGCGCACTCGTCCTCGCGGACCTCGAGGAGGCCCTCCGGGCCGAGGGGGTCGAGCCGACCCCGGCTGTCGTCGCGCTTCTCCGCCGACGCCTCGAGCCGTGAGCGACCTCTCCACGGAGGTCTCGGTCGCGGAAGCGACCGTCTCGCGCCTCCAGGATCTGCTCGCGCAGCCTGGCCCGGGGCCGGCAGGCGGCTCGGCCGCCGCCGTCGCAACGACGATGGCGGCGGGTCTCGTTCGGCTCGTCGCGCGCGTCTCCGACCACTGGGAGGACGGCCCAGGCGTCGCCGCGCAGGCCTCCGCGCTCGGCGACAGGGCGCTCTCGCTCGCCGACGACGACCATCGCGTCTACGCCCGGGCGATGGCCGAGCTCTCCTCGCCGAGCCGCGATGCAACGCTCGGAGCGGCGCTCCGTCGCGCGGCGGAGGTGCCGCTCCACATCGCGGAGACCGCTGCGGACGTCGCGATCCTCGCGGCGCTCGCCGCACAGGAGGGCAGCGACACCGTGCGCGGAGACGCCTGGGCCGCGGCGGCACTCGCCGAGGCCGCGACCGTGTCTGCTGCCCAGCTCGTCCACGTCAACCTCTCCACCCGCCGCGACGACGACCTCTGCGCCCGCGCCGACGACGCCTCCCGGGCGGCGGCGAACGCGCGTGAGGTCGCGCTCTCCGCGTCGTGAGCAGCCGCCCCGTCCCCGCCTGGAGCCTGCCGCCCGGCGACGCGCCGGCGGTGGAGGCGCCCGAACCCTGGCGCGAGGCACTCACGCGCGAGTGGGCGATCGGCGGCTCGCGGGGCGCGGTCGACGTCTGCATCGTCGACAGCGGCATCGAAGCGGGTCACCCACTCATCGGTCACGTCGCCAGCGCCCACGCCGTCGCGCGCGGTGAGGACGGCTCGGTGCGGATCGTCGAGGACGACCTCGGCGACGTCGTCGGCCACGGCACCGCGTGCGCCGGAATCGTCCGCTCACTCGCCCGCGACTGCCGGCTCCACTCCGTGCGCGTGCTCGGGGCGGGGAACACCGGCGCCGGCGAGCTGATCCTTGCCGGCCTGCGGCACGCGATCGACTCCGGCCACCGCGTGATCAACCTCAGCCTCTCGACGACGAAGCGCCGATTCGCGGAGGAGCTGCACGAGCTCGCGGACGACGCGTACTTCAAGGGCACGGTGATCGTGGCGTCCGCACACAACCTGCCGGTCGACAGCTACCCGTGGCGGTTCTCGTCGGTGATCTCGGTCGGGAGCCACGAGCGCCCCGACCCGCTCGCGTGGTACGCGAACCCCGACCCGCCGGTCGAGCTCTTCGCGCGCGGCGTGGACGTCGACGTCGCGTGGCTCGGCGGCGGGACACTCCGCTGCACCGGCAACAGCTTCGCCGCACCGCACGTCGCCGGGATCTCGGCCCTCGTGCTCGCGAAGCATCCGGAGCTCACCCCGTACCAGGTCAAGACGGTTCTCCGCCTGACCGCGACGAACACGGAGGCAACACCGTGAGCGACGAGCAGGGAGCAGCAGCCGCAGGAGTGATGGGCGGGGACGAGGAGACGTACCGCGCCCTGCTCCAGTCGATCGTCGACGTCGCACGGGCGATCTTCGACGCCGAGGCCTCGTCCGTGTTCCTCTACGACGAGGACGCTGACGAGCTCGTCTTCGAGGCCGTCTCGGGCCAGGGCGGCGACACGCTCGTCGGGACGCGGTTCCCGTCGAGCACGGGCATCGCCGGGTTTGCGCTCGTCACCCGCCAGCCGCTCGTCGTCGACGACCTCTCGAACGACCCACGGTTCTCCCGCGAGCGCGCAGCCTCGACCGGGTACGTCCCGAACAGCATCGTCGCCTCGCCGCTTCTCCACGACGAGCGGGCGCTCGGCGTCCTTTCCGTCCTCGACCGCAACGGCGACCGGCCCTTCGGCGTCGCGGAGCTCGAGCTTCTCGCGCGTTTCTCGACCCAGGCCGCGATCGGCCTCGATCTCCTTCTTCGCGCGCGGCGAGCCCGCTCCGCGCTCGCCGGCGAGGGCAGCGCCGCGCTCGTCGCGCGGGTCGCCGCGCTCCTCGACGAGGAGGAGGGCGACGACGGAGCGCGCCTGCTCGAGGCGCTAGAACGCGTGCTCGCCTCGCGCGAGCCCTGAACGAGAGACGGCGCCCTCGGGCGCCGTCTCGTACCGGGTCGGCCCCCCGCGGGAGGGTCGGCCGGATGGCTGCCTCAGTCGCCGGTGCCCGTCTTGCCGGGCTCGCTGCCGCCGCCGAAGTTCTCCGGCTCGCTGCCGCCGCCGAAGTTCTCGGGCTCGCTGCCGCCACCGAAGTTGCCGGGCTCGTCGCCCGTGCCGAACGAATGACCCTCGAAGTCCTCGTCGTCCGCCTCGTCGGCGCGATCGACGTCGTTGCCGGTTCCGACCTTGTCGAGCTCCTCCGACACAGCTGCCTCCTTTGACTGGATGCCCGGGATGGGCATGCACCCCACTCGACGCGCGAGCAGGATGAAATCTTCCCGCTTTTCTGGTGTGGTTGGCAACCCGATGGACGCCACGCTCGAAACGGAGGCCGAAGGCCGCATCCGCGCAGCGACGCGCGCGCTGCACGACGTGTTCGCCAGCCCGGTCCTGCGCCGCCTCCAGCTCGCGTGGATCGGCTCGATCCTCGGCGGCTGGGCGTACATTGTCGCGCTCGGGGTCTACGCCTATGACCAGGGGGGCGCCGCCGCGGTCGGCCTCATCGGGGTGATCCGCCTCGTGCCCGCCGCGATCCTCGCGCCGTTCACCTCGTCTCTCGCCGACCGTCTGCCGCGCGTCACGGTGATGGTCTGGAGCGACGTCCTCCGGGCCGTGCTGATGTTCGCCTCGGCCGCGACGATCGCCGCCGACGGGCCGGCGCCCGTCGTCTACGCGCTCGTGACGGTCGCAGCCGTCGTCGGCACGCTGTTCCGCCCTGCGCAGTCGGCCCTCCTCCCCGCGCTCGTCACCTCTCCCGGCCAGCTGACCGCCGCGAACGTCGCCTCGAGCACGCTCGAGAGCGTCGGCATGTTTCTCGGGCCTGCGCTCGGCGGCATCCTTCTCGCCGTCTCGAGCGCGTCACTGGTGTTCGTGGCGAACGGGCTCACGTTCGTCTGGTCGGCCGCGCTCGTGATCCGCCTACGGAGCCACGAGCCGCCGCGCGTCCGCGAGCCGCGCGAGACCGCACGCCCGGGGCTCTCCTCGCTCCTCGCCGGGATCTCGACGATCGTCCACGAGCCGAACCTCCGCACCCTCGTCGGCCTCTACGGCGCGCAGACGCTCGTCGCGGGCGCGGTCAACGTCCTCGTCGTCGTCGCCGCCTTTCAGCTGCTGGACCTCGAAGAGGCAGGCGTCGGCCTCCTCTATGCGGCCATCGGCGTGGGCGGCCTGATCGGCGGCTTCGTGGCGCTCGTGCTCGCCGCGCGCGGCCGGCTCGCCCGCGACTTCGCGATCGGCCTCGCGCTCTTCGGCCTCCCGCTCGCGCTGATGGGCGGCCTGCCGACCTCCTTCGTGGCCGTCGTCGCGCTGGCGATCGTCGGCATCGGGAACTCGATCGTCGACGTGAACGCGCTTACGATCATGCAGCGGGCCGTGCCGGACGCCGTCCTCGGACGGGCGCTGGGAGCCCTCGACGGCCTCCTGCTCGCCACGCTCGGGCTCGGCTCGCTCCTCGCTCCGGTGCTCGTTGGCCTCGTCGGGGCCGAGTGGTCCCTCGTGATCACCGGTGCGCTCCTGCCGGTTCTCGCGCTCCTCACGCGCCCGCGGCTACGCGCGATCGACATCGCCGCGGCGGTGCCCGCCGCGACCGGTCTGCTCCGCAGGGTGCCGATTCTCGCGGCGCTCCCGGAGCCCGTGCTCGAGCGGCTCGCGCGCGAGTCGGCGGACGCGACCTTCCCCGCCGGGGCCACGATCGTCCGCGAGGGCGACCCGGGCGACCGGTTCTACGTCGTCTCGAGCGGGACGGTGGGGATTCTCGGACGAGAGTTCGGCCCGGGCGAGGCGTTCGGCGAGATCGCGCTCCTTCGCGACGTCCCGCGTACGGCGACCGCGACCGCCGTCACCGACGTCTCGCTCGTCACGCTCGAGCGCGGGCCGTTCGTCGCGGCCGTCACGGGGCATGCGCCGAGCACGGCGGAGGCGGACACGCTGATCGCCGCCCGCCTCGGATCGCTCAGCGCCCGCGGCTCCTCGTCGGTGTGACGAACGCCTCCACGCGGTCGTCGGGCTCGGCCTCGGCGACCTCCTCGAGCACGTCCTCTGCCGAGCTCTCCTCGTCCTCCTCCATCCGGCGCAGAGAGGCGAGCGAGAGGCCTTCGCGCGCGAGCATCACGAGCCCGACGCCGACCCCCACCGACATCTCGACAGCCTGGAGCACGAGCCCGTACGCGAACCCCGTGCCGTAAGCGACGCCGTACGACACGAGCGGAAGCGCGACGGCGGCCTGGAGCAGCCCGATGTTGCCCGGCCAGAGCGGGAAGATCGTCGCGACGTTCATCAAAAGCAGGACGAGCGCCGCGGCCGGGAGCGGCACGTGCATGTCGAACGCCACCGTCACCGCCCAGACCGCGAGCAGCTGGAAGATCCAGCCGAGCAGCTGGAAGAACCCCGCGGCGAGGGCGGCACCCGGCGTTCGCAACACGGCGAGGCCCTGCCGTGCCATCGCGAGCAGCCGCCGGACGGTGCCGAGCCCGTCGACGTGCACCCTGGCGTGCTCGCGGCGCGCCGAGATGATCCCGACTGTGAGCAGCGCGAGCCCGACGAGCCCCACGACCACGATCCCGGTCACCGCCCAGTGCGGGATCTTCGCCGTCGCGAGTACGTACGTGACGAGCAGGGCGATCGGAAACAGGTCGAACAACCGGTGTGCGAAGACCGTGCCGAGGAGCGTCGCGCTCGTCCCCGACCCGTGCGGCACGTGTCGGCGCAGCACCGCCACGCGTGCGAGCTCCCCCGCCCGCGCAGGCAGCACGGCGTTGCCAAGCAGCCCCACGCCGTATGCGGAGAACACCTGCTGGAAGGGCGGGTGCGGCTCCGGCAGCGCCTGTCGGATCGTGAGGTTCCACGAGATCACCCGGACGAGGACGGAGAGCAGGTTGAGGATCACCCCGACGATCACCCAGCGCCAGCGGACGAAGTCGAACGCGTGGTAGACGGTGCTCCACTCCGGGCCGCGCCAGTAGATCGC
>DASSBV010000033.1:0-2385 GCA_035698545.1 Gaiella sp. | reverse complement strand
GCGCGAGAGCGAGCCGACGACGCAGCATCCTCAATCGCAGACGCGCTGCCCTCCCAGGAGACAGAGGCATCCGCCGGCGACTCGGATCCGCTGCTTGCCGCTGAAGACGCGTTACGTGACTTCGCCGCAGACGAGGTGGTGGTAGTCACGCGCCCGGACGAAGAGGCGACCTGGCTCGAAGAAGGCAACACCGAGGCGATCGCTCGCCGGCTCGGTGGCCGAAAGGTCACTCGCCTCGTGGTGAGCGACAGCGGCTGACGCCGCGACGCCGCGCTGCACGGCGAGCGGCGGCCGGTCCACCGCTTCCAGGCCCTAAGCCGTTAGTCCTCGGCCTGGCGGCGACACCGAGCTGATCGCCCTCACGATCCGACGAGATACGCGCATAGATCGCCGCCCGAACCACTCAGGAAAAGGACCGCGGGCTGCGCGAGTGTACTGTCGCCCGCGCTCCCATCGACGCCGTCTGAGGTTGTGGCGCTCCTCTCGATACCCCGCCGATGCCTCTTCTTCGAGCCCTGCGATCCAGTCCGCGGTCAGCGGCGGCGGCGGTACCGCAGCTCGACGATCCCGCTGCGCGAGGCGGTGCTGGAGACCAGGTCGAGCGCGTACGACTTGAGGACGCCGTCGAACAGCCGCGTGCCCTGGCCCGCGACGTAGGGGAAGAGGCTCACGTGGAGCTCGTCGATCAGGTCGCGCCGCATGAGCGATCGCCAGAGGCTCACGCCGCCCCAGACCACGATGTGGCCGTCGCCGCCTCGCCTGAGCTTGTCGATCTCCTCTGTCGTCTCGCCGGCGGCGATGGTGGTGTTGGCCCAGTCGGCCGCTTCGAGCGTGCGGGAGAAGACGACCTTGCGCGCGGCGTTCAGGATCGGGGCGAACGGATGGTCGGTGTTCGTGGTCATCGCCTCTGAGATGCCCTCGTAGGCGGTGCGGCCCATGACATGCGCGTATGCGCTGCCGAAAAAGTCCAGTTGCGCAGAGTCGTCGGGCTGGCTGTTTTCGGGGAGGCTGAAGCAGAACTCCCAATACTCGGTGCCCTCGTCAGCGAGAAGGCCGTCGAGCGAGTAGTTGAAGACCGTCGCAATCAGCTTTCGCACTTCAGAGCTCCTTCGTCTCGGGTCGCCAAGGGACCGCCAGCACCGAGCCGTCGGGGCAACACGTTCGGCCACCATGCCGCAATCGAGCCGCCGCCCGCTCCGGCTTCCAGGCAGTACGCGGGCCCCCAACGTTTGGCGAGCCCGACGCCGGGAACCAGAATGGTGCGATGAGCGAGCTTCGCACGGAGCCCACAACAATGTCGAACGGCCGCGACGACCTGGACGTCGCGGTGATCGGCGCCGGCCAGGCCGGCCTGGCCATGGGGTACCTCCTCGAGCGCCAGGGACGCCGGTTCCTGATCCTCGACCGAGCGGCCGAGCTCGCTCCCGCCTGGCGTGAGCGGTGGGAGTCGTTGACGCTCTTCACGCCGCGGCGCTACAGCGCCCTGCCGGGGATGCCCTTTCCTGGCGATCCCGACGGCTACCCGAGCCGCGACGAGGTGATCGCCTATCTGGGACGCTACGTCGAGACCTTCGAGCTTCCCGTCGAGCTGAACAGCGAGGTTGAGCGCCTCGAGCGGGGCGACGACGGCCGCTTCCGCCTCACAATCGACGGACGCAGCATCGCCGCGGACCAAGTCGTCGTCGCAACCGGGCCGTTCCAGACGCCCAACGTGCCGAAGCTCGCCGAGAAGCTCGCTGCACAGGTCTCCCAGATGCATGCGGTCGGCTATCGCCGGCCTGGGGACGTGCCGGACGGGACGGTACTCGTGGTGGGCGGGGGCAACACCGGCTTTCAGATCGCGAAGGAGCTCTCGGCGACGCACACCGTCGTGCTCTCGATCGGTTCCCGACAGAAGCCGTTGCCGCAGCGCCTGCTCGGTCGCGATCTTTTCTGGTGGCTCACCAAGGCGCGCATCCTGAACAAGACGGTCGAGTCGCGGCTGGGACGCAAGCTCAGGGCTCGCGACACGCTGATCGGATCGAGTCCGCGCGAGATGACCAGGCGCTACGGCGTCGAGCTCAGACCGAGGCTCGTCGACGCCGACGGCCGGAAGGTTGGCTTCGCAGACGGCAGCGCGCTCGAGCTCGACGCCGTCGTCTGGGCGACGGGGTACCGCCCCGACCATTCATGGATCGAGCTGCCGATCTTCGACGAGGCAGGTCGACTACGGCACCGACGCGGCGTCACCGACGTTCGCGGTCTCTATTTCCTGGGTCTGACCTGGCAGCACACCCGGGGCTCGGCCCTGATCGGCTGGGTCGGCGACGACGCGGAGTTCATCGCCCGCGCGATCGACGCCGCCGGCCGCGTCACGGAAGGGGTTTGACGATGGAGCACACACAC
>DASSBV010000032.1:0-12240 GCA_035698545.1 Gaiella sp. | reverse complement strand
GATCTCGGGCATGGTTCCGATCACTCCGATCTCAGCTTCCGCCACCGCAGTCCTCCTCGATCTCCCCTCGTCCAGCGTACGACGTGTGGGAGAACCGGACAACACCCTTGCAGCCCGAACATAGGATCGCCCCGTGGAGGCAACTCTCCTCGCGTGGTATGGGGCCACTGCGCGCGATCTGCCGTGGCGGAAGACACGTGACCCCTACGCGATCCTGGTCTCGGAGGTCATGCTCCAGCAGACGCAGGTCGACCGCGTCGTGCCGCGGTACGAGCGGTGGCTTCGCCGCTGGCCGACCGCAACGGCACTCGCCGACGCACCGGCGGCCGACGTCATCGTGGAATGGCAGGGCCTCGGCTACAACCGGCGTGCGCTCTTGCTGCACCGGGCCGCGCAGCACGTCCGCGATCACGGGTGGCCCGAGGACCTGACGCGGTTGCCTGGCGTCGGCCCCTACACGGCGGCCGCGCTCGGGAACTTCGCCTTCGGCGAGGATGTGCTCCCGCGCGACGTGAACGTCGAGCGGGTCGAGCGGCGCACCGGACAGGCGTTCACACCGCGTGCCGCCCAGGCTTTGATGGACCTCGGCGCGACCGTCTGTCTCGCCCGCGTCCCCCGCTGCGGGCGCTGCCCGCTCGCGTCCGAGTGCCCCTCGCGCGGCACACGCGATGAGCCGCTCCGGCGGCAATCGCGGTTCGAGGGCTCGTTTCGGCAGCGCCGCGCGGCCGCCCTCCGGCTGGTGGTGGAACGCACCCGGCGGGAGGACGAGCTCGACTCGGATGCGGTCGCGTCACTCGCTTGCGACGGTCTTGTCGTCGTCGCCGAGGGCCGCGTGTCGCTGCCCTCGTGACGCTCGGGCGGCGATCAGCGACCGTCTGCGTATCCCGGACGGGACTCCGGGTAGCGCGGGAGCCCGTCGTCGGGAATCTCCTCCCAGCACGCCGCGTAGGAGACGAACTGGCGGCTCTCGGGGCGAACGCCAGGGTCGCCGTCGATCGCGCCGAGCCTGACGCCGGTGTAGTCCTGCGAGCCGGGCTCGCAGCTGAAGAGCGCCGACCCGCATTCGACGCAGAAGACCTTCTCGCGACCGCCTTCGGGCACCCATCCGCGGAGTGCCTGGGCGCCTTCGACGATGCGCACGGACCCCGGCTCCGCTCGTGCGGTCGCTGCCGCGCCGGACCCGGTGCGGTGCTGGCACCGGGTGCAATGGCAGTAGGAGGCGGAGACGAATGGACGGTCGACCTCGAACCGAACCGCCCCGCAGCCGCATCTGCCTGTCAGGGCATCCATCTGCCGAGCGTAGTCGACCGGCTACTCGGGCAGCGCGTGCTCGAGGTTCGCGATCGTGCGCCTGAGCGCGCGGTCGACGCCTCGGCGAACGAGCACGCGATCGTAGAGGCCCTTCAACCCTGGCCTCGGCTCGTACTCGACGACGAGGCGGTAGCGAAAGCCGCTGCCGTCGTCCTCGAAATGGCGCTCGTGACGCGCGTCCGGAAACCCCGCCTGCGTGCTCTCGTATTCCACGAGGTGCGGCGGCTCGAACCGGCGGAGGGTCATCCGCAGCTCGACCGGGCGGCCGAGCAGCTCGATCACGATGCGGGCTTCGTCACCGGCTTCGGCCCAGCGAGAGCCGGGCTCGACCCGGACGAGGCCGGGCCAGTACGAGGGCCAGTTCGCGGTGTTCGTGACGTACTCGAAGCCCGCTACGAGCGGGACGTCGAATCGATGCTCCCGTTCGATCCGCATGCGCCATCTCCCGAAGGCTGCGTGGAGACGGCCCGAGTGCGCCGTTCAAGCCCGTCGGCGCGCTCGGGCCGGTGGAGCATCCGTGTCGCGCGCCGTGCGCCGCGATCCCGGAGCGCTCCGGTGTCTCGGTATCGGCCGCGGACGGGCCCCGCGGCCTGCGCACGCCCGTCCGCCGACGGATCATGCGCTCCGGTTCTAGTCCGGTGGAATCAGCTCCAACGTCAACCCCTTTCCGCTTCGTGAAAGGGAGGGTCACATCGACCATAGCGCGTCGGCGCGATGCTCGGCAAAGGCTCGTCATCCGATGCGATACTCGTGGCGTGCCGGGCCGCATCCTCGCGATCGGGGGCTTCTCGCTCGGAAGCCGGTTCGACGACCTGGTGCTCGACTTGGCGGGCGGCCCAAGGATCCTGTTCGTGCCGACGGCGGCCGGCGATCCGGGGCGCATGGTGGTCGCGTTCTACGAGTCGTTCGGACGTCGGGCAGAGCCCGCTCATCTCTCGTTCAACCCCTGGCCACCGGAGGAGCTCAGGGAGCTCGTCCTGGCCCACGACGTCGTCTACGTCTCCGGCGGGAACACCGCGAACGCCCTCGCGATCTGGCGCGTGCACGGGTTCGACGCGATCCTCCGCGAGGCGTGGGAGCGCGGCAAGCTCCTGTGCGGCTGGAGCGCCGGGATGATCTGCTGGTTCGAGGCGAGCGTGACCGACTCGTTCGGCCCGGCGCTGGCGGGAATGCGGGACGGCCTCGGCTTCCTCCCCGGCAGCGCGTGTCCCCACTACGACGGCGAGTCGCGACGTCGCCCGGTCTACACGACCCTCGTTCGGGACGGGTTCCCGCCCGGGATCGCCTGCGAGGATGCGGCTGCCGTACTGTACGAAGGGACGGAGCTCGTCGAGGTCGTCGCACGTGAGTCAGGGGCGCGCGCCTACCGCGTCGGGCCCGACGGCGAAGAACCGCTCGACGCCCGCCTCCTCTGACCGCTCGCCCGGGGTCGACCGCCTGAGGAAAGTCGCAGTGATCGCGTCGGCGAGCGGCTGCGGGAAGACGACCGTGAGCCGCGCGCTCGCAAAGCGCCTCGACGTGCCCTTCGTCGAGCTCGACGCGCTCAACCACGGGCCTGGCTGGACGGAAGTGACTGCCGACGAGCTTCGCGCGCGTGTCGCACCGCTCGTGACCCGCGATGGCTGGGTGATCGACGGCGCCTATCGGAGCAAGCTCGGAGACCTGGTGCTCGAAGCTGCCGACACCGTCCTCTGGCTCGACCTCCCGCGCAGGCAATGGGTTCCCCGGCTCCTCCGCCGGACGATCCGGCGCATCGTCCGGCGCGAGGAGCTGTGGGGCGGGAACCGCGAGACGTTTCGCAATGCGTTCCTACACCGAGACGGGTTGGTGCGGTTCGCGTGGCGCAACTACGCGGTGCGTCGCGCCACCTACCCTGCCGAGCTCGCCCGATTCCAGGTCCTCCGCCTGCGCTCGCAACGCGAGGTCGACCTCTGGCTCGCGTCGATCCCCCGGGCGACGCTCAGCGCCGACGAAGCAGCGCGACCGCCTGCGCCGCGAGCCCCTCGCGCCGGCCCGTGAAGCCGAGCTCGTCCGTCGTCGTGGCGCGCACGTTGACCTGATCGCGGCCGACCCCCAGCGACCCGGCGAGGCGGTCGCGCATCGTCTCGCGGAGGTCGGCGATGCGCGGCTCCTGCCCGATCAGCACGCAGTCCGCGCTGACGAGCTCGAAGCCCGCCTCGCGGACGTGGCGATGCGCTTCGGCGAGCAGCTCGAGCGAGTCGGCATCCCGGTAGCGCTCGTCCTCCGACGGAAACAGCGCGCCGATGTCGGCAAGCCCAGCGGCGCCGAGCAGCGCGTCCGTCAGCGCATGGGCGATCACGTCGCCGTCCGAATGACCCGCCAGACCGCGCGGGTATTCGACCTCGACGCCGCCGAGAACGAGCTTGGCGCCGTCCGCGAACGCATGGGCGTCGACGCCGAGCCCGATCCGCAGATCGCTCACGTGTCGGCCACTGGAGCTCGGGAGAGGAGCGCGGGGAGCTCGAGGAGCGATTCGATCGCGATCGCGCCGTCCGGTGTCTCCTGGAGGCGGCCCCACGGCCCGCGCCTGAGATGGAACGCGACGAGACCCGCCTCGAGCGCGGGGATCGCGTCGTTGTCGGCCCGGTCGCCGACGTACGCGACCTCATCGGAGGAAGCTCCGGCAAGCTCGACGAGTCGCTCGAAGAACCGCGGATCCGGCTTGCGGACTCCGAGGCTCGCCGAGCTTGTGACGACGTCGACGGGAAGTGCCTCTCGCGCCCACGCTTCGAGGGTCGCCGTCTGGTTGCCGGCGATCCCCACGAGGAGCCCCGCGGCGCGCACGGTGCGGAGGCATGCGAGCGCATCGGGATAGAGATCGTCCGTCGAGTACGCGAGCGTCTCCGACGCCTCGGGCCGCTCGACGCCGAGATGCCGCCAGAGCTCCCAGTGCTCCTCGCCCCGCTCGATCGTCTTGCCGAGCGCAGCCCACACGACCTGCGGGGAGAGACCCGCGGCAGCGGCGATCGCGCGCCAGTAGCGCTCCTCGTCGACGAGGGTTTCCCCGACGTCGAAGAAGACGGCGCGCACGGTCATGGCCCTTCCCTCTCGAGCAGTCGCTGCGAAAGGCGCTCGAGGTCGTCCACCGTCGTGACCTTCGCGAGGTCGGGGTCGCCCTCGACGACGGCGACCCGTCCGCCCTGCCGCTCGACGAGCGACGCGCAGTCGGTCGCACCGGCCAGGTCGCCCGCAAACGCGGCTCGAAGTGGGTCTGCAAGGAACGCCTGCGGCGTCTGGACCGCGACGAGGCCGTCGCGGTCGACGGTCTCGACGACGAGGTCCCGCTCGACGCGCTTCACGGTGTCCTGGACGGCGAGTCCCGGAACGACGCCGTCGACCGAGCCGTCGAGCTTGCCGAGCAGCCGCTCGATCACCGCGTCGTCGACCAACGGCCGCGCGGCATCGTGCACGAGCACGACCAGCGCCTCCTCCGAGACCTCGGCTAGAGCGTTGCGGACCGACTCGGCGCGGGTCGCACCTCCCGTGACCACGGACGTCACCTTCGAGGCCACGAGCTCCTCGGCGAGCAGGATCGCCGGCTCCTCCCATTCGGACGGCGCCGCGACAACGATCGCGTCGATCCATTCCGACGAGTCGAGCCGCTCCAGGCTCTCGGCCAGGAGCGGCCGCCCGGCGAGGGCTGCGAAAGCCTTTGGGCGGTCGCTGCCGAGCCGCTCACCGGTGCCTGCGGCGACCAGGATTGCCCACGTCGATTGGGCACTTTCCGCTTCGCGAAAAGTGCCAGACGCGGGACCAGGGGCCATCACCGCGAGTCTGGCACTTTCGCGCAGCGAAAGTGCCCTACGAGGCTACGCCGTGGCTGCCGCAGCCGTCTTCGGCTTCGCCTTGGCGCGCTTGCCCTTGGCGGGGTTGGCGAGAACCTCCTCGAGCCAGGCATGCGCATCGTCCTCGCTCAGGTCCTTCGCGTACATGAGCTCGGAGGCGAGGATCTTCTTCGCCTTCACGTACATCTGCTTCTCGCCCGTCGAGAGGCCCTTCTCGTGGTCGCGGAGCGCGAGGTTCCGGACGACCTCGGCGAGCTCCAGGATGTCGCCGGTCTTCATCTTGTCGCGGTTGTGCTTGAAGCGGCGGTTCCAGTTCTTCGGCATCTCCGTCGACCCACCGAGCAGCACCTTGACGACGACCTCGACCATCTCCTGGTCGATCACCCAGCGGAGGCCCACCTTCTCGGCGTTGTCCACTGGGACGTTGACGGTCATCTCGTTGTGCAGGATCTTGATCGTCAGGTACTCGCGCTCTTCGCCGAGCACGAGCTTGACGTCCTTGGAAACGACCGTCCCCGCGCCGTGGTGGGGATACACGACCTTGTCGCCGACATCGAACACGCCTGGAGTCCTCCCGTTGTCCGGTCTTGTATGCGCCTGACTCACGAAAAGCGCCGGCTTCGATGTGCCGGCGGATGTGACTTATTGTAGCCGAAGAATCCCTGCGTTCGGGGCAGGAATCCGCGGCTTTCCGGCACGTTCGCCCGGCTGTCAGGCGGCGATAGCCCGATCCTCCCCTCCTTCCTCCCCGCCACGTGGCACCGCCCCGAGGCCGGTCCGAAGAGCCTCGCGCAGCGTGTCTGCCGGCGCCAGCCTCGGAGCCGACTTGCGACCGGTGGTGCCCTCGGGGACGACGACGACCGAGATGCCGAGCTTGGCGCACTCCGCGAGGCGGCGCTCGGCCTGCGCCGCGGCGCGCAAGCGGCCGGTGAGGCCAAGCTCCCCGAACGCCGCCAGCCCTTCCTTCACCGGAGCGCCGCGCGCGGCCGACGCGATCGCGAGCGCGACGGCGAGATCCGCGCCCGGCTCGTCGATGCGCACACCGCCGGCGACGTTCACGAACACATCCGCGGTCCCGAGCGGAACCCCGGCATGCCGGGCGAGGACGGCGACGATCATCGCGAGCCGCTTCGGGTCGACGCCCGTGGCGACCCTGCGGGGCATGGCGAGATCGGTGCGCGAGACGAGCGCCTGGATCTCGAGCAGGATCGGCCGAGTGCCCTCGAGCGCGACGGCGACGGCGGCACCCACCTCGCCCCCGCGTGTCGCGCCGAAGAGCGCAGACGGGTCGGGCACGCCGACGAGACCTTCCGCCGTCATCTCGAACACACCGAGCTCGTTCGTCGAGCCGAACCTGTTCTTCACGGCCCGGAGCACCCGATGAGCGTGGTAGCGGTCGCCCTCGAACTGGAGGACGCAGTCGACGAGGTGCTCCAGCACCCGCGGCCCCGCGACCGCGCCGTCCTTGGTCACATGGCCGACGAGGATCGTCGCGACGCCACTCGTCTTGGCGACTCGCAAGAGCCGCGAGGCCGCTTCTCGCACCTGTGCGACGGAACCCGGGGCAGAGCCGAGCTCGCCGGCGTAGAGGGTCTGCACCGAGTCGATCACGCAGACGGCGGGCCGGTCGAGCTCGAGCGTCGCGCACACCGATTCGAGCTCGGTCTCGGCGAGAATCGACACGTCGTCGGCCCCTCCCAGCCGGTCGGCACGCAGGCGGACCTGGGCGACCGACTCCTCGCCCGTGACGAGCAAGGCGGAGCGGCCCGAGCGTGCGATCGCGCCGAGCGCGGAGAGCAGGAGCGTGGACTTGCCGACCCCCGGCTCGCCCCCGACGAGGACGAGCGAGGCCGGGACGAGGCCGCCGCCGAGGACGCGGTCGAGCTCGGGGACGCCCGTCCCGAGCCGGGCGGCCTCGGAGACCTGGACGTCGCCCAGGCGCTCCGGGGTTCTTGCAGTCCCCGAGGCGGGCAGGCCGTCGGCGCCGTGCAGCTCCTCGACGAGCGTCCCGAACGCACCGCACCCGGGACAGCGCCCGAGCCATCGTCCGGCGGTCGCTCCGCACTCGCTGCACGTGAACTGCACCACCACCTTCGCCATGCGGACAGAGTAGACGAGCGGTCGGACGTCTGTCGTCGAAAAAGGCAACAGAGCCGCGCAGGCTTCGCCCGGCGGCTGCCCTATCCTCAGTAGTGCCGATGTCGAGCCACACCGACGGCCAGCACACACACGACCACCGGAGCGGCTCGCGCCGGGCGCTCCTCTGGGTGCTCGCGCTCACACTCGTCTTCACGGTCGTCGAGGTCGCCGGAGGAATCTGGACGGACAGCCTCGCGCTGCTCGCGGATGCGGGCCACATGCTGTCGGACAACATCGCGATCGCGATCGCGCTGGTCGCCGTGACGCTGGCCCGTCGCCCGTCCACGCCTGCACGGAGCTTCGGTATGCAGCGTGCGGAGATCCTCGCCGCGTTCGTCAACGGCCTGACGCTCGTTCTCGTGAGCGGCTGGATCGTCTGGGAGGCCGTTCAGCGGTTCGGCGACACGCCGGAGATCCTGGGTGGCTGGATGCTCGTCGTCGCCCTGGTCGGGCTGCTCGTGAATGCCGCTGCCGCTGCCATCCTGATCCGGTCAGGGCGGGAGAGTCTCAACATCGAGGCGGCGCTCCGTCACGTCTTCGCGGATCTCCTCGGCTCGTGTGCCGTCCTCGTCGCGGCGGTCGTGATCGTGACGACCGGGTGGACGCTCGTCGACCCCCTGGTCTCGATCGGGATCGCGGTGCTGATCGTGGCGAGCGCGTGGGGGGTGCTGCGCGACTCGGCGTCGATCCTGATGGAGGCAACGCCGTCGGAGATCGATCCGAACGCCGTGGCCGAGGCGATCGTCGCCGTTCCGGGCGTGACCAGCGTTCACGACCTCCACGTCTGGCGGATCACCTCGGGGTTCGACGCGCTCGCCGCGCACGTGCTCGTCGGGCGCCGCGAGGACTGCCATGGGCTACGGCGGGAGATCGAAGGCGTTCTCGGCGACCGTTTCGGGATCACGCACACGACGCTTCAGGTCGACCACGACGCGTCCGAGGAGCTGATCGAGCTGCGGAGCGCTCACGCGAGGCGCTTGACGAAGAGCACGCGGTCCTCGCCGGGCCCGTCGTAGTCCTCGGCGAGCTTCTCGACCTCGAACCCGAGCGCCTTGTGGAACGCCACCGATCCTTCGTTCACCGGAGACGTGACGCAGCGCACGACGGTTCGCCCGCCCGCGACCGCGTCGTCGAAGAAGCGTTCGTACAGGCGACGGCCGAGTCCCGCGCCGCGCTGCTCGGGCGCCACGCCGACGAAGTGGATGTAGGCCTCGTGGGGATCGGACTGCGACTCGAAGCCGATCAGGAAGGCAGCCAGCTGACCGTCCTCGCGGTCGACGACGTAGCTCGTTCCCTCGAAGTGCACGAAGAAGAGCCGGGGCAGCATCGGCGCCATCTCGCGTCCGCCCCACCAGGCGTTGACGCGCGAGATCACGCGGCCGTAGTCGGCGGGCTGCGCATGGCGGATCTCCATCGCGGTCGAGCTTATTCGGTTGGCCAGGCTTCGCACATGGCCTCGACGTGGCGATGGTCGGTGCCGCAGCAGCCGCCGAGGATGGTGAGCCGCGGGAGGCTCTCTCGGAGCGCGACGTACTCGAGGGCGAGCTCCTCGGCGTTCCCGGTGTCGAGCTCCTCCGCCTCGTCGAGCTCGGCATGGCTGAGGCGAGAGGCATTCGCCCGCAGCCCGAGAATCCGGTCGGTCCACTCCGAGCCCGGCTCGAGGACAGCGTCGAAGTGCGACGGATGCGCGCAATTGAGCATGAAGTACGCGGCATAGCCGTCGGTGGCCGAGTCGACGTCCTCGATCGCGTCCCGGAGCGCCTGGCCGCTCGGCAGCCGTCCGTCGGTCTCGACCGTGTACGAAATCACGACCGGCATGGCGGCCGCCCGCGCCGCGCGGACGATCCCGATCGCTTCGTCGGCGTACGTCATCGTGAGCGCTGTGACGAGATCTGCGGCGGAGCCGCCGAAGGTTGCGATCTGGGTCGCGTGGTACGACTCGGCCTCGTCTGCGGTCATCGTCTCGCCGACGACGTACCCGTCTCCGCGCGGGCCGATGCAGCCCGAGATCACGATGGGCGTCTCGGCGCCGTCGTGGCCGGCACGCAGCTCCGCGAGGAGCCCGACGGAACGGCGGTTCAGCTCGGCAAGCTCGTCAGGCGAATGGCCGAGCCGCTCGGCCCAGTCCGGGTTGGCGCGCCAGGTCGCCGTCTCGAGCACGATGCCCACGCGACGGTCGCGGGCGATGCGAACGTACGGCTCGAAGTAGCGCCGGAGCGCCTCCTCGCCCCCGTCGCGCGTGAGCAGGTCGTACGCCGCGAAGTGCGGGAGGTCGAGGCCGTCGTGAAAGATCAGCGTCGTCTCGATCCCGCCGTCGGTGAGGAACGGGGTTTGGAGGAGCTGTGGAAGCGCGTCCCGGTAGCGGGCGTCAAGAGCGGTTGCGTCCATGTTCCTGCACGGTACGAAAGGACGGCACCTCTCAGGCGGGCGGTTTGCCGTACCTCGCTGGTGTCCGACTTGAAGTCGGACACCGGTGAAGTGCCGCGCGGTCCGAGCCGCTGGTGTCCGACTTCAAGTCGGACACCAGACGCCCCAAGTCCTACTCCGGCGCCTCGTCGTCCTCGGAGGCGGGCGGCTCGGGCGGCACGGTTACCGGCTCGGGCTGGACCTCGCCCTCGATCACGCGCATCTCGACCTTCGGCTCGTCGGGGCCTGCGTCCTCGCGACGGTCGACGACGATCGTCGAGCCCTCCGTCAGCTCGCGGCCGAGCACGAAGTCCGCGAGCGGATCCTCGATCAGCCGCTGGATCGCCCGCCGCAGCGGCCGCGCGCCCATCGCCGGGTCGTAGCCCTCTTCGACGAGGAGCTCCTTCGCGGCCTGGGTCAGCTCGATCGTCGAGCCGTGCACCGACATCTGGTCGCGGAGGCGCTTCATCATCAGGTCGACGATCTGCAGGATCTCGGACTTCTCGAGCTTGTGGAAGACGATGATCTCGTCGATCCGGTTCAAGAGCTCCGGCCGGAAGACCTTCTTCAGCTCGCCCATCACGCGGGACTTCATGTCGTCGTAGCTGAGCCCCTGCTCGTCGCCGACGTTGAAGCCGAGCGTCTGGTTCTTCGAGATCTGCGCGGCCCCGATGTTCGAGGTCATGATCACGATCGTGTTCCGGAAGTCGACCTTGCGCCCCTGGGCGTCGGTCAGCTTCCCGTCCTCCAGGATCTGGAGGAGGATGTTGAACACGTCCGGGTGCGCCTTCTCGATCTCGTCGAGGAGCAGCACGGAGTACGGCTTGCGCCGGACGGCCTCGGTGAGCTGTCCGCCCTCGTCGTAGCCGACGTAGCCCGGGGGCGAGCCGACGAGCCGGGACACGGAATGCTTCTCCATGTACTCCGACATGTCCACCTGGATCATCGCGTCCTCGTCGCCGAACAGGAACTCGGCGAGGGTGCGCGCGAGCTCGGTCTTCCCCACGCCGGACGGACCGAGGAAGATGAACGAGCCGGTCGGGCGCTTCGGGTCCTTGATGCCCGCCCGGGCGCGGCGGATCGACTTCGAGACCGCCACGATCGCGGCCTCCTGCCCGATCACGCGCTTGTGGAGCTCCTCCTCCATGCGGACGAGCTTCTGCGACTCGGCCTCGGTGAGCTTGAACACCGGGATGCCCGTCCACATCGAGACGATGTCGGCGATCTCGTCCTCGCCGATCTCGGGCTGCTCCTCGTCGGCCTCGTTCCGCCAGTTCTCCTCGAGCTCCTTCTTCTTCTGGGAGAGCTTCCGCTCCTTGTCGCGGAGCGACGCGGCCTTCTCGAACTCCTGCGCCTCGATCGCCGCCTCCTTGTCGGAGCGGACGGTCTCGATCTCCTCCTCGAGCTCGCGGTAGCGCGGCGGCGCGGACATCGTCCGGATGCGGACGCGCGAGCCGGCCTCGTCGATCAGGTCGATCGCCTTGTCCGGCAGGTGCCGGTCCTGGATGTAGCGGTCGGCGAGCGACGCGGAGGCGCGCAGCGCGTCGTCGGAGATCTTCACGCGGTGGTGCGCCTCGTAGCGGTCGCGGAGGCCGCGCAGGATCTGCACGGTCTCGTCGATCGACGGCTCCTCGACCCGCACCTGCTGGAACCGGCGCTCCAGGGCGGCGTCGCGCTCGAGGTACTTGCGGTACTCGTCGAGCGTCGTCGCGCCGATCGTCTGCAGCTCGCCGCGCGCGAGCGCCGGCTTGAGGATCGACGCGGCGTCGATCGCACCCTCGGCGGCGCCCGCACCGACGAGATTGTGGAGCTCGTCGATGAACAGGATGATGTCGCCGCGCTGGGTGATCTCTTTCATCACCTTCTTGAGGCGCTCCTCGAACTCACCGCGGTACTTCGATCCGGCGACGAGCGCGGCGAGGTCGAGCGTGTAGATCTGCTTGTTCTTCAGGAGCTCGGGCACCTGGTTCGAGGCGATCCGGGCGGCGAGACCCTCGACGACGGCCGTCTTGCCGACGCCGGGCTCGCCGATCAGCACCGGATTGTTCTTCTGGCGGCGCGAGAGGATCTGCATCACGCGCTCGATCTCGAGTTGGCGGCCGACGACGGGGTCGAGCTTGCCCTCGGTCGCCTGCTTCGTGAGGTTCCGCCCGAACTGGTCGAGGAGCTTCGAGTTCTTCGCCTTCTCACCCTGACCCGCAGCGCCCGCCTGGCCGGCCTGGCGCCGGCCCGGCCCGGAGAGCATGCGGATGATCTCGTTGCGGATCTTCTCCGCGTCCGCGTCGAAGTCGAGCAGGATCCGCGCGGCCACTCCCTCGTTCTCGCGGACGAGCCCGAGGAGGATGTGCTCGGTGCCGATGTAGTTGTGACCGAGCGAGAGCGCCTCGCGCAGCGCGAGCTCCAGCACCTTCTTGGCGCGCGGCGTGAACGGGATCTGGCCTGTCGTGACCTCGTCGCCCTGGCCGACGATGTGCGCGACCTGCGCGCGCACCTCTTCCACAGTGATGTCGAGCTGCTCGAGGACGCGGGCGGCGAGCCCTTCCTCCTCGCGGAGCAGGCCGAGCAGGATGTGCTCGGT
>DASSBV010000031.1:0-4310 GCA_035698545.1 Gaiella sp. | reverse complement strand
CTCGTCGCGAGTGCGTACAGACCGGCGCCCGCGGCGGGCAGGAGCAACCAGCGCCCGGCACCGCCTGCACGCGCCGTCTTGCCCTTCGAGGCGCCTGATGAGTTCTCGAGTCGCACGGCCCAGTCGACCGCCCAGTCCATGTGCTTGTGCGCTGCCATTTGGTTTCAGACCTCCGATTCGTGTTGTGGTCACGTACCCGGCGGGCAATCCAGGGAAACGCCCGAGCGTCGGAGGAGTGCCGTCGCAGCTTCATCGGCCTGGCGGCGGCTCGCGAGCCAGAACCCCGAGCAGAAGGCTCGCCACAGAAGCCCGGGCCGCTCCCCACCAAACGGTGACCCACGCCTCCCCTGGGCCTTGTTCGGCGCTCGGAGCCGCCACGGAGATTGTTGCACCGAAGACCCTTGCGGGCTAGGGCGCCGCGGCGCAGTCCGGCCGACGTTGGGCCGGTCTGCGCTACCGTCGCGGCGATGCGCATCGCTGGACTTCGGATCGGGACGCCGCAGGCACGGCTGCTCACGGGGATCGTTCGGGATGCCGGTTTCGAGGAAGCCGCGGCGAAGCTGGAGCAGGCGATCGAGCTGCACGTCGCGACGGAGGCTCCGCTCACGTGGGCCGACCACGAAGCCATCCTGGTCGCCCTCGGGGACAACTGCCCGAGCAGCCTCTCGCGGCTTCGTCGAGAGCTCCTCGAAGAGCAACGGCGCCTGCGGAGAAGCTCATGACAGACATGATCAGGGTGGCAACCGTCGACAACGAGCCGGAGGCCGAGCTCGCCGTGGGCCTGCTCCGCACCGAGGGGATCTCGGCGATGTGGCAGAGAGCCGCGTTCGGCGCTGCCGGCGCGGGCCTTGGGTCGGCGGGTGGTGTCAGCGGGCCGTTCGACGTGCTCGTGCAGGCCGAGGACGCCGAGCGCGCGAGCGAGCTGCTGGCGCCGGAGGATGCCGGGGCGGGGTCCGACTAGAGGCTTGCAGGTCTCAGCGAGGGAACCGTGGGGAGGGCCCGCCAGCGGGAGCCCTCCCCATGTATTCCTGGAGGTCAGCGCGCCACGGCGCCTGCCGCGCTCACCATCCCTGCGCCGAAGAACGACGTGTGACCGGACCCTCCGCTGCACTGACGCGGGTCGTCCGCCGGCCACGTCGTCGGGCACGACAGCGCCGTGGCCGACGAGCGGAGCAGCGCCGCAACCGCGCCCTGGGGCATGTTCGGGTGCACGTCGCGGATCAGCGCCGCCACGCCCGCGACGTGCGGCGAGGCCATCGAGGTGCCGCTGATCCAGACGTAGCGACCGCCCCCGCTGACCACGGCCCGGTTCGCCGCGACGAGCCCCTCCCACTGTCCCGTCTCGTCCGTGCTCGACCAGCCCGCGAGGATCCGACCGCGGCCGAACACAGTGGCCGCCGTCTGCGGCGCGTCGCCGCCAGGTGCGGTGACATCAACGGGCCCGACGTTCGAGTAACTCGCGAGCGTGCTCACGCCCGAGGCCGAGACGGTGACGACGCCGGGGATCTCCGCCGGCGCGACACGGCAGTTGTTCCCGACATCGCGCACCTCGGCAGTGTCCGGCGGCCAGTCGGGGCTGATCTCGTCCGTGGTCGGGTGACCGAGGTCGTGGGCCTCGTTCCCCGCCGCGGCGACGATCACGACGCCGCGTTGTTGGGCGTAGCGCGCGGCCGACTGGAGGTCCTGGAGGATCGCCCGCTGGCCCGCGTCGTTCGCGCAGTAGTAGAGGTACGGATCGGCGAACAGGCTGAGGTTCACCACGTCGAGGCGCTGGTCACCGGCGTAGCGGAGCGCGGCGGCGACGGAGTCCGCGAAGCAGTACCCGACGATCGTGCATGCCTTGATCGCGACGATCGTCGCCTGGGGAGCGACGCCGACGATGCCGATCCCGTTTTGCCTACCGGCGATCGTCGTCGCGACATGCGTCCCGTGTCCCTGGAGGTCCTGGACCGCCGTCTTGTTCGTGCAGTCGCCGTTCGCCACCTCAGCTGGATCAGCCGTCGGAGTCGTGCTGGTGATGAACGAGCACGATGCGGCGACGTCGATCGCACCCGCCAGATCCGGGTGGCTGAAGTCGATGCCGCTGTCGATGACACCGACTCTCACGCCTGCCCCGGTGGCGGTTGCGTGGGCGGCCACTGCGCCGATCGCCTGCATGTCCCACTGGCACGGCGACAGCTCGTCGGGCCCCGTCACCCCCGGATACGAGGTGACGCACGCGGCACGCGCCGCGGGGCCGTCGAACAGCGCCGTGGTCCCGGCCGACCCGGACTGGATCGCGACAGCTGACAGCAGGGCTACGACCGCGGCGATGAACCGCCGGCCACGGTGACCGGCGGCGGAGACGTTGGCACTCATCAGCTCTCCCCTTTCCTCGTCGTCTGCGACGCGCTCGGCGGGCCGACCGCACCGCACGGTGAGACGGCGCGACCCTATAGAACGCATCTCGCGCGGGCAATCGCCCGTTCGAGCCCGGCCGCGGCGGTGCCGGGCTCGTCGGTTACTTCGTCAGGCGGACTCGTCCATGACGACCTCGTAGGTGTCGACGGAGACACGACGCCCGCGGACATCCTCGGGGATCTCGTCGCCCATCGACTCGAAGCGCTGCTCCGCCGCCTGCATCGCCTCACGGCTGTCGAAGAACGTCACGAACAGGCGCTTGTCGCCCTGGAGCACCATCGCGCGCGAGACGCCTTCGGGCATCCCGGAGTCGCCGTCGGCCATGCGCTCCTCGCCCATCCGCCGCAGCTCGTCGACGTTGCCGCCTTCGAACGTCGCGATTCGTGCGAACACTTTCGCCTCCTCGATTGGGACCGCCAACCAGGATGCGCCGTTCGCGGCGCAGGGTCAACCGGCGCTCTCCCGCGCATCTACGCGGGAGCCGGCATCTCGCGCACGAGGTCGCGACTCAGGCGCTCGACGAGCTGCTGGAGCTCCGGATGGTCCGCGGGCTCGAGGCCGTCGAGCAGCTCGCGAAGACCCGAGCGACGCGCTTCGAGGAGCCGCTCGTAGCCTTCCTTGCCGGTCGCGGTGAGGACGATCGAGCCGGCGTTCTCGGCTCGCGCGTACCCGTCGTCGCACAGGCTCGCGAGCGGCGGATCGAGCTGCGCCACCTCCACCTTCAGCTCCTCCGCCAGCGCCGCTCGCGTCAGGGGCGCGCGCTCTCCGAGCCGTGAGAGGAGCCAGAGCTCCGGCGGCGGCAGGTCGAGCTGCGCGCGGGCCGAGAGCCGCTCGTACATCCCCCAGCGCTCCTCGCGCGCCGCGAGCACCGACAACGCACGCTCGACCTCGCGGATCCGGTCGTCGTCGTGGGCGCCCTCGAGCCCCTCCCCGGGGTCAGGTGCGCGGGAGCTCGTGCGAAGCGGCACCTCGCGGAGGAACCACGTGAGCACGAAAGCGAGAACTGCGATGGCGGCGGCCGTGAGGAAGACGGGCTGGAGTGAGTCGGTCAGGGCCTCGACGTAGAGCTCGCGGAGGTCGGCGGGCAGGTGCTTGATCGCGACGGGGTCGACGGCCGCCGGCAGCTCCGCGCCGGGCGGAATCTTCTCGGCGAGGTTCGCGGCGAGCTGGTTCGCGAAGATCGCGCCGAACATCGCCACCCCGATCGAGCCGCCGACCTGCCGGAAGAGGGTTGACCCGGACGTCGCCACGCCGAGATTGCGGTAGTCGACCGCGTTCTGCGCCACGAGGACCAGCACCTGCATCACCATCCCGATGCCGAGGCCCATCACGAGCATGTACGCGCCGGCCAGGACCGTCGACGTGCCGACCTCGAGCCTGGAGAGGAGCACGAGGCCGACCGTCATCACCGCCGTCCCGACGATTGGATAGGGCCGGTAGCGGCCGTAGCGTGAGATCAGCTGCCCGCTCGTGATCGAGGTGATGAGGACGCCGGCCATCATCGGGGTCATCAGGAGCCCGGCCGTGGTCGCGCTGTGGCCCTCCACGTTCTGGAGATAGATCGGCAGGTACGTCACCGCCCCGAAGAGCGCGACGCCGACGATGAACCCGATCACCGCCGAGACCGTGAAGACACGATTGCGGAAGAGCTCGAGCGGCAGGATCGGCTCCTTCGCCCTGCTTTCGACCACGACGAACGCCGCGATGCAGAGCACGCCGGCGATGAGCATGGCGACCATCTGCGGCGCATCCCAGTCCCACGTGGTCCCTCCGAGGCTCGTGTAGAGCACGATCCCCGACAGCCCGGCGGCGAGGAGCGCGGCGCCGAGATAGTCCACCGCGTGCCTGACGCGCTGAACGGGGGCGTGGAACGCGGAGGCGATCACCACGAGCGCGACGAGGCCGATGGG
>DASSBV010000030.1:0-2841 GCA_035698545.1 Gaiella sp. | reverse complement strand
CGCCAGAAGTTCTTCCGCGAGGCGGCGGAGCGGACGGCGGTGCCGGGCGTCGCGACGGGGCTCGCCGTCAACATGACGGGCGGCGACGTCTTGTTCGTCGAGGCGACCGCGGCGCCGGGCGACGGCCTGACCCTGACCGGTCAGCTCGGCGACGTGATGAAGGAGTCCGCCCAGATCGCGCTCTCGGCGGTGCGCTCGCGCGCCGACGAGCTCGGCATCGACCAGGACGCGTTCGAGCGGAAGTTCCACGTCCACGTTCCCGCGGGTGCCATCCCGAAGGACGGCCCGAGCGCAGGGATCACGATGGCCACCGCACTCGCGTCGCTCCTCACCGGGCGGCCCGTCAAGCACACGGTCGGGATGACCGGCGAGCTGACCCTCCAGGGTCGGGTCCTGCCGATCGGCGGCCTCAAGCAGAAGGTGCTCGCCGCGCACGCGGCCGGCCTGACCGACGTCGTGATCCCCGAGCGGAACCGCGGCGACCTCGAGGACGTCCCTGAGCACGTCCGCGAGGAGCTGACGTTCCACCCGGTAATGTCGCTCGACGAGGTGCTCGGGTTCGCGCTCGAGCCGACGCGGTCGTCGAAGCGCCATGTCTCGGTGTAGGACCTGCGCACCCGTCCCCGAGGAGGTCCGCCGCGCGGCGGGCCTCCTCGAGCGGCGCTGGACGGTCTCGATCCTGTGGGCGTCGGTCGAGGGCGCGACCCGCTTCAACGAGATCAAGCAGGCGGTCGGCGAGATCCCGCCCCGGACGCTGGCTCAGCGGTTGGTCGAGCTCGAGGCGGCTGGAGTGCTCGAACGGCGCGTGATCGACGCGCGGCCACCTCGCGTCGAGTACGTCCTCACCGACGAGGGGCGGCGCCTGCGTTCCGTCCTGGACGCGCTCGCGGCCTACGCGGCCAGCTGAGCGGCACTTCGAAACTGACTCTCTAGCTCGTTCGAGGGACTGCCGATAGACAAAGCGTGACCCTTCCGGAGGCAGTCTCCAACCGACTGATCGGTGCGTTGTTCGTCGAGCGGGGGCTCGTCTCGCAGAGCCAGCTGGTCGTCGCGCTCGAGCTTCAGCAGGAAACCGGCCAGCAGCTCGGCCAGATCCTCGTCGAACGGTTCGGCGTCGAGCGCGCCGAGCTCGCCAAGGTCGTCGCCGAGCACTGGGCCCGAATGGGGGAGGCGAAAGAGGACGTGAGCACGCGCGCGAGCGAGTCATGGCAGCAGCTGGGGGAGATCCTCGTCACCCGGGGATTCGTCACCCGCGAGCAGCTCGTGCAGGCGCTCGAGCGCCAGCGGCTCACCGGTGAGCGGCTCGGCGAGGCGCTCGTGGGGCAGGGCGTGATCAGCAAGTTCGAGCTCGCCGGCTCGCTCGCCGAGCAGGCGTCGCTCATCGAGGCGTCGGCCGATGACGACGGGAAGCCCGCGGAGGTCGTCGAGCTCGCGCCGCGGCTCGAGGCAGTGCGCGAGGAGGAGCCGGGCCCGGGCCTCGTGCCGTTGACGCAGCTGAACCCCGAGCCGGCGTTCGGCACACAGGACACGGACCAGACGGAGACGGAACCCGAGCTCGCCCAGGAGCCCGAGGTCGCCGAGCAGCCCGAGCTCGCCGAGGAGCCCGAGGTCGCCGAGCAGGCGGACGAGGCCCTCGAACCCAGGACGGCCACCGTTTGCGTGGCGTTCGCCTCGACGCCGCGTGGCTACCGGCTGGTCGAGCTCGAGAACGGCGCCGTTCCCGAGGTGGGAAAGCTGGTCGAGGTGCCCGAGGTCGGCGAGCTGGTCGTGCTCCGGCACGGGCCGTCGCCGCTGCCGGCCGACGAGCGCGTCTGCGTCTTCCTCGAGCCGCTCGCCCCCACGGCGCACGTCGCCTGAGCCGCGCGTCATCGGCGGGCTTGCTTCGGTCAGACGTTCGACGGACGGGATCGACTAGAACGGAGCCATGGCGCTCTACGACCCGGCGCGCTTCGAGCCGTTGATCGATGAGCCGTGGGTTCCGTCCCGAGTCGAGGACGCGATCTCCGCGATCGTCGCCGACGCCGACGCGGCGTTCGACCCCGAGGCGCTCTGGCCCGCGCACGAGTGGGACGGGTTCGAGGAGCCGCTGCCGCTGAAGAGCCTGTACGCGGGGGCGGCCGGCGTGATCTGGGCACTCGACGCGCTGCACCGAGGCGGCCACGTCGAGAGCTCGCTCGATCTCGTCCCTGCTGCCTTGCGCACGATCGAGCTGAAGCGTATGGCGCCCGACTTCGCGGCCGACGAGCATTACCACCCGGCGTCGCTGCTCAGCGGCGAGACGGGACCGCTCCTCGTCGCCTTCCGGCTCACCGCCGACCCGGTGCTCGCGGACGACCTGCACGCGCTCGTCCGTGACAACGTCGACAACCCGACCGACGACATCAGCTGGGGCGCGCCCGGGATGCTGCTCGTCGCCATGGCGATGCACGACTGGACCGGAGAGCCGCGTTGGCTCGAGGCCGGTCGCGAGTCAGCGGCCGCTCTCCGCGCGAGACGAGGCGAAGACGGGCTCTGGCGGCAGGACGACGACTACCGCGGCCTCACGACGATGCACGGCGCGGCCGGCAACACGCTCGCCCTGACCCGATTCGAGCCGGATCCCGCCCTGGCGAGCGACACGGCAGCGGTTCTCGCCCGGCACGCGTTCTGCGAGGACGGCCTCGCGAACTGGCCCGGCACCCCGCGAGCGCAGCTCGCGCGTCCGCGGGACGGTCGGATCTGTCTCCAGGTGTGCCACGGCGGCCCCGGTGTCCTCGTCGGCGCGTGGCAGTTCATGGACGAAGACCTCCTCCTCGCCGGCGCCGAGCTGATCTTGCAGGCGGGCGCCCATGAGGACGAAAA
>DASSBV010000029.1:0-8486 GCA_035698545.1 Gaiella sp. | reverse complement strand
CGGCTCCTTGCCCATCCTCGAGGGCGAGCAGTTGGCCGGGATGATCACCGACCGGGACATCGTCATCCGCGCAGTCGCGAAGGGCAAGGACCCACGCGGCATGCCGGTGCGCGAGGTCGCGAGCCGCGAGCTCGTCACCGTTTACGCCGACGACGACCTGGCCAGCGCTCTCAAGAAGATGGCGAGCGAGCAGGTCAGGCGTCTCCCCGTCGTGGACGAGGACAACCGGCTCGTGGGTGTGCTCGCACAGGCGGACGTGGCGCTCGAGGCGAAGGAGAAGGCTGTCGGCGAGCTCGTGGAGGAGATCTCCAGATCACCGGAGGGCCCGCGACTCTAGCTCTCGCAAGCGCGACAATCACGGCAGGCGACCCGGCGCTCGGCGGGGCGGCGGGTTGCGCTGCGCGGTGCATATGTGACGGCCGCTACGCAGCCGGTGTGGAAATCCGTACGGATCCGCACGAAGAAGGGTTCATACTCGGCCCATGAGCGCCGGCCAGGCAGGCATACATACGTTCCTGATCGCCGACATCCGCGGGTACTCGCGGTACACGGACGAGTTCGGGGCCGAGGCGGCGGCCGGGCTGACAGCGCAGTTCGTCGAGCTCGTCAGGGACGACGTCGAGACGCACGGCGGAAAGGTCGTGGAGATCCGGGGCGACGAGGCGCTCGCCGTGTTCTCCTCGGCACGCCAGGCGATCCGGTGCGCGATCGCCCTTCAGGGGCGGTTCGACGAGGAGGCCGACCTCGACCACGACCTGCCGCTCCGTGTGGGGATGGGCATCGACTCAGGCGAGGCGGTTGCGCTCGAGGACGGCAGCTTCCGGGGTGCCGCGCTGAACGTCGCCGCGCGCCTCTGCGCACGCGCGCACGGAGGCGAGGTGATCGTCACCGAGGCCACCTACCGGCTCGCCGGGCGGATGGAGGGGCTGACGTTCAGCGATCGCGGACGAGTCCACCTCAAGAACATCAGCGACCCGGTCCACGTCCTCCAGGTGTATTCCGAGCACGACGCCCCCTCGACGAACCGCTGGGTGCTGATGTTCTTCGGGAAGCCGGCACGCCAGTTCGGCTGGAAGCTCGCGGCCGGCGTTGCGGGGCTCGCGGCCCTCACGGCAGCCGGGGTCGTGTACCTCACCACCGGCGACACGAACGACGGCGCCGCCGCCCCGCCGCAGGGCGTTGGCACGCTGCCCGGAACCGGGACGCTCTCCCCGAACGCCAGGCTCGACGCACTCGTCCCGCCTGCGCTCTGGAAGGACTGCCACGTGCAGAGCGTGGCCGAGCCGTCCGCCATCCAGACTGCCGTCTGCCTGCCGGCGAGCGGCATGCCCGACCGTTGGGAGATCTCGATGTACCCGAACGGGTCCACCCTCCGTGCCGCGTATGCGTCGGCGCTGGGGGGCCATGAGGACGTTCCGCGCGACAAGGGCAAGTGCAACGCCTTCTCGTGGGGAGGCGAGCACGCCTGGCTGCACGGGCCTGACAAGCCCGGGGGGCGCGTCTTCTGCTACTTCGACGGCAACGACGCGGTGATCGTCTGGACGCACGAGCGGTTGGGGCAGGCGTCCCACAGGGATGTTCTCGTGATCGCGCGAGAGGGCGGCATCGACCACGCCGGCCTCACCCGCTGGTGGCGTCCGCAGCATCACGAGATCGGAAAGGGGAGCTGACACCGCCCACGGGGAGGACATGCCGACTGCGGCGCCGAACCAGGGAATTCCATGAGCTGGAGACGCGGCGAGGTATGGCTCGAGGCGGACGTGCTCTGGTTTCGCGAGGCCGTGGCCGCTCCGGGGTTTCCCGGAATCGGCCCGCGCGCGATCCCGAGCCTCGCGCCGCCGCCCGGGCTCGTCGCCTCGCGCTTGCGGCGGGCCGCCTGGGAGCGCCGCCGTCATCTGCGCAGGGCGAGGACGACAGCCGTCGCGCTGTCGCCCGCGGTGGTGCTCGCGCTCGCAGCGCTGCGCAGCGGATCTGGGCCGCAGGCCTCGAGCATGCTCGACGACCCACCCTCCCTCACCTTCCGCGTCGGCACCGGCGTTCCGGTGGCCGAAGGCACGACGATCGGCCCCCCGCCCGGGCGGGAGACGGCCGCCTCCAGACGGCGGGAGAGCGCGGCGAAGGCAAGAGCGGCGCCGACGATCGCGTGGCACCACGGCGTCTCGACCGGCCTGCCGTGGTCGGGCAGCCTCGCCAACGGGACGCAGCTCCCGCTCGAGGGCCCGGACTGGGTCACCTGGGACCCCGTCACGGACAGCGTGCCGAACGCCCCGAAGCGCCTCTACGGCACCGAGCACACGATCCGCACCATCGTCTCGGTCGCCGCCGCGTACCGCGCCGCCCATCCGGACGCGCCGCGCATCGTCGTCGGCGACATCAGCCGCGAGGGCGGCGGGCCCATGACCGACGAGCACGTCTCGCACCAGAACGGGCTCGACGCCGACATCTACTTTCCCCGCCTCGACCACAGGCTCGAGGCTCCGGTCGCGCACGACCAGATCGACCGGCGGCTCTCGCAGGACCTCGTCGACCGGTTCGTCGCGGCCGGGGCGCAGATGATCTTCGTCGGCTACGGGAGCGGGCTCCGCGGCCCGTCCGGCGTCGTCATCCCCTACGCGGGGCACGACTACCACCTGCACGTCCGCTTTCCGCCGCAGGGCGGCTGATCGCGTTCGGGCCATGCGCCGCTAGCGTTGCGCCATGGTCACCGCGGAGGACGTCAGCCGGGTCGCGATCTTCTCGGGGCTCGACCCGGCCGACTGCGAGCGCCTCGCGCGCGCCGCGGCGGACATCACGCTCCTGCCCCACGAGTACGCGGCCCACGAGGGCGCCGATCGTGCGCTGTTCGCGGTGCTCGACGGCAAGATCGAGGCGGTCAAGCTCGTTGACGGGATCGAGCGCGTCGTCGGCGAGCGCGAGGTGGGAGACATCTTCGGCGAGGTGCCGATCACGCTCGGCACGGTGTTCCCCGTCGGCTTCCGGGCGGCCGAGCCCACCCGGGTGATGCGCGTCGAGCCGCGGGACTACCACACGGTCGCCGCCCTGGCGCCGGACGTCGCGAAGGAGGTCGGCCGTCTCGCCGCGCACCGGATGAGCGGGGCGCGCGGTCTCCAGGGGCTCGCCTCGGAGTCGTCCCCGCCGCGGGCGATCGTCGTGGGGCACTCGCGTGACACCGCCTGCTCAGAGCTCCGCCGCTTCCTCGAGCGGAACCAGATCTCGTGCACGTGGCTCCAGCCCGACGAGGCCGATGCCGCGGAGCGCTGGGGCGGTCCCTTGCCGCCGGCCGAAGACCTTCCCGTGATCCGTGTGATCGACGGCAAGACGGTCGTCCGGCCGCAGCTGCGACGCGTCGCCGAGCTCCTCGGGCTCGGCACCGAGCCGCGGGCCGCCGAATACGACACCGTCGTCGTCGGCGCGGGGCCGGCAGGGCTGGCCGCGGCCGTGTACGGCGCCTCGGAGGGCCTTCGGACGATCGTCGTCGAGCGCGAGGTGCCCGGCGGTCAGGCGGGCACCTCCTCGCGGATCGAGAACTACCTCGGCTTCCACGAGGGCATCTCGGGTGACGACCTCGCGAGCCGGGCGCTCCGGCAGGCACGGCGGCTAGGCGCCGAGATCCTCGTCACACGGGAGATCGTGCGGATCGACCCGACGACCCGTCAGGTCCACCTCGACGGCGGCGACGTCCTTCGCGCACGAACGATCATCCTCGCGTGCGGCGTCGTCTGGCGTCGTTTGGCGGTCGACGGGGGCGAGCGGCTGGCGGGGAAAGGCGTCTGGTACGGCGCCGCGAAGAGCGACGCGCCGGCCACGCACGGGCAGGTCCTCCACATCGTCGGCGCCGGAAACTCCGCCGGGCAGGCTGCGATCAACTTTTCCACGCACGCGCGCTCGGTGACGATCCTCTGCCGCGGCGACGGCCTCGAGAAGAGCATGTCCCGGTACCTGATCGACCAGATCGCGACGAGACCCAACATCAGCCTGATTCCGCGTGTCCAGGTGGTGGCGCTCCATGGCGACACGGCGCTCGAGGCGATCGAGGTCGGGGCGCCCGGGACGTCGGAGACTGCCTGGCTCAGATCCGACGGGCTCTTCATCCTCATCGGCGCGGACACCGAGACCGAATGGCTGCCTTCCGAGATCGCGCGCGACGAGAACGGCTACGTGCTGACGGGTTCGGACGTCGCGGCCACCGGTCGCTGGGAGCTCGAGCGCGACCCCTACCTGCTCGAGACGAGCGTGCCCGGGATCTTCGCGTGTGGCGACGTTCGTTTCGGCCCCGTCAAGCGCGTCGCCGCCGCGGTGGGGGAGGGCAGCATGGCGATCGCCTTCGTCCACCAGTACCTGCGCGAGGCGGAGGCAGCCGTCGAGGTGTAAGGCTCAGATGTGCCGAAGCACGCCGTCGAGCGGCCTCGGCATGCTGTCGAGGTCGAGCGCCTCGACGAGGAACCGCGCGTAGCGGATCTTGCGGCGGCCGCCCGAGCCGAAGAACCGGCGGAGCTGGTCGTGCAACGGCCTGCCCCGCCACTCGGGCTGCTTCTGAAGCGTGCGGAACGGGCCGATGTCACCCTGGGTCTCGACGACTCCCTCGGCGGCCTCCGCACCGAGCGCGCGGATGAGCTCGTCCTCGAGGTCGGCCTCGCAGACGTAGAAGCCGAGGCGCTCCATGGCGTCTCGTGTGAGGTCGCTGCCGAGACCCGCCCGCTCGAGGCCCCGCAGGAAGCTGCGCTCCTCCCCGGCGTCGCAGAGGCCGGCGAGAGCGAGGTCGAGCCCGCGCGGGCCGTACAGATCGAGCGCGCGCCGGATCGCCTGGGCGCCGCCGATCGGCACGACGGAGACGCCCTCGGCTGCGAGGTCGCGGCCGTGTTTGGCCGCGAGCGCCTCGAGCGCGCTTCGGTCGCTCAGGCCCTCGACGAGAACGACGGCGCGGACGTCGTCCGCGACACGCGCGGCCTCGTTCACGTTCCCGGCAGGCGCCAGGACGCGCCGGTCAGCCCAAGGCCGTCGAGGATTGCCTGGCTCTCGGCCGCGGTGCGTGGGCGCCAGTCGGGCGAGAGGCGATCCGACCACCACGCCTCGGCGAGCGCCGCGAGCGTCGTGACTGGGATCGTGGCCCCGGGAGGTCGCCCGTCGAGCCAACGCCGCACGTGCTCTTCCGACCGGAAGAGGTTCATCGCGCCTCAGGTGAAGACGATGTCGTCCCACCAGTGCCCGGCATCGACGAGCGAGTGGAAGACGAGGCTCTCGTCGTCCGGCCGGCCGTCCCGCACCTCGACGACGAGCTGCTCGCCGCAGTCCGGGCAGGTCGTCTCGATGTGGCCGTCGGCGTCGAGGGCGGCGCAGACGCCGAAGGCGTCCCACGCGCAATTCGCGTACCACGAACGGCCCGCGGCCTCGACGCGGTGGGACGTGGGGACGGCCGAGAACGGATTCGCCATCCGGATCTCGTCATCGGAGCCGAGGACGATCGCGTGCTGCTCGTGGAGCCGCTTCCACCCCGCCTGAACGGCGGTCTCGGCCATTCCCGTCTCCGTAGCGAGCTCGGCCGCTGTGGGCCCGCGGCCGAGCCGGACGAGCAGTGTGTACGTGTTGTTCCGCAGGGTCAGGTCGACGGCGTCCACGTCTCGAGTCTCTCAAAGCTTGACATGTGACTATTTGGTCACGTATTGTGTGCGCCATGACGGACGACGACCAGGTGTTCAAGGCGCTCGCGGATCCCACGCGTCGCTATCTGCTCGACCGGCTCTTCGAGCATGACGGCCGCACGCTGACCGAGCTCGAGTCGGAGCTCGAGATGACGCGCTTCGGGGTGATGAAGCACCTGCGGGTCCTCGAGGACGCGCACCTCGTCGTCACCCGCCGGTCGGGACGGGAGAAGCTCCACTACCTCAACCCGGTCCCGATCCGGTTGATCCACGACCGCTGGATCGACAAGTACACCGAGCACCGCGTCGCGGCGCTCGCGGACCTCAAGACCGAACTGGAGGAGACGGCATGACGACCATGACCGCGCAGGCAACGCAGGTCTACCAGCTGTTCATCAAGGCGACCCCCGAGGCGATCTGGGACGCGATCACGAAGCCGGAGTTCACGATCCGCTACTACCACGGCGCGCGGGTGGAGAACACACCGGAGCGCCACCGCGGCTACGGCCCGAACGGCGAGGTCTGGGGCGACTCGCCGACGCTCGAGTACGACCCGCCTCACCGGCTCGTGCACGCATGGCAGTCGCTCTACTCCCCGGAGCTCGCCGAGGAGCCGGAGAGCCGCGTGTCGTGGGAAATCGAGCCGCAGGAGGGCGGGTACTGCCTCCTCACCGTGACGCACGACCAGCTGGACGGCTCGCCGAAGACGGCCGAGTCGGTCAGCGGGCCGGGCTGGATGATGGTGCTGAGCGGCCTGAAAACGCTGCTCGAGACCGGCGACGTCCTCGATCCGGACAGGGCGTGAGGAGGACGGCATGACGACCATGACCGTCCAGACGACGCAGGTCTACCAGCTGTTCATCAAGGCGACCCCCGAGGCGATCTGGGACGCGATCACGAAGTCCGAGTTCACGACGCGCTACTTCTACGCCTCGCGCGTCGAGGTGACACCTGAACGGCGGCAGTCGTTCGGGCCGGACGGAGCTCTCTGGGGGGACTCGGCAGTGCTCGAGTACGACCCGCCACGCCGGCTCGTGCACGGCTGGCAGGGGCTCTACAGCCCCGAGTTCGCCGCGGAGGCCGAGAGCCGCGTGTCGTGGGAGATCGAGCCGCAGGACGGGGGCTACTGCCTGCTGACCGTGGTCCACGACCAGCTCGAAGGCGCGCCGAAGACGGCAGAGAGCGTCGCGGGTGGCTGGATGTTCGTGCTGAGCGGGCTCAAGACGCTGCTCGAGACGGGCGAGTCGCTCGCGTCGAGCGAGGACTGAGCGTCGTGCGGGGACCCTGTGCCGACAGGGTCCCCGCACCCCCAGTCAGAACAGCGCGACCGCGAACGGCGTGTCGATCGCGTCCTGCCGGCCAGGCACCCAGAGCCCGACGCGGAACGTCCCGGGCCCCACCGCCCCGACTGTCGTCTCGGCGGCGGGCGCGCTGACCATCGGCACCTGCGCGCCGTTCCCCGGGAAGCGCACCTCGTAGACGCCCGTGGCGACCCGACGCGCCTGCGGCGCGCCGCCGGCGCAGTTGAAGCGCGCCCCGACCTCGGGCTTCGCGCTCGTGAACTGGTCGCCGATGTTGGCGATTCCCTTTGCGGGATCGCCGTTCACGACGATGAACCCGCGAACGGCGCCTGGCGCGCAGCGCGCCTGGGGCCTGACCGCGTCCTGGACGGCGATCGCGGAGCCGCCGAGGGCGAAGAACAGCGCCAGGGCGGCGAGGACGGTGGACGGGGAGACGCGCATCGGTGACCTCCGTGAGACGACGATGCGCGGATCGTCACGCGACGGCCGGATGGAGCGCGCGCCTTACATGCGGAAGACGCCGAAGGTCGTCTCCGGGACGGGCGCGTTCGCAGCCGCCGAGAGGCCGAGTGCGAGCACGCGGCGGGTGTCGCGCGGGTCGATGATCCCGTCGTCCCAGAGGCGGGCGGTGGAGTAGTAGGCCGAGCCCTGTTCCTCGTACTGCTCGAGGATCGGGGCGCGGAACGCGGCCTCGTCCTCCTCGGACCACTCCTCGCCGCGGGCGGCCATGGCGTCGCGACGCACCGTGGCCAGCACGGACGCGGCTTGCTCGCCGCCCATCACCGAGATGCGGGCGTTCGGCCACGCCCACATGAACCGCGGGTCATAGGCGCGGCCGCACATGCCGTAGTTGCCGGCGCCGTACGAACCGCCGATGACGACGGTGAACTTCGGCACCACCGACGACGTGACCGCCGTGACGAGCTTGGCGCCGTCCTTGGCGATGCCGCGGTTCTCGTACTCGCGGCCGACCATGAAGCCGGTGATGTTCTGCAGGAACACCAGCGGGATGCCGCGCTGGTTGGCCAGCTCGATGAAGTGCGCGCCCTTGAGCGCCGACTCGCTGAAGAGGATCCCGTTGTTGGCGATGATCGCGACCGGGTGGCCCCAGATGCGCGCGAAACCGCAGACGAGGGTGTCGCCGTAGAGGGGCTTGAACTCGTGCATGCGCGAGCCGTCGACGATGCGCCGGATGACCTCGCGCACGTCGTACGGCTGGCGCGGGTCGGACGGCACGACGTCGTAGAGGCCGGCCGGGTCCTCCGCCGGCTCCTCCACCGGGTGGACCGTGATGCTCGGCGGGTTGGGCCGCTCGAAGGTGTCGACGATGGAGCGGACGATCTGCAGGGCGTGGTCGTCGTCGTCGGCGAGGTGGTCGACGACGCCGGACTGCCGGGCGTGGACGGCGCCACCGCCGAGGTCCATGCAAGGCGCTCGGGCGTCGCGGACCACGAGGCGCTCGACGACGAGCACGCCCTCGCGCTCGGTCGGTCGATCGTGGCGCACCTCGAACGCAAGGCGCCGGCGCCGCCGTGGGACCGCCACG